>JBBQDX010000043.1:0-20647 GCA_038320125.1 Rhodobacterales bacterium | reverse complement strand
CCTCGGCGACATCTGCGACCTGTTCGATCCCGAGGAGTGCCGGAACTTCTTCAAAGCAGCCGGATACGCGTCACATTGAAAGCAAACCGCTTTAGCTCCGTGTCGACGGCCATTGCTCACGCCGCGCAAACACGCAAACCTCAACCCACGATTCCGGTCGCCAATGGATGAGCGACGGGGGGCACGTCAGGGGAAGTCGACGCGCTCGCGCAGGGTCTTGCGCAGCTCCAGCAGAACGGGGGTCGCCTTCTGGACCACCGGGTCCAGCCGCAGGACGTCGAGCGTATGATCGAGCAGCCGGAGGCCCGGCAGGTAGCCGCGATCGTCGGCGCTGCGCCGCATGTAGCCGAGGGTGACGAGGGTGTGTACCAGACGTTGCGCCGCCGACCGATCGATGCCGGCCCGCGATGCAATCGCCGAGAGACTGAGCGGGCCGACGGCATGATGGAACGCGCCGAGCACGTGCAATGCGCGGGCCGCCGATCGAACGAACAGTCGATCGCCATCTGCCTCGATCCTGTTCGGTCCGGCGGGATCGGCACGCAGAATTCCGGTCATCCGATCCTCTGGCTTGACGGGGCGTCACAACGGTCCGTAACATCGTATGACACTACGAAGGTATCGCCAAGCGATATAGGTCTGCATCCGACCCTCGGGTCGGATGCAGACCGCGCGGCACAAAAGGACGTTCATGAAAGTCGCACTCGCCGGTTTCCTTCACGAGACGAACACCTTCGCCCCGGTGCGGGCAGACATGGCCGCGTTTCGCAGCGGGGGCGGTTACGTCCCGATGACCGGCGGGCCCGGGATGGTCGCCGCTTTCCGTGGCGTCAATCTCGGCATGTCCGGGGCCCTGGTGGCGGCGGAGGAGCTGGGCTGGGAGATCCTGCCGATCCTCTGGGCAGGGGCGATCCCCTCCGCTTGCGTCACCCGCGACGCCTTCGAGCGGATCGCCGGGGACATCGTCGCCGGCATCGCCGCCGCCGGGCCGGTCGATGGCGTGTTCCTCGATCTGCACGGGGCGATGGTCGCCGAACATTTCGACGACGGCGAGGGCGAGATCGCGCGCCGGGTGCGCGCTGTGGTCGGCCCCGACGTGCCGATTGCCGCCGCCCTCGACCTACACGGCAACATCTCCCGCGACTTCGTGGAGACCGTCGACGTGCTGGTCGGGTTCCGGACCTATCCGCATGTCGACATGGCGGCGACGGGCGGCGCGGCGGCACGGCTGCTCGACATGATGATGCGGAGCGCCACGCGGCCCTTCCGCGCCTACCGGCAGATGTCCTATCTGGTCCCGATCCCGTTCCAGTCGACCGACCTCGCCCCTGCTGACGGGCTCTATACCGGGCTGGCGCGGCTCGAGGCCGAGGGTGCGCTGACCGCCTCGCTCTTCATGGGGTTTCCGGCGGCGGACATTCCCGATTGTGGCCCGACCGCCGTCGCCTATGCAACGACGCAGGCCGCGGCGGATGACGCCGCCGACAAGATCGCCGCCGCCTACGCGGCCGCCGAATCCGCCTTCGACACCGTCACCTACCCCGCGGCAGAGGCCGTGGCGCGGGCGGGCCGGTTGGCCGGGGGGCCGGGACGGGGCCCTGTCGTCATCGCGGACACGCAGGACAATCCCGGCGCGGGCGGCGTCTCCGCCACCACGGGCATGCTGCGCGCGCTGATCGCAGCCGACGCAGAGGATGCGGCGATCGGCCTGATCGTCGATCCGGCCAGCGCGAAACAGGCCCACGCGGCGGGGCAGGGTGCGACTTGCCGCTTCCGCATCGGCGGACACCGGGGCGTTCCCGGCGATCACCCGGTCGAGGCGGAGGCCCTCGTGGAGCGTCTGTCCGACGGCAAGCTGCATGCGACCGGTCCTTATTACGGGGGGGCCAGGCTTGACCTCGGACCCTCGGCCTGCCTGCGGATCGGGGGCGTGCGCATCGTCGTGACGACCGGGATCGCCCAGATGGCGGATCGCGAGATGTTCCGGTTCGTCGGCATCGTGCCGGAAAATCAGGCGATCCTCGTCGTCAAGAGCTCGACCCATTTCCGGGCCGACTTCTCGCCCGTCGCGCGCGACATCCTCGTGGCCCGCGCCCCCGGTCCGATGCCGGTCGATCCGGCGGACCTGCCCTTCACCCGCCTGCGCGACACCCTGCGGCTCTCGCCGAACGGCACCGCCTTCGGAACCGCGCGCACCGCAGCTCCGCGTCCCGACCCCGGCGGTCGCGTCGCCGAGACCCGATACCGAAGCACCGACAACCAACATGGGATACCGACATGCTGACCCTCAGACCCACACGGATGCACACCCGCGGCCTGGCCCTCGCCCTCATGGCCGGAACCGCGCTGATGGCCCCCTCCGCCCTGATGGCGCAGGAGGGCGAAACGACGGTCACGGCCGTCATGCACTCCGGATTGCGTGTGCTCGACCCGATCATCACGACCGCCCACATTACCCGCGACCATGCCTACATGATCTACGACGTGCTGACCGCGGTGGACGACACCTTTACCCCGCAGCCGCAGATGGCCGACTGGGAGATTTCCGACGACGGGCTGACCTATACCTTCACCCTGCGCGACGGGCTGACGTTCCATGACGGCGCTCCGGTCACCGGGGCCGACGTCGTCGCCTCCCTGAACCGGTGGGGCGAGCGCGATTCTGGCGGCCAGCTGATCTTCGACGTCACCGCCAGCCTCGAGGCGCCGGACGACAAGACCATCGTCTGGACCCTGTCGGAGCCCTTCGGGCCGCTGCTGGACGTCCTCTCCAAGCAATCCGCCGTGCCGCCCTTCATCATGCCGGCCCGCGTCGCGGAGACCTCCGCGGACGAGACGATCACGGAATACGTGGGCTCCGGCCCCTTCGTGTTCAACGAGGCCGAATACGAGCCCGGCGTCTCGGTGACCTACGACAAGTTCGAGGACTACGTGCCCCGCGACGAGCCCGCGTCGTGGATGGCGGGCGGCAAGGTCGTGAACGTGGACAAGGTGGTCTGGACCACCATGCCCGACGCGCTCACCGCGCTGAATGCGTTGGCGGCGGGAGAGATCGACTATGTCGAGCAGGTGCAGATCGACCTGATGCCGATCCTGTCGGGGAACCCGGACGTCACCGTCGAGACGCGCGACGAGCTTGGTTACGTCACCATCGGGCGGCCGAACTTCCTCTTCCCGCCGTTCGACAACAAGGCGGTGCGCCAGGCCGCGATGGCGGCGCTGGACCAGGAGTCCATGCTGGCGACGATGCAAGGCGACCCCGAGTACTACAACATCTGCGGCGCGATCTTCGGCTGCTCGACGCCGCTGGGCGATGCCGTGGGGTCCGAGATGCTGACCGGCGGATCCGATCCCGAGAAGGCCAAGGCCCTGCTTGAGGAGGCCGGCTACGACGGCACCCCGGTCGTGCTGATGGCGCCCACGGATGTGATCAGCCTGAACAACCAGCCCGTGGTGGCGGCGCAGGCGCTGCGCGAGGCGGGGTTCGAGGTCGATCTGCAGGCGATGGACTGGCAGTCTGTCGTGCAGCGCCGTGCCATGCAGAGCCCGACGGCCGAAGGCGGCTGGAACCTGTTCTTCACGAACTGGATGGTGCCGGAGATCTCGGATCCGCTGATCAACGTGATGCTGAACGGTCGTGGGGACGAAGGCTGGTTCGGTTGGCCCACCGACCCCGATATCGAGGCGCTGCGCTCCGAATACGTCGCCGCCACGGACGATGCCACCAAGAAGGAGATCGCTGTCCGCATCCAGGAACACGTCATGGACAACGTGAACTATCTGATGATGGGCGAATACGTGATCCCGCAGGCCCGGCGGAACACCATCGAGAACATGATCCCCTCTCCTGTCCCGGTGTTCTGGAACCTGACCAAGGCGGCCGAGTGATCCGTCCCGGAGGGTGCGCCGCGACGCGCGCCCTCCACCCTTTTGGCAAGGAGCAACCGGCATGGTCGCCTACATCCTGAAGCGCGTGCTGGCCACGATCCCGGTGATGCTGATCGTCGCCGTGTTCGTGTTCCTGCTGCTGCGCCTCACCCCCGGCGATCCCGCCGCGATTCTTGCAGGGGATGCCGCGACTCCGGCACAACTGGAGCGTATCCGCGAGTCCCTGGGCCTGAACGAGCCGCTGCTGACGCAGTTCGTGACCTGGATGAGCCAGCTGCTCGGCGGCAACCTCGGCACCTCGCTGCTCTCCAACACGCCTGTCGCGGGGATGATCGCCGACCGCCTCGGACCGACCATCAACATCGCGCTGATGACGATCGTGATCTCGGTCGCGCTTGCCGTCCCGATGGGGGTGATCGCGGCCTGGCGCCATCGCTCCTGGGTCGATTTTCTCGTGATGGCGTTCTCCGTCCTTGGCTTCTCCGTCCCGGTCTTCGTGATCGGCTACATCCTGATCCAGATTTTCGCCATCGACCTCCGATGGGTGCCGGTGCAGGGCTACGCGTCCCCGTCCGACGGCCTTGGCGCCTTCTTCAGCCGGGCCATCCTGCCCTCGCTGACCCTGGCCACGATCTACATCGCGCTGATCGCGCGGATGACGCGCGCCTCGATGCTGGAGGTGCTGGGCGAGGACTACATCCGGACCGCGCGCGCCAAGGGGGTCCGCGAGAACGTCGTGCTGTTCCGCCATGCCCTGCGCAATGCCGCCGTGCCGATCCTGACGATCATCGGGACCGGCTTCGCGCTGCTCATCTCCGGCGTCGTCGTGACGGAGAGTGTGTTCAACATCCCCGGCATCGGACGGCTGACCGTGGATGCGATCCTGGCGCGCGACTATCCGGTCATCCAGGCGATGATCCTGTTGACGGCGGGGATCTACGTGACGGTCAACCTGCTGATCGACATCTCCTATTCGTTCTTCGACCCGAGGATCCGGTACTGACATGACAGAGATCCCCACCTCCCGCCACAGCGCCTTCCAGGTGCTGACCGGCCGGTTCTCGCTGCCCGCGGCGGCGCGCATCGGCATCGGCCCGACCATCGCCGCGGTGATCCTCGTCGTCATTGTCCTGGCCTCGCTCCTGGCACCGCTATACGTGCCCTACGACCCGCTCGAGATGAACGCGATGGCGCGGCTCGAGCCATCGTCGGAGGAACACCTGCTGGGCACCGACCCCTACGGGCGCGACACGTTCAGCCGGGTGATGACGGGCGGGCGGGTGTCGCTGCTGATCGGCGTGGGGGCGGCCCTGGTCAGCGTCGCCGTCGGCCTGGTGATCGGCCTCGTGGCCGGCTACATCCGGCTGGCCGACGCGATCATCATGCGGATCATGGACAGCCTGATGGCGATCCCCGCCATCCTGCTCGCGATCGCGCTGGTGGCGCTCAACGGGCCCAGCCTGACCTCCGTGATCATCGCCATCACCGTGCCGGAGGTGCCGCGCGTGGTGCGGCTCGTGAGGGCGGTCGTGCTCTCCGCGCGGGAGGAGCCCTACGTCGAGGCCGCCATCGCGCTCGGGTCCTCGATGCCCAAGATCCTGATCCAGCATCTCATGCCCAATACCTTCGCGCCCCTGATCGTGCAGGGCACCTACATCTGCGCCTCCGCCATCCTGATCGAGGCGATCCTGTCGTTCCTCGGTGCCGGCGTCTCCACGGAGATCCCGACCTGGGGCAACATCATGGCCGAGGGGCGCAGCTACTTCCAGCTCAAGCCGGGGCTGATCTTCTGGCCCGGGCTGCTGCTGTCGCTCTGCATCCTCGCCATCAACCTGCTGGGCGACACCGCGCGCGATCTTCTCGATCCGCGCATGAAGAAGCGGGAGGGCTGATCGTGGACTTCAAGTCACGGAACTTCTCGGACGCCCGGACCGTCCTGACGATCCGTGGCCTGACGGTCGGCCTGACCGGGCGGCCCGCTGCGGACCGGGTGATCAACGGCATCGATCTGGCTATCCGGGCTGGGGAAACCCACTGCCTCGTCGGCGAGAGCGGGTCGGGCAAATCGGTGACGTCGCTTGCCGCCATGGGGCTGCTGCCGAAGGACGCGCTCGAGATTACCGGCGGCAGCATCGACCTCGAAGGGTTCGAGATCACGCGGGCCAGGCCCGCGCAGATGCGCGAACTTCGCGCCAAGCGCATCGCGATGATCTTCCAGGAGCCGATGACGGCGCTGAACCCCGTCCTGCGGGTGGGCGCACAGATCGAGGAGGTGCTCAACATGCATACCTCGCTGTCGCGCAGCGAGGCTCGGGACCGCACCGTCGCGATGATGGAGCAGGTCCATCTGCCCGACGTCGACCGCATCTACGCGGCCTTCCCGCACCAGTTGTCCGGCGGCCAGCGCCAGCGGATCATGATCGCGATGGCGCTGATCCTCGATCCGGACCTGCTGATCGCGGACGAGCCCACGACGGCGCTCGACGTCACCACGCAGTTGCAGATCCTCAAGCTGATCTCGGAACTGCAGGAGCGACAGGGCACGGCGGTGCTGTTCATCACCCACGACATGGGCGTCGTGGCCGAAATCGCCGATACCGTCAGCGTCATGCAGAACGGGCACATCGTCGAACGCGCCCCGATCCGGCAGCTTCTGACCGACCCGCGCGAGGACTATACCCGCAAGCTCCTGGCCGCCGTGCCGAACCTCGCCCCCCGGCCGGCCCGCGGGGCCGTGACCGCCAGGGACGTGATCGCCGTCGACGACCTCGACATGACCTACGGCGGCACCGGCGTCTTCACCAGGTCCGAGGGCGTGCGCGCGGCGCGGGACGTGACCTTCACGATCGCCCCCGGCCGCACCCTCGGCATCGTCGGCGAAAGCGGGTCCGGCAAGTCGACCGTGGCCCGCTGCATCATGCGGCTGATCGATCCGACCGCCGGAAGGATCACCATTGCCGGCACCGACATCGCGCAACTGCCGCGTCGCCAGTTGCAACCGCATCGCAAGCACTTCCAGATCGTCTTTCAGGATCCCTACCGCTCGCTCAATCCGCGCTGGACCGTCGCCCGGAGCCTTTGCGAGGGGCCGATCAACTTCGGCACCTCCAAAGCTGATGCGATGGCCCATGCCGCTGAGCTGATGGACTTGGTCGATCTGCCGCCTGACGCGCTGGACCGTTATCCGCACCAGTTCTCGGGCGGCCAGCGGCAGCGCATCGCCATCGCCCGCGCCGTCGCGATGAAGCCCGACCTGCTGGTCGCGGACGAGGCGGTTTCCGCCCTCGACGTCAGCGTGCAGGCGCAGGTGCTGGATCTGCTCGACGACGTGCAGGCCCGGTTCGGCATCGCGATGCTCTTCATCACGCACGACCTGCGCGTCGCGGCGCAGATTTGCGACGAGGTGCTGGTCATGCAGAAGGGCGTCGTCGTCGAGCACGGTCCGGCGGGCGAGGTGCTGGCGAAGCCTCGGCACGACTATACCCGCAACCTGATCGAGGCGGCCCCCGGGCGCCTCTGGGATTTCGCCAATTTCCGCGCCCTGGGCAGCGCGGCCACCGCAGGAGCCACCGCATGAGTATCCTTCCCCGCATTGACGCCTTCGCGTCCGAGCTGACCGCGATCCGCCAGGATCTGCACGCCCACCCCGAACTTGGGTTCGAGGAGACCCGCACCGCCGGCATCGTGGCCGAGCGCCTCCGCGCCTTCGGCGTGGACGAGGTGCACGAGGGCATTGGCGGCACCGGAGTCGTCGGCCTGATCCGGGGACAGGGCGGCGGCAACCGGCGCGTCGGCCTGCGCGCCGACATGGACGCGCTGCCGATCGAGGAAGCCTCCGGCGTGGCCTTCACCTCGCAAAACCCCGGCCGGATGCATGCCTGCGGACACGACGGCCATACTACCATGCTGCTCGGCGCCGCCCGCTATCTTGCCGATACCCGCGATTTCGACGGCACGGTCGTGCTGATCTTCCAGCCCGCCGAGGAGGGGCTCGGCGGGGCGCGTCGCATGATCGAGGAGGGATTGTTCGAGAGGTTTCCCTGCGACGAGATCTACGGGATGCACAACGACCCCAATTCCGCGCCCGGCAAGGTCTCCGTCACGCCGGGGCCGGCGATGGCGGGGGCGAGCTTCTTCGACATCACGATCAGGGGCACCGGCAGCCATGCGGCGATGCCGCACCAGTCGCGCGACCCGATCCTGATCGGCACGGCGCTGGTCCAGCAACTGCAGAGCGTCGTCAGCCGCAACACGCCGCCCACGAAGCCCATCGTGCTGTCGGTCACCAGGTTCAACGCCGGCTCCGCCTACAACGTCGTGCCGGGCAGCGCCGCCATCGCCGGAACGATCCGCTACTTCCACGACGACGTCATCGCGATGGCGGAGGCCCGGATGCGGGAGCTCTGCGCCGGCATGGCGCTGGCCTACGGGGTGAAGATCGACGTCGAGCTGCGCAACGTTTTCGACGTTCTGATGAACGACGCCGAGCTGACGGCCGCCTATGCCGCGGCGGCTGCCGATATCGTCGGGGCGGATCTGGCCTCCGAGTCCACCGAGCAGGCCACAGGGTCCGAGGATTTCGCCGACATGCTCAAGATCGTGCCCGGCGCCTATTGCCGCGTCGGCCATGCGGGTGACGTTCCGCTGCACAATCCCGGCTTCGTGCTGGACGACGCGATCCTGCCTGTCGGGGCCTCGATCTATGCCCGCATCGTGGAAACGCGGCTGCCGAAAGCCTGAACCGCCCGCCCTTTTTCTTGGAACACCCCCGGTGTCCCGCGTAGGGCAACCGGGGCAGGAGCCTGCCCATGACCGACCCCCTGAAGCTGCCCTTCGACACCGACGAGATGATTGCCGGCCTGAAGCCCTGGATCGAGACCGAAAGCCCGACCTTCGATGCCGGAGCCGTCAACCGGATGATGGACCTCGTGCAGCACGACCTCGCCACGCTCGGCGCGCGGGTCGAGCGCATACCGGGACGGATGGGCTATGGCGACAGCGTCCGCGCGACGATGCCGCATCCGCGGGCGGGGCAGGGCGGTATCCTGCTGCTGGGTCACATGGACACGGTGCACCCCGTCGGCACCCTGCGATCGCTCCCGTTCCGGCGGGAGGGGCCGCTCTGCTACGGCCCGGGCCTGATGGACATGAAGGGCGGCAACTACGTCTTCCTCGACGCTTTGCGAAAATTGCAGGCTGCGGGGATCGAGACACCGCTTCCGGTCACCGTCCTCTTCACGCCCGACGAGGAAGTCGGCACCCCCTCGACCCGTGCCCTGATCGAGGCGGAGGCTAGGCGCCACAGTTTCATCCTCGTCCCCGAACCCGCGCGCCCCGACGGCGGGGCGGTGATCGGCCGCTACGCCATCGCCCGGTTCGACCTGCAGACCCGCGGCAAGCCGAGCCACGCCGGATGGGCACTGGCCGACGGACGCTCCGCCATCGCCGAAATGGCGAGGACGGTCGACGTGATCGAGGGCATGACCACCGAGGACTGCACCTTCTCGCTCGGCGTGATCCACGCGGGGCAGTGGGTGAACTGCGTGTCGTCCGTCTGCGACGCCGAGGTCCTGTCCATGGCCAAGACCCAGGAACTTCTCGACGAGGGCGTGGCGAAGATGCTGGCGCTCAACGACGAGGCGGGCGAGGTCGTGATGGAAGTCCGCCGCGGCGTCACCCGCCCGGTATGGGAGCCGGGCCAGCCCGGCACGATGGCGATGCTGGAGCTGGCGCAGGAGATCTCCCGCGAGCTCGGCTTCGAGATGACCGGCGCTTCGGCGGGCGGCGGGTCCGACGGCAATTTCACCGGCTTCATGGGCCTGCCGACGCTGGATTCCGTCGGCCTGCGCGGCAAGGGGCTGCATACCCTGAACGAGCACATCGAGATCGACAGCCTCGTGGAACGCGCCCGGCTCGCCGCCGCCCTCTACTGCCGGCTGGGAGCCTGACCCATGTCCGATGCCCTGTCCCGGTCGATGGATATCGCCAAGCACGTCGTCGAGACAGAGCGTGGCGTCGTCGCGTCCCAGCACCGACAGGCGGCCGAGGCGGGGGCCGAGGTCCTGCGCGCCGGCGGCGATGCGGTCGATGCCGCCGTCGCCTGTGCCTTCGTCTGCGGCGTGCTCGAGCCCTGGATGTCCGGCCCGGCCGGCGGCGGCGCCGCGATGCACTGGCGCGCCGATACCGGCGAGGCCCATGCGCTGAACTTCGGGATGCGGTCGCCCGCCGGATTGCAGGTCGCCGACTTTCCCCTGTCCGGCGAAGGCATCGCGGGCGACCTCTTCCCGTGGGAGCGGGTCGCGGACGACCGCAACGTGCTGGGCGCGAAGGCGGTCGCCGTTCCGGCGATGGTGTCGGGGCTGGAGGCGGCACACAGACGGTGGGGGCGCCTGCCGTGGTCCGACCTGCTGGCCCCCGCCATAGCCCACGCGCGGGCCGGCATGGCGATCGACTGGTATGCGTCCCTCATCATCGCCGGTGCGACGCGCGATCTGGCCCGCGATCCCGACGCGGCGGCGCTGTTCCTCGTCGACGGGCAATGGCCGCGTCCCTTCGCCTGGACCGCATCGGCGGACGACCGGCTCGACCAGACCCGCATGGCCGACAGCCTGGACATCCTCGCGCGGGAGGGAGCGGCGGCCCTGCACGGCGGCGACCTCGGGGCAGCGATGGCGCGGGACACGCGCGACAAGGGCGGCTACCTTACCATCGACGATCTGGCCGCGAACGTGGCGCGGTTCCAGGTGCCGCTCAGGGTGCCATACCGGGATGCCCTGTTCCACGTCATGCCGGGCCTCACCGCGGGACCGACCTTCGCCGCGACCTTCGCCCATCTGGCCCGGGAGGATCTGGCGACACCAGAGGCCGCCTATCCCGCCTACGCGCGGGCCCTCGCCGCCGCCGACCGGGATCGTCTGTCGCGCATGGGTCATGACGGCGAAAGCCCCGAAGCCCCCGGCTGCACCACCCATTTCTCCGTCGTCGACCGCGACGGCAACATGGTGGCCCATACCCAGACCCTGCTGTCGATCTTCGGCTCCCGGGTCGTCTCGCCCTCGACCGGGTTTCTCATGAACAACGGGATCATGTGGTTCGATCCGGTGCCGGGACGGCCCAATTCGCTGGCGCCGGGCAAGCCCTGCCTGATGAACGTCTGCCCGGCATTGGGGTCGATCGGGGCGCGCCGTTTCGCGATCGGCGCGTCGGGAGGGCGCAAGATCGTCGGCGCCGTCGCCCAGATCGCGTCGTTCCTGACGGATTTCGGAATGGACCTGCAGGCGGCCTTCGACCAGCCCCGCATCGACGTGACCGGCGGGGACAGGATCGTCGCCGACGCGCGCCTCGCGCCTGCGATCCTCCGGAACCTGCAGGACATCTCGCCGGTCGTCCCGGTTCGCCGGTCCATGTTGCCCTATCCCTTCGCCTGTCCCGCGGGTGTCCAGGCCGAGGGTGCCCGGCGTTTCGGCATGACCGAGCCGATGACGGCCTGGGGCGACGCGGTCGGGGAGTAACGGTAGCCCGGCGTGCCGCGACAGCGGGTCGTCCGTCTTGCGGACCTGTGGCCAAGCCCTCCGCGACCGTGCCGGCAGACGGGATCGTGAGCCGGCAGGCTGACGCCGCCGGTAAACGTCTCAAGCCAGCAGGCGTTCGGCGTTGCGTTCGTCGACCATCAGGTGGCTGGCATAACCGCCTTCCAGCAAGGCGCGCAGTGCCTCCGTCTTGGCTAAGCCGCCAGCGACGGGGAGCCGGTTCGGAATGCGGGCGAGCTGCGCCGGGGTGATGCCGATCATCCGGGTGCCGAGCGCGGAGTCTATCGCGCGACCCGCGGCGTCGATGAAATGGCCGCGTAGGATCGCGCGCGCACCGCCGGCCGCATGGCCCGCGACCGCCTCGGCCGAAGCGATACCCGAGGTGACGAGCGTGGTGGCGGGGCCCGTGTCGCCGACCGAGAAGGTCACATGCGTCAGGCCGTCGAAGGCCGCGAGCTGCTCGGCGATGACCGGCTCGGCGCGCAGGGCGCGGGCCAGATCCGCGCTGCTCAGGATGGCGGGCGCGGGCAGGGTGCGGCATTCCGCAGCGCATCTGCGGGCGATCTCGACGGTGCAGTTCTCGGCCGCGTGGTGGTGGCGGTCCTGCATGGCCCCGACGATCTGATGGACCACGAGTCCCGCGACCGGACGGATCGGCAGGGCGTCCGCCACACGGCGGACCGTATCGCCCCAGGCGACGCCGAGGCGTGCGCCGGGCGGCACCAGGTCGTGGAGGGCGATCGCGGCCATCTGCGTCAGCGTGGAGGGGGCGTTCCCGGTGTCGTCGGTGCCATGCGAAGAAGCGACGAAGGCGGCGGCGAGCCCCCAGCGGGCGGCGAGGTCGCGCGCAAGCCGCGAGGCGGCGAAGGCATCGCCGTTGATGCGGATGTCGACGATGCCGGTCTCGCGGGCGAGGCGCAGAAAGTGGACGACCGTTGCGCGGGAGAGGCCGACGCGGCGGGCGATCTCGCCTTGCGTCAGGCCCTCGCGCCAGTAGAGCATCGCGACGTTGGTCAGGGTCTCGGCGGCGATGCCGGCGGGGCCCGCGCTGCCCATCAGCGGAGCGACGCCTCGATGTTGCCGCCGTCCACCGCCAGGACATGCGCCGTCGTCCGCTCCGACAGGGCCAGCGCCACGAACCCTTCGGCGACGTGCCGCGCCTCCACCTCGCGGCCGGGCAGGTTGCCGGCCATGTAGGCGCCTGCATCCACCCCGCGCGCGCGGGCGCTGCGGCGATGAACTCCCCGGTCACGAGGCCCGAGCGGATAAGGTCGGCGTCGATGCCGTCGACCCGGATGCCGAAGGGCCCGAGTTCGAGGGCAAGCTGGCGCAACAGCGCCATCGTCGTGGCCTTCAGCAGGCCGTAGGCCCTGAAGTCACGGCCGGGATTGTCGGTCTGCTTAGAGACGTTGAACAGGATCTGCCCGCTCCGCCCCTGCCGGAGCATCAAGCGCGCGGCAGCCGTGGAAAGTCGCTGGTGGGCGAAGAAGTTCAGCTCGAAGGCAGCGCGGAAGGCCGCGTCGTCGAGGTCGATCACTGCGCCGGTGATGGCGGACCCCGCATTTGATACGAGGATGTCGAGCCCTCCGAAGGCGGCGATGGCCTCGCGCGTGAGCGCCTCGCCCGCGCCCGGCTCGGTGACGTCGAGCGGGACGGCGGCGTGGCCCGAGCCGAGTTCGGCCAGAACACGGGGGAGGTTTTCGGCCTTCAGATCGAGCAGCAGGACCTGCGCGCCCCGCGTGGCGAAGGCTTGCGCGGTCGCCGCGCCGATGGCACCGCCGGCCCCGGCGATCGCGACGACGCGGCCGGCGAGGGGCGCAGGCTTGCCGCGACCGACCTTGGCCTGCTCCAGCGACCAGTATTCCAGGTCGAAGAGATCCTCCTCGGGGATCGGCCGGAAGCCGCCCGCCACCTCGCCGGCGATGCGGACCCGCAGGTTCTGCTCGCCCAGATCGGCGCAGATCGAAGCCGCCTTCGCATCCGCCCCGATGCCGACGAGGCCGAGGCCGGCGATCCAGGCCCGGGTCAGGCGCGGGTCGAGCATCCTGCGGCCGGGAACGCGGGCGGATTGCCGGTCGAAATACCCGCGATCGTCCTCGATGAAGCGCGCCACGGCGGCCTTGATGGCAGGACGGCCGCCGGCGATGTCCCCTGCGGTCAGCAGAAGAGGGCAGGCCTCGATGCGGATGACGTGATCGGGGGAGGCGACGCCGCGGGTGGCGAGGTCGGCGATGTCGGGACGGTCGAGCGCTTCGATCACCGGGGCGCGGTTGCGCAGGTCGAGGACCGGCATCGGCGCATCCGGGTCGCTTGACGCGGCGCCCAGCGCCCCCTGGAGATCGGCAAGGATGGTGGCGTCGGCGGGCCGCCGCTGGCGCAGCGGGGTCGGTTCCTCGAGGCGAAGGTGCGCGGCCACCCAGTTGGTCTGTGCGACGATGCGGTCGTAGCTGTCCCGCGCGGTCGGCCCCCAGGCGAAGTGGCCATGCTTGAGCAGCACCCCCTCGACGGTGGGATCGGCGTCGTAGACAGCGAGCGCCGCCTTGGCGAGGGCGAGGCCCGGCATGATGCAGGGCACGATCCCCACCCGGTCGCCGAAGATTTCCCGCGCGACGGCCTCGGCATCGGGAAGGTTGGCCAGCACGAGGAAAGCGGTCGCATGGGTGTGATCCACCACGCGGTGCGGCAGCCAGGCATGGAGCAGCGTCTCGACCGACGGGTTGGGCGCGGCGCTGTCGAGAAGACTGGAGCGCTGGACGTTGACCATGTCCTCGTCCGTGAGGTCGTCGAGCGCGCGGAGGGCCGCGAGCGGTGCCAGCCGCACGCCCGGCAGGCCCGGCGCCCGGATCGTGTCGAGATCCCAGCCCGAGCCCTTGACGTGCAGCACCTCGATCTCCTCGCCGAAGAGATCGCGCCGCGTCGCCTTCACCGAGGTATTGCCGCCGCCGTGCATGACCAGATCGCGATCGGCGCCGAGGAGGCGGCTCGAATAGACCCGCTCGGCGAGAATGCGGTCGGCGGGGCCGTCGCCCGCCCTGTCGACCCAACCCGTGCAGTCGTCTTGCGACCAGCGATCCGCGATCATGCCGCGCGGTCCGGGAACATCGCGGTGAGCCCGCCCTCCGGGGCCACGCAGACGCCGCGTTCGGTGACGAGGCCGGTCACGAGACGCGCGGGGGTCACGTCGAAGGCGGGGTTGCCGCCCTCCGTCCCCTCGGGGGTGACCCGGACCCAGCCGATCGAGCCGTCCTTCAGGGCGCCCTGCACATGGGTCACCTCGCGGCCGGGCCGCGCCTCGACCGGGATCTCCTTGATGCCGTCCCGGACAGTCCAGTCGATGGTCGAGGACGGCAGGCCGACGTAGAACGGTACGTCGTTGTCCCTTGACGCCAGCGCCTTGAGATAGATGCCGATCTTGTTGCAGACGTCGCCGCGGGCGGTGGTGCGGTCGATGCCGACGATCACCAGGTCCACCAGCCCCTCCTGCATCAGATGGCCGTCGGCATTGTCGGTGATGAAGGTGTGCCGAACCCCATGCGCCCCCAGCTCCCACGCGGTCAGCCCGCTCTGGCTGCGCGGCCGGGTCTCGTCCACCCAGACATGGATCGGGATGCCGGCGTCGCGCGCCTGATACATCGGGCTCGTGGCGGTGCCCCGGTCGACGGTGGCAAGCCAGCCGGCGTTGCAATGCGTGAGCAGCCGCACCGGCTCGCCCGCGGGCTTCTTCGCGGCGACGTCGCGGATCACCTCGAGCCCGTGGACGCCGATCAGACGGTTGGTCTCCATATCCTCGTCGGCCAGGCGACGGGCGAGGGCGAGGGCGGCCCCGGCCCGGTCGGGGGGGCGAGCGGCGCCAGCTCCCTGCGTGCCATGTCGAGCGCCCATTTGAGGTTGATCGCGGTCGGCCGGGTGGCGTGCAGCACCTCCCAGGCCGCGTCGAGCGACGCATCGGTCGGATCGCGCGCCATCTGGCGGGCCATGCCATAGGCGGCGGTCACGCCGATCAGTGGCGCGCCCCGGACCCACATGTCGCGGATCGCCACCGCGAAGTCGTCGAGCGTCTCGATCCGGGTCATGCGGAAATCATGGGGCAGCCAGCGCTCGTCGTTGATCGCGACCGCACCGTCGTCGTCCCGGATCGAGCGGCAGGGGGTGCCGTTCACCTTCATGCAAAGTCCTTTTCGTCATGGGAGCGCGCGGCCGCAACCAGTGCCGCCGCATCGGGGAAGCCGCCCCGCGCCACGAGCAGGCACCGGCCCATCTCGAGGTTGCGCGCCACTAGCCGGGCCCGGAGCGCTAGATATGCGATCGTCTCGAAGTCAGCGTTGTGAGCGAGCGAGAGGCAGCGGCGGCGCATCTCGCAGCCGCAGAAGCCGAGCGCGTGGTGCCAGATGTGGCGCTTCACCGCCGCCAGCGTCGCATCGCCCGGCGCGAGCCAGTCGGGGTAGAGCATGCCGCGGCGCGCGCCGCGCCAGAGGCGGTCGAACTCCGCGTCGAAGGCGGCGCAGAGGTCGGTGACGACGCCGAGCAGCCAGTCCTGCATCGCGCACGGGTCGCCGCGATGCCTGGCTGGCTGAAGAAGGACATCAGGACGTTGGCGATCAGCATCCCCAGGTCGAACCGCATCGGGCCGTAGAACGCGAACCTAGGGGCGATCACGCGGGTTTCGGTGCCGGTGCACATGATCGAGCCGTTGTGCAGGTCGCCGCGGCAGAGCGTCTCGGTGCCGGATGCGAAGCGCAGCAGCATGGCCCGCGCCGCATCGCGCACCGCCGGATCGTCGCGCAGGCGCGCCACCTCCGCTTCGAGCCCGGGCGTGTGATGATTGCGTGGGGCGTCGCAGCAGGGGTCGGTGAAGATGAGTTGCTCGGTGATGTCGCAGAGCGCGACGTTGCCCGGAAAGAGCGCGGTGTCGGCCTTCCGCTCCCCGGTCGGCATCGCCGGATCGGAGCCGTGGAAGGCGGCCCGCGCGCAGAACGGCCCCAGAGCCTCGGCCAGTCCCTCCCACCCGCTCGCCGGCGATGAGCTTGCCGCGCAGGATCCTGTGGGGCGACAGATACTCCATCGCGATCATCGCCTGCACGCGGTCGAAGGGGAAAATCCCGGGCACCCGGCCGGGATCGCGGGCAGCCTGTCGCACCAGCGCCGCATGCTCGAACCAGGCGCGGGTGAGCGGCAGCGGTCAGCTGTCTCCGACGAGGCGGACGTAGGGCAGGGCCTGCTTGGCGACGAGCGAACCTGTTCCGCGGACGATGAAGACGAGGTTGAGGTTGCCGTCGCCGACCTCCGCCACCTGCCAGCCGCCCGGGGGGCCAAGCCGGTCGGCCAGCGCCGGGATCGCCGCCAGCCGTTCGGGCAAGGTATCGATCGCGAGCGCCGCGTAGCCGTTTTGCATGGCGCCTCCCCCTTGCAGCCGGAACTCCGAACGCCCTCCGGGATCGATATATGTCAGGAAGGTTGGCAGGCGTTGACGTGGCGCGGCAGGGTCGGGGCCGGGGGAGAGACCGGCGGGGGGGGCACGAGCATGAGCATCTGCGAGATCCGCGGCCTGACCAGAGCATTCAAAGGCAACGAGGTGCTGCGCGGCACCGACCTCGACCTGCCCGCCGGCGAGGTGGCGGTGCTGATGGGGGCAAACGGCGCGGGCAGGTCGACGCTGGTCAAGGTGCTCCGCGGCGTCCACGGGTCCGATGGCGGCAGCGTCACGCGCGACGGAGCCGCCTTCGCGCCGGCGAGCCCCGCGGAGGCGATGCGCGCGGGGGTCGCCACGGTGCACCAGTCCATCGACGAGGGCGTAATCCCCGATCTCGACGTCGCGTCGAACCTGCTGCTGGACCGGCTGGCCGAACCGGGCGCCGCGACCTGGCTCAACGGGCGAAGGATGCGGCGGGACGCGCGGGCCATCGCCGCCTCCACGGACCTCGAGGGTCGTGCCCGACCCGCGACCTTGGCCTCGCGGACCGCCAGCTCATCGCCATCGCCCGCGCGATGATGCGCGCCCCGCGGGTCGTTATCCTCGACGAGCCGACCTCGTCGCTGTCGGCCCGCGAGGCGGACCGGCTCTTCGCGCTGATCGACCGGGTGCGGGAGCGGGGCGTCGCCATCCTCTATATCTCGCACCGCATGTCCGATATCCGCCGGGTCGCCGACCGGATCGCCGACCGGATCGGGGCGATGCGCGACGGCGTGGTGGCCGGCACCTTCACCAAGACCCCGCTCGACGTCGATGGCGCGGTGACGGCGATGCAGGGGCAGGCGATGACCGGGGTCGGAATGGCGATCCTCGAGCCGGGGGAGCCTGTCCTCGCCGCGCGCGATCTGCGGCTCACGCCCGACAGCGCGCCGTTCGGTCTGGCGCTCCGGCGGGGCGAGGTGACGGCGGTGGTCGGGCTCGTCGGGTCGGGCAAGTCGCGGCTCGCCTCGATCCTCTTCGGGCTGGAGCCGGCGACCGGGGGCGCGATTCGCCTTTACGACCGGCCCTACGCGCCCCGCAGCGCGGCCGAGGCGATTGGGGCGGGAGTGTTCCTCTGCCCGCGCGACCGCTTCGGCAACGGAATCGTCCCAGGCTTCGACATCGCCCGAAACCTGACGCTGCCCTTCCTTGGCCGCCACAGCGCCGGATGGATCGTGCGGCGCGTCTCGGAGAAGGAGGCGCCGCGCGCCATGGTCGAGCGGCTCGGTATCGTCTGCCAGGGACCCCATGACGCGATCCCGTCGCTGTCGGGCGGCAACCAGCAGAAAGTCATGGTGGGCCGCTGGCTGTCGCAGCCCTGCGACCTGCTGATCCTCGACGAGCCGTTCGAGGGCGTCGACATCCGCCCCCGCCGCGACATCGGCCGCCATCTCCGCGACACCGCCGCCGAGCGCGCGAGCCTGGACTTCGTGGCCGAGCTCGACGAGGCGGTCGAGATCGCCGACCGCATCCTTGTCCTGCACGAGGGGACGGTCGTCGGCGAACATCGCAACGAAGCGCGCGACACCAATGCGATCCTCGCCGCCGTGTCGGACCGCAGCCTCGAGGGCCGGCCCGCCGCATGACCCGCACCACCCGCCCCATCGACCTCGCCATCCGCTACGGCTTTCTGCTCCTGCTGGTCGGGCTTGTCGTCTTCTTCTCGCTGGCCGCGCGCGGCTTCGCGAGCCCGCAATCGGCGGCCTTCGTCTTCCAGTCGGTCGCGATCACCGGGATCCTCGCGCTCGGCGTCACCTGCACGCTGGTCGTCGGCGGGTTCGACCTGTCGATCGGGTCGGTCGCCAGCAGCGCGCTGATGCTGTCGGCCTATGTGATGGTGGTGCTGGGGATGTCGGCCGTTGCCGCCGTGATCGCCTGCCTTGTCATGGGCGCGCTCGTGGGGTTCGTCAACGGTCTCCTGATCGTGCGGTTCAATGTGCCGGACCTGCTGGAAACGCTGGGCATGATGCTCCTGCCGATCGGCCTGCAGCGCATCCCGACCGAGGGGCGCAGCATTTCCACCGGCAGGACGATGCCGGACGGACGGGTCGCGGAAGGGACCTTCGGCGAGGACTTCCTGCAGCTCGGCCGGCACCGGCTCGATGTCTGCGTCGAGGATCTGCTGCCGGCGCCCGTGGTCGTCCTCCTCGTCGTGGCGCTGCTGGTGTGGATGGTCCTCGAGCTGACCAGGCACGGCCGGCTGATCTAAGCGATCGGGTCGAACGAGCGTGCCGCGGGCGTCGCGGGCGCGAATGTCGACCGCTACAAGATCATGGCCTGCATGATCTCCGGCGTGACCGCAGCCATCGGCGGCATCCTCCTCGCCGCACGGCTTGGGCGGGGCGACATCGCCAGCGGCAACGACCTGCTGCTCGACTCGGTGGCCGCCGCGCTGATCGGCTTCGCAGTGCTGGGCGCCGCCAAGCCGAACGCTTTCGGCACCGCCATCGGCGCGCTCTTCGTCGGCGTCCTGCTGCAGGGGCTGACGATGATGAACGCCCCCTGCGACACGCAGGATTTCGTCAATGGCGTGGTCCTCGTGCTTGCCCTGATGTTCACTTTCGCCCTCTCGGGCCGCCCCCGTGCGGGCGGGCGCTGACCGAACCGAGATCGCAACAGGAGGTAACGCGATGACACTGACCGGACGGGCCGCCCTGGCTCTGAGCGCGGCCGCCCTTGCGCTCTGCGGTACCGCCGCCGCGACGCAGGACATGCCGGCCCCCTTCGACGCGCCCGGCGAGGTGGAGATCGCGCTGGTGCGCTGACTGTCGACCGGCGACGTCTTCCAGGCCTACCTCGGCGGCGTCGAGGCGCAGGCCCGCGCGCTCGGGATCACCCCGCGCGTCCTCGACAGCCGACAGGACGCGGCGCTGCCGTCGGACATGGTGGACCAGGCGATCTCCCTGGGCGTGGACGGCATCATCATCCAGCACGGGCTGACGGAATCGATGCAGGCCGCCGCACGGCGGGCGGTCTATGCGGGCATCCCGACGGTCGCCTTCGACGTGGACGTGCAGAACGATGCCATCCGCAGATCGAGCAATCCGACTACCAGTTGGGCAAGCTCGCGCTGGAGCAGGCCATCGCCGACAACGGCGACAGCTTCCGCGCCGCCTACGTCGACGTGCCCGGAATTGCCCCGCTCGACCGGCGCGACGTGGCCTGGCGGAAGGTCATGCAGGCGAATTCCGGCATCGAGGGGGTCGCGCAGCTCGGCACCCTCGACAAGTCGGTCGCCATCCAGGCCCGGTCGGTGCTGCAGGCCAACCCGGACGTCACCGTGATCTTCGCCCCCTGCGACGCATTCGCCAAGGGCGTGAAGTTCGCGGTGGACGAGGCTGGCCTGACCGCGCAGATCGATATCTCCTCGGCCGACATCTCGACCGCCGACATCGCCGCGATGCGCGAGCCGGGCAGCGCCTGGGCGGCGACCGTGGCGACAAATCCGGCGGTGGTGGGCGAGGTGTCGGTGCTGCTGGCGGGCGAGGATCCGGGCCACAATGTCGTGGCGCCGCCGACCCTGATCACGCAGGCGTTCCTCAGTGACAACGACGTGTCGAACATGGAGGGGCTGGCCGCGCAGATGCTGCAGTTCGCCCATGCCGAAGTCGCGACCCCCGACTGGCTGCTGCTGCCCGAGCGCGACTGACACCGGCCGTTCGCCGAGCGGACCCGCCATTGTTGCGGGCCCCGGCGGACGGGGACCGCGACTCCCGGAAGGAGGGACGATGACCGACCTGCGCAACGAGACCACCACCGAGGACGTCGCCCGCGGGATCCG
>JBBQDX010000042.1:0-20717 GCA_038320125.1 Rhodobacterales bacterium | reverse complement strand
CGTCAGCTCCTCGCGAATGGCTGCCAACGCCACCTTGGCCTTGAAATCCGCAGAATAGCGTTTCCGTTTTGTCATTTCAGGTTAGTCCTTCGTCAGTTGCTATAGCTTAGCAACTGGTCCGAAATCCCGCGACCACCTCTCTGGCCCTGGCTCCGGCTCGACGCGACCTGCCTTTAAGGTGCGCCAGAGCGGCAGAACCGTCGCGGTCGCCGCCAGGATCGCCGTGGTCGCGCAACACCGACGGGCGCCGCGAGAGGGAGCCATCGTGTCGGCATCCGTTCGGGAGCAATGGCGAAGGGCCTCGGCATCGGCCCCTCGGACGCCAGGACCTTCCGGACCGACTTCCTGCGTCGCCTGACGAGCCGGGGCCTCGCCGGTGGGAAGCCCGTCATCTCCGACGCCCATGCCGGCCGCAAGGCGGCAATCGCCCGGGCGTTCAAGGCGACGTGGCAAAGGTGCTGCGTTCACTCGACGAGGACCGCGCTGGCCCACGTGCCGAAGGGCCGGCACAGGGTCGTCGCGGCGACGATCCGCCAGGGGCCTACACGCAGCCTGACCGGAAGGGCACGCAGGAGGTCCCGCACCACGTTGTCGACCGGCTGCGTCCCCGCTGGCCGAAGCTCGGAGCGCCGATGGATGATAGCGGGGCGAACGTGCTGGCCTGCATGGCGTTCCCGGCGGAGCGCCATAACCGGCTGCATTCAACGAACCCGCTCGAGCGCCTGGACCGAGGTGAAGCGGCGCCCCGACGTGGTCGGCATCTTCCGCGACGAGGAGTCGATCCTCCGCCAGATCAGAGCGGTGCTCTTCGCGCGGAACGACGACCGGCAGAGCCAGCACCGCGACTTGCAGGTCGAGACTTTCACGCTTCTCGACACCACCCAGATCGACCCGCTCCTCGGCATCTCGACAGAGGGCCGCCTGACCGATAACCTCGAACGGCCATCCCGAAATCTCCACCGCATCGACGGACGTGACCGGGAATTGCAATCGTAGAGAGAGGGAATGCGGCGCCAGCGCTTGCGGCTGCCAAACATGGTCTGGGTCCGGTGGCGCTTGCGGGAGAGCGTCCGACCATGGGGGACCCGGGTTCTCTGTCGGATTTCGATGCGATGCAGGCTTCGGCATGTCGCGCGGCGGGAGCGTCGTGGACCCGGTCGGCATCCTGTCGCCGTGTCGGCGAGGAGCGTCTTCGCCGGGGGCGGCAACGCCAGTATCGCTGCGGCTCCGGTGTTGTAGCTGACCCGGACTGCGGTCGCAAACAAGGCGCGCGGGCGGCCCTCGCGGCGCAGACCGCGTGCAGTCTCGAGTTCGGCCCGCCCCTGGTGCGCCCGGCAAACCGGGGAGGAGCCCCTTCCTGAGCAGACGGGCTGCGGTCAGATGCGCCTTCGGGAGGGTCGCGGCGATCGTGACCTCGCCGGTGCCATCGTTGCCCTTAGCAAGCTCGACGAAGATGCGCCCGGACACGCCCATCAAACTGCAACGGGTGAACTTGTCGTAGACCGTCTTCTGCCGCCCTTAGCCCAGCGGCACGTCAAGCCAGCGCAAACCGTTGCGGCCCCGAAGACAGTGCCGCCGATCGCCGGACGATCATCGACCCGTGGCACCCCGTGAGAGAGTGCAGGGAACGCCTATGTCCGCGCCGTCTGGCCTCCGGAAAGCAGGACCGTCTCGGTCATGGCGGCCTCGCCTGGTTCCGCAAGTGCATCAGCCCGTCGCCGCGCTCGCAATCGAATTAGCAGGTCGTGAGCCTTCTCTATCCGGGCGCTGCTCGACTTGCCCCCGTCACTGGCCCCGGCCAGGGTCAGTGACGGGGTGGCGCGCGGCGCCTGACCCTTGCGGGACCCCGCATCAGAAGGAAGAGAGCATGGACAGTTTACCACATGGCCGCGTCATCGGCATGGATGTCAGCTGTTACTGGCTCGACCTTCATTGCCTGCCCGATGGGCTATGACGCCGAATACCAAACCTTCCAGAAGGTCACGCTATTGTCGCAGAACTTCATGAGACCGCGATGTGGTCGTCCGCTTCGGGTCGCCTGGCGATCAGGGAAGGCAGCTCCGGACAACGCTTGAGGCAAAAGGCATCGTCGCCCGCAAAGTGCCGCCCGCTTATGTGAAGGCATTCGAGCAAAGCCGTGGCACGCGCGGAAAGGCCGACCGGATCGATGCGGAGCTCCAGCGCCTATTTCTTTGCTCTCCGACCCGAAGCGGGACGCAGCCCTGCTGCGGAAAAAATGCCAGCTCTCCGAGCATCGGCATTGACGCGAGCCCAGCTTGCTCCGCGCATCGGAAACTCGGGACCGCCGCGATCTTCGACGACATCGACACCGAACTCAAAGGCCGGCTCGACTTCCGGATAAAGGACCTCGAAAAGCGGAGCGGGGCGAATATATCATGTCACGATACTCTGTCGAAGATCGCCGTCGTCCCCCGTTCCATTCGGGCAATCGGCCCTGTAGCCACCACGAAGTTTATCGTCGGAATGTCCGATCTCGGTGCCATTCCCGGCGAACAGGCTGCGGCTCTCGCAGGGTTGGAGCCGGTCGCACATGACAGCGGAACCCATCGCGGGAAGCGGGCCATTGCAGGCGGTCATTGTGCCCTGCGACACGTGATATTCCAGCCGGCGCGGGATATTCCAGCCGGCGCCGGTCGTCGCGCACCACTACCCAAGCTCGAAGCCCTTTTGCGGAGCGTCTCCGCAAATCCGGATAATCGCACGTCATCATAACGGCCGTCGCCCGAAAGCTCGTCACCTCCGCGAATGCCCCGTGCAGGAGCCAACAAACCAGGCGGGTTTGGCAGCTTGACAGATACAGGTGCCAATTCAGCCGGGCCGGGAACCGGTTGATGTGGGACTCCTATCCGCCGGGTCCGGCTGGCCGGGCGGCATCCATCCGCTCCGCCCGGGCCAAGGGTTCGCGGTCGGTCGGGCATCGGGACCTTCGTGCAATCAGCATCGTAGCCGGGCTGCGGAACCCGCTGGTCGAAACCTTTGGGCCGCTTCAGGCCGCTCCGGACGAAGCACATTCGGTCCATTGCGGCGGCGAAGGTGGCAAGGTCGCCGACAAGGGGTTTCGAGGCCTCCTGCACCTTGGTCCGTCAACCGTCATCCGGCCAGCAGGTCGTAGCGCCGATGTCGCGCATCTGTCGGTCCGCGCGAGCGCCGAGCTTCACCGCCACCTTTCGGTCCTGCGGATCATCGGGCCGCGGTTCGGAAGGCAATTCCGGGGTGGAACCTGGTCCGGGCCCAAATGGGGGAAGCGGGACCGGCGTGCCGTCCTACCGGGACGTGTCGAACTAGGCGAAAGTCCTCATGACGTCGCGGATCGTGATCGAGGCCCTCCCGGCCAAGGTCCGCCTGCCCCGGCCGATGGTCTGCCCGAGCGCGGCCTTCGACGTGATCGGGCGCGTCGGCATGATGTTGCGGAGGACACGGGCGGCGGTCCCGGTCGAGAACTTTTGGGATGCCGTCAGGCCCCTCGGCAGGATTTTCGTTGGGCCGGACCTCGAGCGGATGCTGCTGGCCGGCGTCGGCTGGGACGCGCTCGCGGAAATGCAGGTCGAGTTCGGCGATGAGGTGACGGATCGGGTGCCGCACCCGCCCCGCGAGGCGCCGAATGACGCGGGTCACGAGCGTCTTTTAGTGTCGCTTGGTCCGGTTCCTGCGCTCGGCCTTCCTCCGGTCTTCCCCGGCGGAACGCTGACCGGGCGCCAAGTGCCAAGCCGCCGTTGCCCGCCGCAGTCATCGTCCGACGGGCCACCCGATCGCTCCGATCCGTGACGACGGCTTCCTCTCGAAAGAAGGACTGCCCGGCGGCAACGGCCGGGAACGAAACCCGTTGCCCCACCCGTCACGATGGGCGAACATTCCCGAAGGGCCGGGCCCGAGACCAGACCCGGGCCGGAGCGAGATTGACATGCGCTGTCTCGATGCCTTTGGGGAACGCATCGCCGCGCGCAATGCCGACCACCAGACCGTTGATTTCTGGATGCGGGTTCCACCCCGGAAACGCTTCTGCTGGCTGCACCGAGGCCCTACGCAAAGAATGTCCGCCTGAGAGTTCGGTAACGCATCGTTAGCTTGCGGGGATGAGAATGGATTTCGCGACACCTTGAGTCCAGCGGTCACGGTGCGCGACATCTAACACGGGGTCGCCCGGTTGCGGGTCTATCTTGTCGTTCAGAGCGGGCACCCGTCACCGAGACCGAGGGATGACGCCGCCTCGGGAGAGGGGCATTCCGGCGATCGGCAGGTCTGTGCAGCGGTCGGCAGGGCGTCTGGCACATTTCGCCACATGATGCTTCACCGGCGCGCCCGTGCGAGAGGACGGACGGTATTCGGTTCCCCCGCCGCGCGTTCCCGAATGATCGGCTCGCTGGAAATGTCGCCAGCGCCGGGACGCGGCCGGATCGCGGTCGATCCATGATCCGGGCGAAACTTCACCGGTGCAGAGCGGAGCGCCCTTGCGTCGGCAGGAGGCACGCGGGAAAGTCGCCCGATGGATATCCTCGACGCCACTCTCCTCTCCCGCCTGCGAAGCGGCACGCGCACGGCGCAGGGCGCGCTGGAGGCGGCGCAGTCGCGGATGCCTGTCGCCGAGAAATCGGGGCTCGGACGCCTGCTCGGCGCGGAGCAGGACATGCTGGCGACGATGCTGGCGGCGGACCGGGACATGAGTGCGGCGCTGGCCCCCGCGCGGGCTTTGCTGGCCGAGGATATGGCCGAGCTCGGTGTCGCGAGCCCCGCGGCGGGGCGCACGCCGCCGCGGATGGACGACGTGCTGGCACGCGGCTATGTCCTGCACAGTTGTCGGCTCTGGCTGAAGATGGCGGCGCGCGCCCTGCCCGAGGCGGGGCCGGGGCAACGCTACATGCGGCTGCCGCGCGACATGGAAGGATGGCGCGCGCTCTGTGCCGAGCTGGAAGCGGCGCCGGGCATCGGCGCGCGGGCGGAGCGTTGCGTGTCGGCGGCGAACGACTGGTTCGCCATCTGCGAGTCGATCTGCCACGATCATGCGCGGCGGTGACCTGCGGCCGCGCATTTTACGGGGATCGGGCGGCGACCCAGGTTCGTCGCGACACAGGACGCGAAGGGACAGGCGATGACCTCAGAGGCACGGATCGGTTTGATCGGGCTGGGCACTATGGGTGCGGCGCTCGCGTCCAACATCGCGGAGAAGGCCTACCCCATCGCGGTGTTCAACCGCACGACGCAGGTGACGCGCGACTTCGCGGCGAATGCCGGCGCGCTGGCCCCGAAGATCACGCCTTGCGAGACGCTGGAGGCGCTGGTCGCCGCGATCGCGACGCCCCGTGCCATTCTCCTGATGGTGCCGGCGGGCGCCGTGGTGGACGACCAGATCGCGGCGCTGCGGCCGCTCCTCGGCGCGGACGACATGATCATCGACTGCGGCAACGCGAACTTCCAGGACACCGACCGGCGCGCGGAGCAGAGCGGCGGCCCGTTCCTCGGCGTCGGCGTCTCGGGTGGCGAGGAGGGCGCGCGGCACGGGCCGTCGATCATGGGGGGCGGCGAGAAGGCCCTGTGGGACCGGGTCGAGGACATCATGCTGGCGATCTCGGCCAGGCACGAGGGCGACCCCTGTGCCGCGCTGATGGGTCCGGGAGGCGCCGGGCATTTCGTCAAGATGGTCCACAACGGCATCGAATACGCCGATATGCAGATGATCGCAGAAATCTATGGCATTCTGCGGGACGGCCAGGGCCTGTCGGCGGATGAGATCGGCGACGTGTTCGGGGACTGGAACGAAGGAACCCTGGCCAGCTACCTGATCGAGATTTCGGGCAAGGTGGCGCGGGCCAGGGACCCGGCGACGGGCGAGCCGCTGCTGAGCCAGATCGTCGACGCGGCGGGGCAGAAGGGCACCGGGCGCTGGACCGTGATCGAGGCGCAGCACCGGCTGGCCCCGGTGCCGGCGATCGAGGCGGCGGTCGTCGCGCGCAACCTGTCGGCACGGCTGGACGAGCGGGCGACGGGCGAGAGCCTCTTCGGTGCGGCGCCGCGGGCGTTCGGGGGGCTGGACCGCGGGGAGATGGAACGGGCGCTGATCGCGGGCAAGGTGCTCTGCTACGCGCAGGGGTTCGAGATGCTTTCGGCGGCGACACGCGATTTCGGCTGGGATCTGCCGATGGCGCGGATCGCGCAGATCTGGCGCGAGGGCTGCATCATCCGCTCAACGATGCTCGACGAAATGGCGACCGCCCTCCACGCGGCCCCCGGAACGAACCTGATGCTCACCGACCAATTCGCGGCCATCCTGCGCGATACGCACAGCTCCTTGCGCAAGGTGGTGGCGGAGGCGGCGCTGCACGGCCATCCGGTGCCCGCGCTGTCGTCCGGACTCGCCTATTTCGACACGATGCGGACGGCCCGCGGCACGGCAAACATGATCCAGGGGCAGCGGGACTTCTTCGGGCTGCACGGCTTCGTCCATGTGAACGGCAAGACGGATCAGCACGGGCCCTGGGCCGGAACCGCAACGGCGTCGCCGAAGCACTGAGGGCGAAGCGGGGCCAGCCCCTGCCCTGCAGGCCCCCCCGGAGTATTTCCGCCAGGAAGACGTCAGGCGCGCCAGTCGAAGAAGTCGGCGGGGGCGCGGTCGAGCAGATCCCGTGCCAGGCGATCGCCGAGGGCCGCGCCCTCCCCCGCCGGGCTGCTGCCTTGGGCGGTGAGGACGTCCGAGCCGTCGGGGCGCAGGATTTCGCCGCGGAAGTGCAGCGTGTTGCCGTCGAGCGTGGCGAGGCCGGCGATGGGGGTTTCGCAGGAACCGTCCAGCGTCTTAAGGAACGCGCGCTCGCAGGCGAGGCGGAGGCCGGTGTCGGGGTCGTGGATGGCGGCGAGGATCTCCGCGATGCGGGTATCGCCCGCGCGGCGCTCGATGCCGATGGCCCCCTGTGCCAGCGCGGGCAGCATGTCGGCGGGGTCGGTGGGGTGGCGGAGCACGTCGGTCATGTGCAAGCGGTTCAGCCCGGCCATGGCAAGGAAGGTGGCGTCGGCCACGCCATCCCGGAGCTTGGCCATGCGGGTCTGCAGGTTGCCCCGAAACTCGACGATATCGAGATCGGGACGGCGGACGGCGATCTGCGCGCGACGGCGCAGCGAGGAGGTTCCGATGACGGCGCCAACCGGCATATCCGCGAGCGCCCGGCCATCCAGGGTGATAAAGGCGTCGCGGGGGTCCTCGCGTGGGAGGTGGCAATCGAGGCTGAGGCCGTCGGGTTGCAGGGTCGGCATGTCCTTCATCGAGTGAACGGCGATGTCGATGTCGACCGCCAGAAGCGCGTCCTCGATCTCGCGGGTGAAGAGGCCCTTGCCGCCGATCTCGGAGAGGGATCGATCCTGCACGCGGTCGCCGGTAGTCTTGATCGCCACGACCTCGAAGGCATCTTCCGGCAGAGACCAGGCCGCCATCAGGCGGGCGCGGGTCTCATGCGCCTGCGCCAGGGCGAGCGGCGAGCCGCGGGTGCCGATGCGAAGGGGGGCGGCTTGGGTCGGCAGGTCTCGCATGGCGGTCTCCGGAGGCGGGCGTCGAGTTGACACCACCTGCCCATCGCGACAGGTGCTGTCCAGACCCCTGCCCGCCGTCAGTTCCGGAGATCTGCCCGCATGACCAAGCCCCTGCTGCGCTCGCTCGCCGGCGAAACCCTGCCCGTGCCGCCGGTCTGGATGATGCGGCAGGCGGGGCGCTATCTGCCGGAATACAAGGCGACGCGGGCAAAGGCGGGCGATTTCCTGTCGCTGTGCTACAACCCCGATCTCGCCACGGAAGTGACGCTGCAGCCGATCCGGCGCTATGCCTTCGACGCGGCGATCCTCTTCGCGGACATCCTGCTGGTGCCGCAGGCGCTTGGGGCCGATCTGTGGTTCGTGACCGGCGAGGGGCCGCGGCTGTCGACGGTGACGGGCGCGGCGGATCTCGGCCGGTTAAAGCGGGCCGAGGACGTGCACGAGACGCTGTCGCCGATCTACCAGACGGTGCGGAACCTGGCCGGCGCCCTTCCGCCGGACGTGGCGCTGATCGGCTTCGCGGGGGCGCCCTGGACGGTGGCGACCTACATGATCGCCGGCCGGGGCACACCGGATCAGGGTCCGGCGCATGCGCTGATCCGGGAAGATCGGGCGACGTTCGAGGCGCTGATCGACCTCATCACGGCGGCGACGGTGGAATACCTTAGCGCGCAGATCGAGGCGGGGGCGGAGGTCGTGAAGCTGTTCGATTCCTGGGCCGGGTCGCTCGAGGGAGAGGATTTCGCGCGCTACGCCACGGCCCCGGCCAAAGCGATCATCTCCGAACTGAAATCGCGCCATCCGTACGTGCCGGTGATCGCCTTTCCCCGCGAGGCGGGCGACAAGTACATAGGCTTTCAAGCGGCGACGGGAGCGGATTGCGTCGCGGTGGACGATTCGGTGAGCGCGGAGTGGGTGGCCGAACACGTCCAGCGGGACGGCTGCGTGCAGGGCAACCTCGCCTCGCGACACATGGTCACGGGCGGCGAGGCGCTGGTCTCGGAGGTGCGGCGGATCCGGCACGCGCTGTCGGGCGGTCCCCATATCTTCAACCTCGGCCACGGCATCACACCGGATGCGGATCCGGACAACGTGGCCCTGATGATCGACACGCTGCGCGACGTGTGATTTTTTCCGCGGCGACGCGGAGCGGTCGGGTGGGAAAGATGCAGCGATTCGACTTCATCGTGATTGGGGGCGGGATCATGGGCGCGCCTTGTGCGCGCTATCTGGCCGAGGCCGGGCACCGCGTGGCTTTGGTCGCGGCCCCGGAACCCACAGACAAGGCGCGGTCCGCGGGGCCGTTCGCCAGCCATCACGACGCCGCGCGCATCACCCGCCGCGTGGCGGCGAACCCGGATTGGTCGCTGCTCTCCTGCCGCTCCATCGCCCGCTATCGCGACATCGAGGCGCGGTCGGGCCTGTCGATCTTCCGCGAAACCGGGGCGATCATGGCGGGGCCGCGCACCGGACCGATGGCGGGGTTTACCGAAGGATTTTGCCGGGTGGCCGCAGCCCTGCCGGCGCCGGTCCCTGAGATAAGGGACAGGGGGAAGCGCGCCGGGCTGACGCTGCCGGCGGGCGGCGTGGTGAGCTTCGAGCGCTCCTTGGGCGGCTGGATCGACCCGCGGGCGATGTGCGCGGCACAGCGGATACTGGCCGAGGCGGCGGGGGCCACGCTCTTCGCGCAGGCGACGACGGCGCGCGACGGGGGCCGGGTGACGCTGGCCGATGGGCAGATTCTCGAGGGGGCGCAGGTGGTGGTGGCGACCGGGCCGCATGCAGGGTCCGACGGGCTGCTGCCGCGGGTTCCGAAGTTGAAGGTCTGGGCCCGGACGGTTGCCTTCGCCCGCCTGTCGGAGGCCGAGGGGGCGCGGCTTGCCGACATGCCCGCGGTAATCTGGGTGCCCGAGGGCTGGGACCACGACCTCTACATGCTGCCGCCGGTGCGCTACCCGGACGGCCGCCTCTATCTCAAGATCGGCGGCCAGCTCGACAGCGGCCGCATTCACTCCGCCGAGGACATGTGCGCCTGGTATGGCGGCGCCGGCGACGCGGAGGTCGGCGCGCGCCTGCTGGCCGAGATGCGGGGGGTGTTGCCGGGGCTCGAGATCGAGGCCACGCATACCGGGCCCTGCGCCGTGGTCTGGACGGACACGGGCTTTCCCTACATCGCGCGGGCCGGGGCCGGCGTCACCGCGCTCGTGGGAGGCAACGGCGCGGCCGCGAAATGCGGCGACGAGCTGGGACGGCTGGGGGCGATGGTGGCCAGCGGCCGAGACATCGGCGGCGAGGGCTATGCGACCGATTTTGCCGCCGTCTGGGAGGATCCGTCCAAGGACAGGATCCTGCCCGCGCGGCGGGGGAACGCGCCGAAGGCTCGGGACACTCTGCGGATGGAGTGAGCCCGGGTTCCGGGGACGTTCGGGGCGGTCCGGGGCGTGTCGGACGCGCCGACCGCCGGACCTCGCGTTCAGGGCCAGCTCGCCAGCGGCGGCAACGACATCAGAACGGCGTTGGCGTCGTGGCCGGTCTCCAGCCCGAACTTCGTGCCGCGATCGTAGACGAGGTTGTATTCCGCATAGAGGCCGCGGTGGGCGAGCTGGGCCTCCCGGTCGGCCTCGGTCCAGGGGTGCGAACGCCGCTTCTCCACCAGCGGCACGAAGGCCGGCAGGAAGCGCCGGCCGACGTCCTTGGTGAAGGCGAAGTCGTCTTGCCAGTTTCCGGTATCGAGATCGTCGAAGAAGATGCCGCCGACCCCGCGGGCGCGCTTGCGGTGCGGGATGTAGAAATACTCGTCCGCCCAGGCCTTGAGACGTCCGTAGCGGCCCTCCTCGTGGGCGTCGCAGGCGGCTTGCATCTCGGCGTGGAAATGCGCGGTATCCTCATCGTATTCGAGGCAGGGGTTGAGGTCGGAGCCGCCGCCGAACCACGCGGCCCCCGGCGTCCAGAACATCCGGGTGTTCATGTGCACGGCCGGGACATGCGGATTGCGCATATGGGCGACGAGGCTGATGCCGCTGGCCCAGAAGCGGGGATCCTCCGCCATTCCGGGCACGCCGCGCGCCGCCATCGCCGCCTGCGCCCGGGGGGCCAGCACGCCGTGGACCTCCGACCAGTTCACGCCGACCTTCTCGAAGACCCGCCCGCCGCGCATCACCGACATGAGGCCGCCGCCGGCCTCCGTGCCATCCTCGGAGGCGCGTTTCGTCGGGGCGACCTCGAAGCGGCCAGGGGCGATGTCCGCGAACGGACCCGGCGCGTCGGTATCTTCAAGCGCCTCGAAGGCGGCGACGATGGTGTCGCGCAGGCCGCGGAACCAGGCGGCGGCGCGAGTCTTGCGGTCGAGCTCGGGGGAGTCGGTCATGGGAACCTCGTTTCAGGGGCGGCGCATTGGCACTGGACGACGGCATCGCCGCCCGATTCCGGCCATGTTTCCCGGCGCGGGTAGTCCAATCCAGCCGGCAAGACCACCGGATGTGCCGCCATGCCACGCAGGAATGGGGTTTTTTCGTGGCGCCGCAATGCGGAGTGGATTCCCGCCGCCGTACGGGTTAGGCTGCTCCCATATACCACGGCGGGACCGGCGCAAGATCGGGTCGCCCGGACACAGGCAGAGCAGTCGCGTGAACATGACAGATATCAGACGGGCCCTCGCGGGTCTGATGCCCCTTGTCGTCCTCCTGATGCTGGGGCTGGCGGCCGCGTCGCCCGGGCGGGCGGCGCCCTATGCGGAACTCGTGATGGACGCGCGGACCGGCGAGGTGCTCAGTTCGCAGAACGCAGACACCCGTCTGCACCCCGCCTCGCTGACCAAGATGATGACGCTCTACGTCGCGTTCGAGGCGATCCGGCGGGGCGAGATCACGCTCGACACCGAGGTCCGCATATCGAGCAACGCGGCGGGCGAGCCGCCGTCGAAGCTGGGTCTGCGGGCGGGGCAGCGGATCGCGCTGCGCTATCTCATCCGGGCGGCGGCGGTGAAGTCGGCGAACGACGCGGCCACCGCCATCGGCGAGGCGATCGGCGGCTCCGAGGCGGGCTTCGCGGCGCGGATGAACCGCACGGCGGAAGCCCTCGGCATGACCAATTCGACCTTCGTGGTGATGCACGGCCTCACGAGGGCGGGCCACCTGAGCACGGCGCGCGACATGTCGACGATGGGGCGGCGGCTGTTCTACGATTACCCCGAATATTACAACATCTTCTCGCGGCGCACGACCGATGCGGGCGTGACCAACGTGCGCAACACCAACCGCCGCCTGCTCGATGCCTATCCGGGGGCGGACGGCATCAAGACCGGGTTCACCAACGCCGCGGGCTTCAATCTCGTGGCCTCGGCGGAGCGGAACGGCGTGCGCGTCATCGCCACCGTCTTCGGCGGCCGCTCGACCGCGACGCGCAACGCCCGCATCGTCGAGCTCTTCGACATGGGCTTCGCCAAGGCGCCGCGCAGCGTCACCGAACGGCGCCCGGCGCCGCCCGTCTACAACAGCGCGACGGTCCCGGGCCCCACCGCCCCGGCCAGCTCCATGCGGCCCGTCATACGCCGGTCGGCCCCAGGCACGGGCTCGGGCCTCTACGCCTCCGCCCTGACCGGTGCGGTGCAGCCGGTGATGCGGCCGGGCGAGGCCTCCGGGATACCGGGCGTCGTCGTCACCCGCGCCTCGACCTCCGGGCAGGGCTTCGGCATCCGCCTGCGGCGGCAGGGGTCGCGGTCGGAGGCGGACAAGCTGCTGCTGCGGACGGCGCTGCAGGAACTCGATACGCTCGACGACGCGCTGCGCCGGGTGGACCGCATCGAGGGTGGCTTCGCCCCCGGCTTTGTGGGCCTGAGCGAGCGACAGGCGCAGCGGGCCTGCACGCGGTTGCGGGCGCGCGACGTGGAATGCGACATCGTCGCGGGAAGCTGAGGCCGCCCCTTTGGGGAAGATGGCGCCCCGGCGCCCCCGATCGGGCCGGGTCCGGTCGCGACCGCGTGCCCCCGGTTCGACCCGAACGGTCCGCCCCGCCCAGTCCGCCCGATCCTGTCGTCCCCGCCTAGTCCGCCCCGCCCGCTTCTACCTTCAGGTCGAAGGCGGCCGCCATCAGGGCGCGGGTGTAGGGGTGGGCGGGGGCGTCGAAGACCTGCGCGGCGTCGCCCGCCTCCACCACGTCGCCGCGCTTCATCACCATCACCTTGTGCGACAGCGCGCGCACGACGCGCAGGTCGTGGCTGATGAAGAGGTAGGCCAGCCCGTGCTTGCGCTGCAGGTCGCGCAGCAGGTCGACGATCTGGACCTGCACGGTCTGGTCGAGGGCGCTGGTGGGCTCGTCGAGCACCACCAGTTTCGGGCGCAGGATCATCGCGCGGGCGATGGCGACGCGCTGGCGCTGGCCGCCGGAGAACTCGTGCGGGTAGCGGTCCATCGAGGCGGGATCGATGCCGGTCTCGGTCAGGATCTCGGCCACCTGTTCGCGGTGGGGTCGCGTGTCGCCGGTGTCGTGCAGGCGCAGGCCCTCGGCCACGATCTCGGCCACCGTCATCCGCGGCGAGAGCGAGCCGAAGGGATCCTGGAACACGATCTGCATGTCCTGGCGCAGCGGGCGCAGGGCCTTGGTCTTCAGCCCGTCGATGCGGTTGCCCGAAAGCGTGATCGGCCCCTCCGACGAGATCAGGCGCATGACGGCCAGCGCCAGCGTCGTCTTGCCCGACCCGCTCTCGCCGACGATGCCGACGGTCTCCCCCGCCCGCACGGCGAAGGTTGCGTCGTTGACGGCCTTCACATGGCCGGTGGTGCGCTTCATCAGGCCGGTCTGGATCGGGAACCAGACCTTGAGGTGCTCGGTCGCGGCGATCTCGGGGGCGCTCTCCGGCACCGGGTCGGGCCTGCCGGTGGGTTCCGCGGCGAGCAGCATCCGGGTGTAGGGGTGCTGCGGCGCGTCGAAGATCTCGGCCACCGGGCCGGACTCGACGATCTCGCCATGCTGCATCACGCAGACCCGGTCGGCGATGCGGCGGACGATGCCGAGGTCGTGGGTGATGAAGAGCATCGACATCGCAGTCTCGCGCTTCAGGTCGGCCAGCAATTCGAGGATCTGCGCCTGGATGGTGACGTCGAGCGCTGTCGTGGGCTCGTCCGCGATCAGGAGGTCGGGGCCGTTGGCGAGCGCCATCGCGATCATCACACGCTGGCGCTGACCGCCGGAAAGCTGGTGCGGATAGGCGCCCAGGCGGGTTGAGGCGTCCTGGATGCCGACCTTGGCGAGCAGGTCGAGGATGCGTCCGCGGACGGCCTTTCCGCGTAGGCCCTGGTGCAGCTCGATGCTTTCGGAGAGCTGCTTCTCGATGGTGTGCAGCGGGTTCAGCGAGGTCATCGGTTCCTGGAAGATGAAGCTGATGTCGTTGCCGCGGACCCGGCGCAGGTCGGCCTCGGGCGCGCCGATCATCTGGGTGCCGCCATAGGTGACGGAGCCGGAGACGCGCGCGCTGTCGGGCAACAGGGCCACGGTGGAGAGCGCGGTGATGGACTTGCCGGAGCCCGATTCGCCCACGATCGCGACGGTCTCGCCCTTCTCGACGGCGAAGTTGACGCCCTTGACGGCGAGGGTCTCGACGCCGTCCTGCCGGAAGGCGATGCGCAGGTTTTCGACCGTGAGGAGGCTCAAGAGAAGGTCTTTCGCGGGTCGAAGGCGTCGCGGATGCCCTCGAAGATGAAAACCAGCAGCGAGAGCATGATCGCGAAGGTGGCGAAGGCGGTGAAGCCCAGCCAGGGCGCCTGCAAGTTCTGCTTGGCCTGGAGCGTCAACTCGCCCAGCGACGGCGAGGACGAGGGCAGGCCGAAGCCGAGGAAATCGAGCGTGGCGAGGCCGCCGAACGCGCCGGTCACGAGGAACGGCAGGAAGGTGAGCGTGGCGACCATGGCGTTGGGCAGCACGTGGCGGACCATGATGGTGCGGTCGGGCACGCCCAGCGCGCGGGCGGCGCGGACGTACTCGAAGTTGCGGGCGCGCAGAAACTCCGCCCGCACCACGCCGACGAGGCCGATCCAGCCGAAGAGGACGGTGAGGCCGACGAGGAGCCAGAACGACACCGGGATGATCGCTACGACGATGATGATGACGTAGAGCGACGGGGTGGAGCCCCAGATCTCGACGATGCGCTGCAGGATGAGGTCGGTCCAGCCGCCGAGATAGCCCTGCACCGCGCCTGCCGCGATGCCGAGGACGGACGAGAGCACGGTGACGATGAGCGCGAAGGCGACCGACAGGCGGAAGCCGTAGATGACGCGGGCGAGCACGTCGCGCGCGGTGTCGTCGGTGCCCAGCCAGTGCTGCGCATCGGGGGCGGAGGGGGCGGCGCCGTCGATGTTGTTGACGGTGTCGTAGCTGTAGGGGATGGGCGGCCAGAGCAGCCAGCCCTGCTCGACGGCCTCACCGGCGAAAGCGCCCGTATCCTCCACCTCGGCGATGACGCCCTCGGGGTCGTCGAAGCAATCCTCGAGGCCGCCCGACACGATCAGGCAACGGACCTCGACCTCGCCATAGGCCGCCTCGGTGCGGAAGTCGCCGCCGTAATCGACCTCCGAATAGAAGCTGAGGATCGGCATCCGAAGCTCGCCCCGGTAGCCGACGAGGAGCGGCTTGTCATTGGCGAGAAGCTCGGCGAAGAGCGACAGGCCGAAGAGCACCGCGAAGATCCAGAGCGACCACACGGCGCGGGAGTTGCGCTTGAAGTTGCGCCAGCGGCGTGCGTTGAGCGGCGAGAGCGTCATGTCTCGCGGCTCTCGAAGTCGATGCGGGGGTCGACGAGGATGTAGGTAAGATCGGTCACGAGGCCCATGACGAGGCCGAGGAGCGAGAAGGCGAAGAGGGTGCCGAAGACCACCGGATAGTCGCGGCTGATGACGGCCTCGAGCCCGAGCCGGCCGAGGCCGTCGAGCGAGAAGATCGTCTCGATGATGAGCGAGGCGCCGAAGAAGACGCTGACGAAGGCGGCCGGGAAGCCCGCGATGACGATCAGCATCGCGTTGCGGAACACGTGGCCGTAGAGGACGCGTCGTTCGGTCAGGCCCTTGGCCTTTGCGGTGACGACGTATTGCTTGCGAATCTCGTCTAGAAACGAGTTCTTGGTCAGGAGGGTCAGGCCGGCGAAGGCCGAGAGGGTGATGGCGGCGGTCGGCAGCGTTAGGTGCCAGAAGTAGTCGGCCACCTTGCCGATCATCGAGAGCTGGTCGAAGTCCGACGAGGTGAGGCCGCGCAATGGGAAGATCTTCCAGTAGGAGCCCCCTGCGAAGAGCACGAGGAGCAGGATGGCGAAGAGGAACGACGGGATGGCGTAGGCGACGATGACGATTCCGGACGTCCAGCTGTCGAAGCCGGTGCCGTCGCGCGTGGCCTTGCGGATACCCAGCGGGATCGAGATGAGATAGGCCAGAAGCGTCGACCAGAGGCCCAGCGAGAGCGAGACCGGCAGCTTCTCCAGCACGAGGTCGACGACGGAGATCGAGCGGAAGTAGCTCTCGCCAAAGTCGAAGCGGACGTAGTTCCACATCATGTCGAGGAACCGTTGCAAGGGCGGCTTGTCGAAGCCGAACTGCTTCTCGAGCTCGGCGATAAACTCGGGCGGCAGGCCGCGCGCGCCGAGATAGCCGCTGTCATTGTCGAACTGCTGCGCGCCCGCCCCGTCACCGCCGCCGGCGATGTTGGCGAAGGCGTCGCCGTCGCCCTGGAGTTGTGCGAGCACCTGCTCCACTGGGCCGCCGGGCACGAACTGGATCAGCGCGAAATTGATGACCATGATGCCCAGAAGGGTCGGAATCATCAGCAGCAGACGGCGGAGGATGTAGGCGCCCAAGGTTCAGAAAGCCCCTTTGGCCCTGAGCGCGTCGTAGGCCTCCTGGTCCGCCCACCAGAAGGCGAGGTTGCCCAGCGCGTAGGGCGGCAGCGGCTCGGGATGGCGGAGATAGTCGAAATAGGCGACCCAATGCTCGGGCTTGTACCACTGGAAGATATTGAAGTGCTTGGCCCGGAGGGCGCGGTCGAGCGCCCGGATGGCAACCTGGAGGTCGTCCTCGGTGCCCGCGTTCTCGACGATGGTGATGAGGCGGTCGATGCCTGGATCGCTGAGCCCCATGAGGTTGAAGGTGTCGTCGACGCCCTCGGTGCCGAAATACTGGCGCAGGCCGGAGCCGGGGATGTAATCCATCGGCATCTGGTGGGTGATGATGTCGAAGTCGTAGCTGCGCTCGCGCTGGGTCATCTGGGCGCTGTCGACGCGCACCATGCTGGCGTCGACGCCGAGCCGGCGCAGATTGTCGACGAAAGGGTTGATGACGCGGTCGAAAGTCTGGCTGTCGTTGAGGAACTCGACCTTGAGGGTCTGGCCGTCCTTGCGGCGCATCCCGTCGGCGCCGACCTCCCAGCCGGCCTCCTCGAGGAGGGCGCTGGCTTGGCGCAGGTTGCCGCGATCGAGCTGGCGGCTGCCCGAGGCGGGGGGCACGACGGCGTCCTCGGTCAGGATCGATGGCTCCAGCAGGCCCACCTCCACCAGCGGTTGCAAGAGCGCGACCTCGGCCGCGGAGGGCACGCCGGTGGCGGCGAGGTCGGTGTTCTCCCAGAACGACTCGATGCGGTCATAGAGGCCGTAGAACAGCGTCTCGTCGGACCATTCGAAGTTGAACATCAGGCCGATGGCCTCGCGGACGCGGGGGTCGGCGAACTTGTCGCGGCGCAGGTTGAAGACAAAGCTCTGCGAGGTGGCGATGGTGCCGTCGGGCAGCGCCGCCTTGATCACGTCGCCGGATTCCATTGCCGGGAAGTCGTAGCCGGTGGCCCAGATCTTCGAGGAGGCCTCGTTGCGGAAGGTGTAGGTGCCGCCCCTGAAGCCTTGGAACGCCACGTCGTAATCCGCGAAGTAATCGACACGGATGGTCTCGAAGTTGTTGGTTCCGATGTTGAGCGGATGGTCCTCGCCCCAGTAGTCGTCGCGGAGCCGGTAGGTGACGGAGCTGCCCGTCTCCATGCTGTCGAGGATGTAGGGGCCGGAGCCCACCGGCGGCTCCAGCGAGCTTTCCGTGAAGTCGATGTCGCGCGCCTCGAACTCGGCCTTCGAGAAGATCGGCAGGCTGCCGACGGTGGCGGGCAGGTCGCGGGTGGAGATGCCCTCCTTGAAGGTGAAGCGCACGGTGAGCGGGTCGATCGCCTCGGCCGTCTCGACCTGCGTGCCCAGAACGGCGCGGAAGCTGGGCAGGCCCTTGTCGCGGAAGGTCTCGTAGCTGAACACCACGTCCTCGGCGGTCAGCGGGGTGCCGTCGCTGAACGTCACATCGTCGCGGAGCGTGAAAGTGACCTCGCTGCGGTCCCCGGGGTAGTCCACCGTGGTGCAGATGAGGCAGTAGCTCGACCCGATCTCGTCGGCGGTCGTGGCCAGCAGGCTCTCGTAGGGAGCGTTCGACAGGGCGGCGGCGCGGCCCTTGGGCGTATAGGGATTCATGCTGTCGAAGGAGCCGGACGCCCAGACGCTGATCTCGCCGCCCTTCGGGGCGTCGGGGTTGACGTAGTCCAGATGCGCGAACCCGGGCTGATACTTCAGCGTGCCGCCGGGGAAGGTCGAGATACCCCAATCGGGTGTAGCGTCGGGTGTCCTCTCCGCGGCAGTGTCGGCGGCGGCGCCTGCCGCTGCGTCCAGAATCGGCTCCTGCGCCAATGCAGGGGCGGCGGCGAAGGCGGCGATGAGGGCGAGCCGTGTGAGCATGGAGGTCCTCCCGTGGGTCTCTGGCCCGCAGCTAACGAGCGCGGGCCCGGAGTTTCAAGGGGCGGCACCACACGGAGCGGTTACCACGGGCCGCGCCCCGTCGTTTACGGCGGCTCCGCCAACTCCGGGAGAGCCCGCCGGTGGATGGCCGCGAACCCGTGCCGCAGGTCCGGTCGAGCCTTTGCGAACCGGCGTTCGGTCAACGGCCCCGCGGCCGCCCGGGCGTCGTCCCCGTCAGCCCTGGGATTCGAGATAGGCGATCAGGTTCGCCCGGTCGGCCACGTCATCCATGCCGCGATAGGACATCTTGGTGCCGGGCGCATATTCCTTGGGGTTGAGGAGGAAGCCGCTGATGTCCTCGGGGGTCCAGTCGCCCTCCAGCCCGATCAGGCCCTCGGAATAGGCGTAACCCTCGATGGAATGCTTGGCCCGGCCGACGACGCCGTTGAGGTGCGGGCCGGTCCCGTCGGTGCCGTCGAGCTTGTGGCAGGCGGCGCACTGGCGCCAGAGGGTCTCGCCGTCGGCGGCCGACGCGCTGGCGAAGACCTCCTCGAAGGGCGGGCCTTCCTCGACCGCCTCGCCATCGCCGCCGCCGGACTCTTCCACCGCGATGGCGTAGCCCTGCAGGTGTTCCTCGTCGCCATACGATTCCTCGCCCACGCTGTAGATCGTCTCGCCCGCGAAGGAGCCCAGCATGAACACCAGCAATGCTCCGCAGGCGGCACCGCCTGCCTTGGTGATGGTCATCGTGTCCATGTGAGGCGCTCCTTCATCTTCCCGGCTCCGGCGTCGCCTGGGTTTCTCGGGGCCCGGGTTTCTCAGGCCGGGTCGCGGTCATGTATGTGGTTTCACGGGTCGCTTGCAAGCGATAGAGGCTGCGACCATACGCTCCACCGCCACACGCCACGACACGACCGGACCCGGAGGGACGCACCATGGCCACCATCGCCTTCCAGGGGGAACTGGGCGCCTATTCGCACGAGGCCTGCACCGACGCGCGCCCCGACCACGCTCCCATGCCCTGCGCCACCTTCGAGGATTGCATCGCCGCCGTGCAGGCCGGACGCGCCGACTTGGCCATGCTGCCGGTCGAGAACTCCACCTACGGACGCGTCGCCGATATCCACCGCCTGCTGCCGCAGTCGGGGCTGCATATCGTGCAGGAGGCCTTCGTGCGCGTGCGCATCGCGCTGATGGGCCTGCCGGGGGCACGGCTCGACGGCATCGGGCGGGTGCGCGCGCATCTCGTCCTGCTGCCGCAGTGCCGCAAGTTCCTCGCCGCGCACGGCATCGCGGCGGAGGCGGCGGCCGACAGCGCAGGCGCGGCGGCGGCGCTGGCTCGGACGGGCGACCCGAGCGTCGGAGTGCTGGCCTCCGAGCTCGCGGCAAGGATCTACGGCCTCGACGTGCTGGCGCGCGACATCGAGGACCACGGCCACAACACCACCCGGTTCGTCGTGATGGCGCCCGACCCCGCCCGGCCCGCCCCCGGCGACGGCCCGGTCAAGACGACCTTCGTGTTCCGCGTCCGCAACATTCCCGCGGCCCTCTACAAGGCGATGGGCGGGTTCGCGACGAACGGCGTGAACATGACCAAGCTGGAGAGCTACATGGTCGACGGGCGGTTCACCGCGACGCAGTTCTACGCCGATATCGAGGGACACCCCGACGACGCGGCTGTGGCCAGGGCGCTGGAGGAACTGTCGTATTTCACCGACGCGCTCGACATCCTGGGCGTCTATCCGGCCGACCCCGAGCACTTCGATGGCGGCACGGACCGGACCGGGTCGGCCTGACCGCCGGGCGTTCCCGGGGGCGCGCAGCCGATGCGCGCTGCGGCAGATGGATCCAAGGATCGGCGGTTCGGGGTCCGGATCCGGGCGGGTGAAGCGCCGCCCCCGCGATGGCCCCAGCGTCGGCGCAACCGGGCGGGCGGGCCACCACATCGCCGCTCACCACATGGCGGCGTTGTTCTCGACCATGGCGGAGAAGGCCGAGACCCGCGACCGGTAGCGGTTCAGGAGCGTCTGCCGCGCGAGCTTCGCCGACTGCAGGATCACCCGCCCGGCGACGCCGCGGGCCACGGCCTCGGTGGTGACCGTGAGGCGGGTCAGGCGCGGCGACTGCTCGGCCAGCTCCATCAGGATCGTCAGCGCGATACCGTCCACCACAGCCTCGATCTCGATGCGGGACGGTCGCTCCATGGCCATCAGGGTGGCGGTCAGGTCGCGCGGCCGGCCCATCAATTCGGTCCGCCCGCGCCATGTCGTGCCCGCTGCGGGCAGCCCCGGCGGGGTGCGCGTGACGCTGCCGATCCGCTGCGCCACCCGCTCCTCGAAGCTCTCGAAGTCGGCGACATGCGGCCAGAGCTGGTCGATGGGGGATGCGATCTCCTCGACGGCGACGAACTTCATGGGGGTTTCCTTGCGGCGGATTGAGGGCGCCCTAT
>JBBQDX010000041.1:0-20819 GCA_038320125.1 Rhodobacterales bacterium | reverse complement strand
GGCGGGATCGCCTTTCGCCAGAGCGACAGCCGTCCGGCGGCGTCGGGCAGGGTGAAGGCAATGGAATGGGTGATCCGGCGGGTGAAGGCCTCGTCCATGTTGCGCGGCAGGTTGCTGGTCAGCGCGACGAAACCCTCGTGGTCCTCGATTCGCTGCAGCAAGTGCGAGACGGTAAGGTTGGCGTAGCGGGCATGGGCGTCGCCGCCCTCCGTCCGGGCGCCGAACAGCGCGTCGGCCTCGTCGAAGAGCAGCGCGATGCCGGCGTCGGCGGCGGCGCCGAAGAGCCGATCGATCTGCTTCTCCGTCTCGCCGAGGTACTTGTCGAAGATCGCGGCGAGGGAGGCGCGATAGAGCGGCAGCCCGGCGGCGCGGGCCACGACGCTGGCCGCCATGGTCTTGCCGGTGCCGGAGGGTCCGGAAAGGAGGGCGAGGCAGTGGCGGGACTGCGGATCTGCCGCGCCGAATCCCCAGTCGCCGAGCACGCGCGGCCAGTTGCGGACGAAGGCGGTGAGCTCGTCGAGCTGGCGGGCAAGGGTATCGTTGACGACGAGGTCGTCGCGGGTCCAGCGGCTGTGGACCGGCCGAAGCAGCGCGGGCAGGGGCCGGTCCGGCGCGTCCGGGTCGGTGGCGCGGCAGCGGCCGATGCCCGAGGGGCCCAGCCGCGACCGCCAGGCGCGGCGGGCGACATCGGGGTCGTGCGGCGTTGCGGCGCGCCACCAGGCGAGACGGGCGGTGGCGTCGAGCGGCGGCAGGACGACTCGCTCGACATTCGCGGATCGCGCCAGGCGGTAGCCGAGGTCCGGCCCTGCGGAGACGGTGAAGGCGGAGCCGGTGTCGGCAAGGACGCAGAGCGCTGCCGCGGCGGCCCCGTCTGGGGCGAGGTCCGCGGCCTCCACATGGAGGTGAGCGCCGGTCAGAAGGGCCTCGCGGAACGCCAGGATGACCTGTTCCGCCTCCAGGCTGTCGGCCGGCAGGCGGGACGGGTCGAAGATCAGCAGGTCGCCGCCGGCGCGGTGGGCGCGCCGCGCCGCAAGAACGCGTTGGCCGCTGTCGCGGTCCGCCTCCCAGACGACGACCGGGGCCGTGCCATCCGGCACGGCAAGAAGGTCCGGCGCCCAGTCCTCGTCTGCGGGATCGATGCGGAGGAGGGCGGCGTCGAGGCCGGGCGGCAGCCCGCCAGACGACCCGGCGAGGGCCAGCGCGACGCGGTCGTCGACGTGGAGCGCGCGGATGGCGAGCGGTGCCGGGACCTCGGCGGTCCGCAGGAGGCGAAGGCGCAGGAGCGGCGCGCCGGGCGCGAAGGTGGCGAGACGGTCGACGCGATGGACCGGATCGAGCATCTCGGCCAGCAGGTCGGGTGTCGCGGTGTGCCGGGTGGCGTCGTTCTGCGCCAGGGCCAGGGCCGCGCCGTAGCGGGCATCGAGCGCAGGTGCCGCGGCGACGAGGAGTGCCGAGCGGGCGAAGGCGTCGAGGCCGAAGGCGCGCGCGATGCGGTAGAGGGGCGGGGGGGGACCGGCGGCGGCGCGTCCGTCGATAACCTCCCGGCCGCGGCAGGCATCGGACGGCGCGGCTCGATCCGGCCCGAGGGCGGCGAGGACCGGGCCTTCCTCCAGCCGGAGTCCCCGGAGCGGGCTGTCGTCGAAGCGCCCCTCGGCCCGCAGGCGGCGGACGTGGGCGGCGAGCCGGGCGTCGAGCCAGCGGAACTCGGCGGCGAGGTGCTCGGCGGCGGAGGCGAAGGGCATCGCGCGGAGGGTGTCCAGACGCATCACTGCGGTCCCGGCAGGCAAAGGCGGACCGGGCCGCCGGGCGTTCCGATCACCGTGCGGTCGAGCCCGCCCATGCGGAGCACGAGGTCGAGGGGCACGCGCGGCAGGTCGAGCTCTGCGGGCGGGCCGGGGCGGAGGCTGCCCCAACCGGCGAGCAGGCGGACCCAGAGCCAGGCCGCGCTGGAGCCCTCGAGCCCATAGAGGCGCCGGCCGAAGTCCGCGTAGGCGGCGCGGGCGAGGATCGCCCAGCCACGGCGGGCCCTGCGGTGGCGGACGCCGAACCAGTCGAGGTCGATGCAGGGGTCGCGCGCGCCTGCCGGCGACGGCTCGAATGGGCGGCCGAGGGTGGCGCGGGCCTCGGCGCAGGCGCGGGCACCGCCGAGAGCGAGCCAGTCGCCGGTCTCGGCATCGCGCAGGACCGACAGGCGCCCGGCGCGCGTCAGGGTCGGCCGCACGGGGCGCGGGTGGCGACGGGCGGCATGGTGCGCCGGAAAGCGGCGGACGGCGTCCGGCGATGCGGGGGGAGGTCCGTCCGGGATGTGGTCGCAGAGGTGGTGGAGGGCGGGGTCGTGCCAGGCCGCCTCGTGGTCCGGCCCGGCCAGGGTCGCGGCGAGGGCGAGACGGGCGCGGCCCGCCTCCGTCCCTTGCGGCAACAACGCGAGCAGGTCCAGTTCGACGACCGAGCGCCAGAGGACGAAGACGCCGGCGAAGGCCGTCTCGAGTTCCACCGCGGGCAGACTGTTCATGGGCGTGATGGCTGCCCCTTGCGGCCGTTGCCGATGATCCGGGTCTGACGGGCAGGTCCCGGCTTTGGCGGATGCTGCCGCCTTTTGCGGTCGCGGCGGGATGTCGGGGGAGGACGATCCCGCCCGGCTGGCCGGAGGTCTCGGGCCGATGGCCAGGAGCGGGCGCAGGACGGCGCCAAGGTTTGGAAGGGGCGCGCCGGCGTCTGCGTGCCGCGCGCGCAGAACGGCGCAGAGGGCCGCGGCGAGCGGCCGGCCCGGTTGGGCGGATCGCTCGCGGTCGATCAGCCGAAGGAGCCGCGTCGGCACGCCGGGATCCGGCGCCGTTCCGGCGGGCAGCAGCGAACGCAGGACCGCGCGGCACGCCGGTTCCCCGATCCGCGCCGCCAGGGTGCGGATGCGGTGGTCCCGGGCCAGGAGCGCGAGAGCGGTCGGCGCGCAGGCGGGTTCGGCGGCGACGGTGAGCCTCACGGCATCGCCCGCCGGCAGCACGGATCGGGCGCGATGGCGGCGAAAGATCCACGCACCTTCCGCCGTGCCGTGGGCCTGCGACCAAAGGCACTCGGCCAGCCAGTGCGCGCGACTGTCGTAGCGATGGACGCCCTCGACGATCTCTCCGGCGAGGATACGGCGGATCGCGTGGCGCAGGCTCCGCGCGAAGGCCTCGGGGATCGGTTCATGGGCCGGACCGGCCTCCGCGCGGAACGGCAGGACGAGGCGACGGATCACCCAGTGGCTGGGGTCGAGCGGGTCGAGCAGGTCGCCGAGCGCCGCCGACAGTGACCGGTCGAGCGTCTCCCGGTCCGGCAGGACCGGAGGCAGGGTTTCCGCGTGCCGGACGCGCAGGCGCAACACGCCGATCCGCAGCGATGCGCCGGCGCGTTCCGTGGCGAGGTCCGGCGCGGCGGCCATCAGGGCGTCAGCACGGCGACGTAGGAGAAGCGGCGCAGGTGGCCGTCGCTGTCGCCCACGAGCCAGTTGACGGGAAACGTGACCTGGTTGCCGCCCGATACGCTGTGCGTGCCCGGCGTATAGCTGACCCGCCAGCGGGCATCGGTGGCGACATGGTCATTGCCGATGTCGGACAGGCCGACCATCAGTTGCGCGTTGCCGACCGTGGCCAGGCGTGAAGACACGACCACCAGCATGTGGGTGCCGGAACCGGCGCCTGACCGGTTGAGGTTCACTTCGCCCGCGATCACGTCCACGAGGACGTCGTGCCCGCGCGAGCTGAGCGTGCCTGCGACGTCCACGTCGCGGCCGAAGAAGCCGTCGCCGCGGTTGTCGACCCAGAAGCGGTCGGTGAAGCTGCCGTTCTCGGTCCCCACCACGAAGCGGTCGCCGCCGCCGGCATCCTGCCCGATGCGGACCCGGATGAAGTTGGAATCGGCTCCGGCGTGGTGGCGGTACATCTCCAGCGGATCGGAATCATCTGCGCCGCTGCTGTCGAGGAAGGCGAGCCGCTGGCCATGGAGCTCGACCCGGCCGCGGGAGCGCAGGCCGCCCTCGACCGTCAGGCGGCTGGCGTTGTCGAGCGTCATCGCCCGGGCGCCGCCGCCCGGATCGAGGGCCGCGTCATCGGGCCCGCCACCGCGATACCAGGCGAAGTTGCGCGACGAGCGGAAGTAGAGCGTGTCGTCCTGAACGCCGATGCCGGACTGCTGGCCGTCCATCGAGAAGTTCAGGACCTGGCGAAAATCCTGACCGAACTCCAGCGCGCCGAGGTCGGTGAGGCGCATGAGGAGCGCGCCGTCCGGTCCCGGATCGCCGGCCGCTGCCGCGTGCTCGCCGCGGGCATACCAGTAGAAGCTGCCATCGGTGCGGGCGTAGACGCTCGGACCTTGCCAGCCGAAGCCGCGGGGGGAGGCGTCGGGGTCGCTGGGAACGCCGAGGTCGATCGCCTGGCGCGCGTTCCCGGTGAACCGGATGCGCCCCGTGGGCAGGTCGACCATGCCGTCCGCCCGGACCGACACCACGACGGCGGAAGGGTCGCTGTCGAACGGGTCGAGCCCGGTGCCGATGCTCAGGCGGGCGTTGTCGGCGGCGGCGTCCTCGCCGATCTGGAGGCGCAGGTCGCCGCCGCTGCCGACCGCGTCGGGAATGCGGCGCATCGTCAGCGGCACGGTCTCGTCGCTGCCGCCGGTGGACTGAAAGCTGAGCATGCCGCCGTGGAGATAGGCGTCCGCCTTGGCGACGATGCGTCCGTCCACGCGCATCCGGCCTTCGATTGCGGCGAAGTCGAGTTCGTCCGGCCCGTCCGGATGCGGCATCCGTGGCGCCACCCTCAGGGCTCCGGCATCCGACAGCAGCGAGCCGCCGATGAGGCCAGCCTCGACGCGGCCCGTCGCCAGATCCCCGGGATCGAGAACCGGCCTGAACTTGCCGGTGGTGCCGTCCCAGAGAACGCTGCCCAGCCGGATCGGCCAGAACCCGTCGGCCCAGGGATCGGGAAAATCCTGCATCGGCAGCGAGCGGTCGGCAGGCAGGATCGGAGCGCCGCCGTCCGCGCTGCCGTCGGCCAGCGGCGGCTTCGCCTCGACGCCGGCGACCATCACCGGGTCGTGTTCCAGTGTCAGGGTGCCGACGATGAAACGGTGGGTCTCGACGATCCGGCTGAAGGCGGTGTCGCCGATGCAGATCGTGGTGCGCAGGTCGTCCTCGTCGCGGCGCGACTGCTCGTCGTGATGCAGCCAGAGCTCCAGCAGGCGCTGAGAGTTGAAGACCGCGAAGAGGGCCGGCGGAACCGGGACGGGGTCAGCGAGGAGGATGCGCCGGCCGAGGCCGTCGACCGCGATGCCCGGCGAGACGGAGAGGTCGACGAAGCCCGCGTCGCCCTCGCGCGGGGTCTCCACGATCCGGCAGCCCTGCACGATGCCCCAGGAATGGGGGCCAAGGTCATGCCGGGCGCGGGCGTCGCGGTGGTAGAGCTGTTCCAGTCGGAAGTCTTCCGCTCCGACCTGCTGGAACTGGAAGTAGTTCATCCGTTCGATCGTGTCGCTCATCGTGTCGGTCCTCCGGGCCGGGCGTCAGCGGTTCCGCGACTTCTGGGTGGGTGGGGTGGACTTCCTGCCCGTGGTCCGGCCCCCGGCGACGCTGGCCTTCAGCTCCGCCATTTCCGCGCGCAGGCTGTCGAGTTCCGCGCGCAGGTCGGCGGTTCCTGCCCCAAACTCCGCATTCTCCGCCGGCCCCCCGGCGCTGGATTTCAGAAGCCTGACGGCCCGTTCGAGCCGCTCCGAGATCGCGGGCAGCACCGGGTCCTTGGAGAACTTGGCCGCCATGGCCACGTAGCGGCGCGGCAGCTCGAAGTCGTTCCGGGTCACCGCGCGGCGGAGGTCGCCGCTCGAGTCGATGCGGTCGAGAAGGGGCATGAGGTCGTTGACCAGCGGCGAGTTGCGGCGCAGCAGGTCGGGATTGCAGCACAGCATGGCCAGCAGACGGGCGAAGAGCGGGACCAGCGGGACCAGCGACATCCAGTAGAACGTCGAGGGGAAGGCACCGGCATAGGTCCGGCAACTGTGGTTGCAGATCGTGAGGATCTTGCCCGCCCGGACGCTGATGCAGGCGAGCTCGACGCGGTCGTCGCAGGGCGTGTCCGGGCATCGCGGCAGGAACGCACGGCAGATGCAGTCGAGGATCGCCTGGATCCAGGCGGCGATCAGGTTCGTCGTCAATTCCTGCGCGCGGGCGATGTAATCGGCCCGGTTCTCGGTGATGCCGTCGGCGTTCCGGGCGGGCGGTGCGAGCGTCGCCTCGGCGGTCGCGCGCAGGAGTTGGCAGCGGGTCGCGCCGTGGTCGTCCTGCAGGACTTCCAGCACCGCCGCGCGGGCGTGGCAGAGCGCCAGATATACTGCGTCGAGGTCGAGGCTGCCCTGGGCCAGCGAAGCCGGCGTGCCGTGGCTGAGCTCTTCGAAGACCTGCCGGTCCTGTTCGGTCAGCCGCAGGACGACGGTCTGCACGTCGTTGATGACGCAGTCGATGATGCTGCGCAGGAGCGATCGCTCGGGGATCAGCCAGCCGATCAGGCCGAGCGGTCCGAGCTTGTCGTCATGCGAGCGGATCGGCAGGCGCGGGGCGCAGGGCTCCTCGCGCGGGATCAGGCTGACATCGAAGCACTCGCGCACCCGGCGCGGGGCGCAGGCGTTGCTCGCGGAAAGCGACGTCGGCCGATAGTCCGTCACGGCGGGGGTTCGCGGGGTCTCGCAGGATCCGCACCGGACGGATCCGCCGCAGGAGCAGCCGCCGGACCCGCAACCGCAGCCGCCGGAGCCTCCGCCGCAGGAGCAGCCGCCTCGCTTGCCGGGGCTGCCCCTGCCGACGGTCTCGCAGGCGCTCCCGCCGGTGGTCAGGCGCAGGCCGACCGCCGTTTCGACCTCTCGGTAGCGCAGGGCGATGCACCAGTGGCTGAGCGCATCGCCGCAACCCGGATCTTGCGGTGGCTGCCAGGGATCGCAGTCGCCGCCGCTGCGCCGCTTGCCCCTGGAACAGTCGCGGATTGCCTCGGCGACGTCGAAGCGCAGGGTCTCGGCCACCACGATGTCGTTGCCGCAGGGGTCGATGGCGTAGCCGGGCCGGATCGTCACCGACCCCTCGCAGTCGTGGCAGAGCACCTCCAGCCCGCAGACCACGCCCCAGCCGTGCTGGTAGCGGTTGTGCAGCCGGTTCTTGTGCCGGACGTAGTCGGTGAGCGCCGTGAGGTCCGCGGCGGTCAGCGTCTGGCCCGTGCCGAAACGCGGCCATTCGGCAGGGGCGAGCCCCTCGCAGGGGGAACAGCAGCAGGCGTCGTGGCTGCCGGTCCGGGTGATCGTCGTGGTCGCCATGGTCCTGATCCTTTCCCGGCGTCAGCCGATCTGTTCTCTCACGGTGAACCAGCTGAGAAACCGGCCGCCTTCGACGCGGTCGCCGGTCGGGCATCGGTCCGGCAGACCGGGGGCGAAATGGTTGCCGTCGAGCGCGGGCCGCACCACGATCGTCCCTCCGGGATCGAAGGGATCGCGGATCTCGATTTCCTTCGCGCCGAGGATGTGATCGCCTTCGAGCACCACGCGGTACTGGCCCGGCGGCAGGTCCACCGGCCTGTTGTCCCGGCCCAGCGGCCGGATACGGACCCCCCGAACTTCGGGATCGGGCGTGCCCTGGGGCGGCACGTCGAAGGGCTCGCCGCATTTCGCCTCGAGTTGCAGGGGTTCGATCATCACCTCGACGTTGCAGTAGCAGTAGGTCGCCATCCGGCCTTCGACGCCGTGATCGTCCCGAAAGAGGAGCTGGACGCTTTGCGCGTGCAGCGTCTCGGCGAGGACCGGGCGGTCGGGGTCGAAGGCCACGACGAGGCCGTCGTCGCGGATACGGGCGGCGAAATCGTCGTCGACGGAGAATGCGCGCCCGTGCGGCCAGTTGATGCCGACGATCCGGGGGAGGTCGTCGCGCAGTCCGTCGCCGTCGCTGCCGTCCGCGCCGTCCTGCCCATCGACACCATCGACACCATCGACACCATCGGCGCCGTTCGCCCCGTCGGCGCCGTCCAGGCCATCGCTCCCGTCGGACCCTGGCGGGCCTGGCGGTCCCGCCTCGCCGGGCTGGCCGGAGCCGCGTTCCGCCATGCAGGCGATGATCTCGGCCAGGAGCCCGGCCGAAGGCAAGAGGCGCCGCTCGGCGCGGTTGTCGAGCGTCTCGTCGGTGAACGGATCCTCCCAGTCGTAACCCTCGATTGTCGCCAGCACGAGAAGGTCGTGGTCCCCGCAGGTCGGGCATGGGTTCAGCACGTCGTCCAGCCGGTCGATGCAGCGGTCCCCCCGGATCGTGTATTCGGCAAGTCCGCCGGGCACGCGGGGATCCTCCGCCACGGGGTCGCCGGCAAAGGCGACGAGCAGGCGCCGGTCGGCGGTCAGCGCCAGCGCGCGCGCGCCTGGCGGCGCCGGGATCGGGCCGCTGAGGGCCGGGCTTCGTCCCAGAAGGTGGCGGCCGATGGAGACGAGGCGAAGCTGTCGTTCGCCCGCCGCGGTCTCGAGCAGCAGGTAGAGCCAGGTTCCGCCATCGGAGGCAACCATCGCCACCACGTCGCCGGTGAGTCCGTCCAGCGGATCGCCCAGCGGGTCGAGCCGGTCAGCGGCAGTCGCGGCCGCGGGAACGGACGTGGCGAGGATCAGCCGGCCGCTCGTCTCGTCGACCATCGCCAGCATGTCGCTGCCGTCGCGCAGGGCCACGGCGAGGCCGCCGATCCGGCTCGCCGCATCGGCAAGCGGCATGTCGATCATCGTCAGGTCGGACAGGCGCAGGGCGGAAAGGCTGCCGGCGTCGGAATAGCTGAGATAAGCGTGCTGGCCGACCGCGCCGGGAACGAGGCCCGAGACGGTGCCGGGGAGCGCGATCTCGTCCGGGGCGCCGGGATCGGGGGTGCCGCCCACATCGTCGGCCCAGACCCGCAGCGTCGAATCGGCGGCCGAGGCGAGGGCGAGCCGACCGTCCGGCAGCATGGCCATGACCGGTGCGTCGCCGATGCCCGGGACGGCGAGGCTGCGGATCGGGGCGGCGGCGATGTCGGCGGCATCGAGCACCGCGATCTGCGCGTCGCCGCCGCCCTCCGGGGCAAGCAGGACGAGCAGCCGGCTGCCATCGGGCGAAAGTGCCAGCGCGCGGCCCTGCTGGCCGGAGAACCCGGCGCTGCCGACAATGGCGTCGGTCTCGCCATCGAGGACGAGGAGTTCCGCCGGTGCCTCGGCGGTGAGGACGTAGATGCGGTTCGCGGCGCGGTCCACGGCGAGCGCAGTGGCCCGGTCGATGTTGTTCGTGGAGGTCCAGGTCACCGTCTCCAGCCCGATGCCCGGGTCGGCGACCGGGCGGTCGAGCGCGACCTCGAAGTTGTAGCCGTCGACCAGCTTGCCGGGCAGGCAGTCCTGACTGGTGCCGCAGCCGCTGAAGACCGCCGGGACGGGCTCGGTCGGAAACTCGACGTGACGCAGGACCAGGCTGACCCGCAACGGCTCCGCCGGAACCTCATCCGACTGCTCGCGCGTCCGCCAGGTGTCGAGGATCAGGGCGCGCAGGTCGATCATCGCCGGCTCGCGGACGAGGATCTCGCGGCCGCAGCAGTCGAGCGCATAGCCGGGTTCGACGACCACGTATTGTTTACGGCAGGCGGGGTTCGGGTGCTCGTGGACCCTGAGTCCGCAGGCGGTTCCCCAACCGTGCAGGTAGCGGTTGTGCCGCCTGTGCTTGCCCAGGAAGTAGAGCTGCTCGTCGAGGAAGTCCCTAGCGCTCATCGGCTTGCCGTCGAAGAGCGTGTTGCGCGCGAGCTGGGGCGGATCGCAGCTAGGGCAGTCGACCGGTTCACATCCGTGGCGCATGGCTGGCTCCTGGTCAGGTCAGGGTCGTGTCGGGTCCCAGCCGGGTGCCGGGACCGAGGGTGAAGGCATGGGGTGGGCCGGCAAGGCGGATATCCTCGCCGAGGACCGTCTCGTCGGTGACGGCGGTGCCGGGTGCGCCGCCGAGGATCGTGTTGACGCCGAGCAGCGTGTCGCAGCCGAGGACGAAGCGTGGCTTCATCACGCGAACGTCGACGGAGACGTGGGCCGGGCGGGCGCCCTCGACCACCGCTTCCAGAGCGGCGAGGTCGCGGTCGGCGAAGCCTTCGGCGACCGCGACGTAGACGGTGGCACGGTGGGCGAAGGCGGCGAAAGGGTCGGTCAGCGGATCGCCCCCGTCCACGAGGGAAAACCGCCCGATCTCGGCATGGCCGTCGAGTTCCAGCCGGCGGACGAGATCGGGGCCCCAGATCGCCTGCAGCCCGTCGAGACGGCTTTCGTCCAGCGTCATCCAGCGGCGCAGGCGGTAATGCTCGACGATCCGGGGCGAGAGGCCGGTGTAGATCTCGACGTGGCGGCGTAGACCCTCGACCGTGCCCTTGATGCGGAACAGCGACGGCGCCTCGGCGACCAGGCGGCGGCGGCGCTCCACCGGCCAGTCGCGGTCGAGCGCGATCCCGATCCAGCCGCCGAGCCAGTCGAGAAAGTCCTCTCCCGGCAGGCCCGCCCCGGCGGCCGGGGTGGCCATCGGATCGATGTAGGCGTCGAGCGCGTCGAGGGGGCGCAGAGCGTCCGCCCGGACCTCGTCGAACAGCATCATGAAGCGTTGCAGGAAATCGGCGCTGACCGGATCGGCGGACCAGGCGGCCGGCAGGTGGCGGGCGGAGGACCGGCGCGGGTAGGTGACGGTCAAGGCCCGCAGCACGGGCGTCACTGCGCCGTCGCCGCCGAGGGCGATCCGCAGCCAGAGGTAGCGGCCGGGCGGGGCGCGCAGCGCGGCGACCGCTTCGCCATCGCGCACGCTGAGCGGCGTCGCGGTCCAGGAGGTATCCGGCATCGCGGCGACGGTGGCCGCGTCGAAGGCCGCGTCGCTGCCGAAACAGAGCAGCCGCGCGGAGGTGCCGGCGGGGATCTCGAGGTCGAGCCGAACACGGTCCCAGACGGTCGCCTCGCGCCCGCCATCGAGCCGGGCGAAGTCGATCCGGCCGCGTTCCAGTCGCGCGACGTGATCGGACCTCTGCAGGCAGGGCCGCTCCGGCGTGCCGAGGATCGCGCGCCCGTCGGTGTCGAAGGCGAGGAGCTGGCACATCCGGGGCGTCAGCGGGTCCGCGGCATGCCCGGAGATGCGGTTCGAGGGGTCGCAGCAGAGCGGCCGGGCCGCGTCAGGACGCCGCGAGGAGATCCAGATCGTGCCGTCGGGGTCCACCACCAGGGCCGTGGCCTCGATCGGATCGGGCAGGTCCGCCGCATCGCGGGTGCGGGCGACGATGCGAAGGGAGGCGTCGAGCCTGGCGACCCCGGTGGGGCCCGCTTCGAGGACAAAGAGCGCTCCGTCGGCGGCGACGGCGAGCGCATCCGGAGAGCGCAGCGCCGACTCCTCCGCCGTCGCACCATCCGACAGAAGGACGAGGCAGCCACGTCCGTCGAAGAGCGCGATCCGGCCGGTTGCCGCCTCGCTGACGGCGACGCGGCCATCGGGCAGGGCGGCGATGTCGCGGGGCGACCAGGCATCGGGCGGCAGGATCGCGATGCCAAGCGGACGACCGGTCGCAGGATCGAGCGCCTGGCGCGGCGCGACCGGTCGCAGGCTGTCGCCGGTCACGGCAAAGGGGCCGACCTGCCGGATGATCCGCCAGTCCGCGAGGGACAGTGCCGTGATCATCCGGCTCTGGCCGTCGAGCACCAGGAGTTCGCCCCGCGGCGTGACCGCCAGCGCCACGGGCTCGGCGAGGCCGAGGCGCCCGGAGGTTCCGCAGGGGATCGGCGCGAACCGCTCCAGGCAGGGATCGTAGTAGACGAGCTGCCCGTCCGCGGTGATGAGGTAGAGCAGCCCGCCCGGTCCCGGGGCCACGCGGCGCGGCATCGCGCGGCCGCCGAGGTCGCCGCCGGGATCGTCCAGCGGCCGCATCGCGCCCGGCCGCGGCGCCAGCATCGCACCCGGCGCGGAAAAGGCGATGCCTTCGCTGGCGGCGACGCGCCATCCGGTGCGCGGGACCAGCCGGAAGCTTTCCTGCGATATCATCGCGTGCGGCCCTCCGGAAAGAGGGTGAGGCGGTGCGTGCGGGAGAATACCAGCTCGCCGGGGCAGATCTCGACGTCGCGGCAGAACGGCGCGAGTTCGCCATTGACCCGGATCGCAAGCTGGCCGTCGGCGACGCGCAGGATGCCCCGCGTGTCGATCACGATGCGGTAGACGTCGGAGTAGATGACGTTGCCTCCGAAGGGCCAGCCGAGCCCGAGCGGGCCGCCGGTGAGCGGATGCAAAAAGGCGTTCAGCCGTCTCTCCAGATCCTCGCGCACGAGTTCGGGGTTGGCGGTGCGCTCCGTGACGATTTCGGCTTCGATCGAGATCTCGTTGTAGGTCGGCGCGACGACGTGCAGCTCGGTCGAGATCAGCCGGACCCCGTCGAGATGGGCGGCGACGCGGGCGAGCGTGTGGGCGCTGGGCATCGGGTTCGCGGCGTCGCCGTCGGGCACCACGATGACGGTCACCGATCCGGGGATGTCGACGCCCGGATAGCGCGGGTGGGCCAGCGCCATGGCCCTGGCCCGCCGCACCCCGGCCTCGAGTGCCAGCGTCTCGAAATCGACGGCGGTCACCGCGCGGCCGTTCGCCGCGATCTCCGAGGCTGCCCGGGCCTTGGCGGCGGCGACGCTCTCCTCCTCCGAACCGCCCGTCGCGGGATAGGGATTGGTGACAGCCTGGATGCCGGGCAGGTGGCTCTGGATCGTCGCGACGGTCCCGGCCGGCAGGTTGCCGCGCCGGCCGCCGCCGGTCATGTAGGTCCGCGCGAGGATGTTGCCGAACCCCGACGCGGGGGCGAAGACGGCCGGGATCAACCCTTGTTGGCCATTGCCGAAAGTGACGTCGCCGGTCGCGCGGTTCAGCATGAAGTGGCGGTCCGCCGGACCCGAGGCGTGGAAGTCCGCGACCTCCTGCCAGGGGACGAAGCCGTCGCCTTCGTCGACCTCCAGCCGGACCGAGGGGACGGTGACGATCCGCCCGTCCGGGCCCACCCATGTCTCTGCCTCCTCGCGCGGCAGCACGGGCATACGGGACAGCGCGAAGCGCTGGTCGGGGATCCCGCGGCTGCGGCCCAGAACCTCTGCCCGGATGGTGGTGGCCTGACGGGCCTCGACGCTGTTGGTCAGGATCGCGTCGAGCTTCGGCGCCTTCTCCCAGGCCGCATCGGCGATCCGGCAGCGGATCCAGTAGAGCGCCTGGGACACGTCGCCGCGAACCGCGAGCTTCGCAAGGGGGCCGGGACCGCGCAGGACGATATGGCCGTCGCGGCCAAAGCCCGCCGTCTCGTCCCGCAGCGTCGTCAGCGGCTGCCAGTGCGTGGCGTCGAAGGCCTCCCAGTGGAGGTCCGCCGGGGGCGGCAGGTCGTAGACCTTCTCCGGGTCTCCGCGGCTCTCGCGCCGGGGCGGCCCGTCGGAGGCGGCCACACGGACGTAGAGCCGGATCGGGCCGGCGGTCATGGCGGCGGGGCCGGCAAAGCCCAGCATCAGCGCCGCGCCGTCCCGGACGCGGGGCCCGAAGGGGTGGAAGCTCTGGCCCTCGGCCTGCGCCGCGACGGTCGCCTGTCCGTAGGAGAACCCGTCCCAGACCTGGATCGCGACCAGGGGCGTGCCGAGGACCGCCGCCGCCTCGACGGTCTCGAACACGATCGGGCCGTCGTCGTCGGCGGCCGCCGCGACCTGCGTGCCGGCGGGGACGACGACCTCGGAGACGTCCTGCCGGGACGGCGTGAACTGAAGGACGGTGCCGGCCGGTGTCGCCTGGTGGCGCTCGATTCCGACCATCTGCAGCATCTTGATGTAGACCCTGTCGGGCACCCGGTTCATCCGGTAGAGCGTCAGGTCCGTCATCCAGGCAAAGAGCTTGGCCAGCGCCATTCCCGGGTCGCTGTCATTGCAGTCGGTCCATTCCGGCAGGAACCGCGGCTTCAGCCGCAGGATCTCCGCCACGATGTCCTCGTAGCGACGGTCGTCGAGGTTCGGGGCTTCAAGCGGCACGGCCCGTGCCTCCGTTGTCGAGAAGGTAGAAGGGAAAGACGAGGTTGCCCGGCGCGTGAGTCGCTCTCAGCCGGTAGTCGATGGCGATCAGCAGCGCATTCGGTGCGTCGCCTTCGGTCACCCGGATGTCGATCAGCTCGATGCGCCGCTCCCACCGCAGCAGGGCGTCGCGCACCTGCTGGGCAATCTGGGCGTGCCGCGCGGGGGTCTGGTCGGTGAAGACGAGGTCGTGGATGCCGCAGCCGAAACCGGGGTTGCGCTTCAGCTCGCCCTTGCCGGTCGCGAGGATCAGCCAGATCGATTGCTGAACGAGCTGCTCCTCGTGCGCCATGGCGATCCCGCCGTTCCGGTTGGCACGAAGCGGGAAGGCGAAGCCGGAGCCGAGGAACCTGCGGGACGCGCTCATGGCATGGCCTCGATGATCTGCTCGAGGATCGTCACGGTGTCCTCGAGTTTCTGGATGCTTTCGGCCAGCGCCTCGGCGTCCTCCGGGTCGCCGAGTTCGGGCAGCTCGAAGCTGACGCCCGCCATCTCGAGAAAGGTGGTCAGCAGCGGCATGAGATTGGTGACCGGCCCCATCGACGCCTGCGCGTGGGCGGCGGAGAGCGCGGCGTTCTGCTGCGCGCATTCGAGCAGCGCCTTGAGCTGGGTGTTGCCTGCCGTCTCGGCGGCCTCCAGCCGCAGCGAGATCCCCTGCATGACGCCCAGCACGGTCTTCAGAGTCCCGATGACGCACTTCAGGATGGCGATGACGAGCCGCAGGATGTCCCTGACGAAAGTGTAGATCGGCACGCCGGGGACCAGCATCCCGAAGCACGGCGCGATGGCGACGATGGCCTCGGCCAACGCCGGCGCGGCGGTCGCCGCCTTCTGCACCTTCCCCGGATCCGTGGGGCTCGTCAGGCCGCCGACCACGTCCATCAGCGGCTTGAGCAGGCCGAGAACCTTCAGGAGGCAGTCGACGCTGACAAGGAACGGCTGGAGCTGGATCAGCAGGTTGGTGGCGAGCGCGCAATCGTTGGGGATGCCGTTCGTGAGGTCCGGTATCGCCTCGAGCCTTGCGCCGCTGGGCATGCTGATGCCGAGGTTCCCGACCTTCGGAAAGGAGATCTCCTTGCAGGCCGGCAGCGCCATCAGCCGCTGGAGCTCTTCGGGGATCGGGATGGTGTCCTCGTGCAGCATCGCGCTCCCTCAGACCACGGCCGTGCCGATGTTGATGGCCCGGCTGCGGCCGGGGCCCTTGACCATGATCGACGGCGCGTCGAGCTCGATGATGGCTTCGGCCTTCAGCAGGATCTTCCCGTTCGACAGGATGATCCTGTTGTTGTTGGCGTCCTCGATGACGACGGCGCCGGCGCCGTCCTCCCCCGGCGTGGCATCGATCATGCGGATCGTGTGGTTCTTCGTCTTGATGATGCGCTCGCGCGGGTGGGTCGTCGGCGGCGCGTCCTGGCCGTTCCAGGTGTAGCCGAGGATGATCGGCTGTTCCGGGTCGCCGCTGAGAAAGCCGACGATGACCTCGTCGCGCAGCTCCGGTGCGAAGAAGAACCCGCGATCATCGCCCGCCATCGGTGCCGCGACCGGTGCCCAAGCGGTGACCGAGCGACCGGGCTCGGTGGTGATCTCGACCTGGATGCGGCCCATGTTGTCCTCGTCGTCGACGTTCAGGACGATGCCCGTCGCCAGCCCGTGCCGCCTGCTCATGTCGAAGCCTCCATCTGACCCGGGGATTGCGGGATCGGGTTGATCCGGTGTGCTGTGAAGCTGGTCCGGTAGCCCTGGTCGTTGATCACATGGCTGGTGGTGAGGACGTTGTAGGCGCCCTCGAAATGCCGCCCTACGCCGAGGATGTGGATCGTCTGCCCGGCGCGCAGGTGGGGCAGCCCGACACAGCTTCCGCTGGCGGTCACTAGCGTCTGGTAGTTCTGCACGAGGGCCTCGAGGGCACGACGCTCGGCCTCCTGTTCCGTCTGTGCAGGGGGGTCGACGATCACCTCCTCGCGGTTCGCGGCCCGGGCGACCGAAATGAGGTCGCCGTTCGGACGGCCCGCCGGTTCGATGTCCTCGATGGTCCTGGTGACCTCGATGCGCTCCTTGGCGGCCCGGTCCCAGCCGCAGACCTTCACCGACCAGAGCATGCGGGAATTGCAGTAGGTGGGGTGGAAGGTGCTGAGCGACTTGCCCCATTCGAGCACGTAGGACACCTCGCGCCGATCGCTCGGCGGACCGAAGCGGAGCGTCTGGATCGGCGCGCCGCTGTCGTCGTAATCCTCTTCCAGAACCACGTGGTAGCCAAGCGCGCGGGCGCGCTGCATCAGGAAGACGATGGGATACTGCCCGTTCATGAAGATGTGGTCGTGGACAGCCTCGCGCTCGCGGGCGGCCTCGTCGACGATGACGGGGATGCCGAACCCCGGCTTGTTGTTCCGCGGATCGGCCGGGCGGGACAGGGACAGGGCGACGTCGCTGTCGCGGATGCCGCTGCTGCCGTCCTCGGGCCAGGACCAAGTGTATTGCCGGTCCCGCAGGCGGTCGAGCACGTTGAGGCCGCTGACCACGATCCTGGAATGGCCGGTCTCGGGGAACTGCACGTCCACCGACGTGATCATCCCCAGGACCATGTGGTTCAGGTCGCCCTCGTAGCCCATCGATACGAGCAGCTCCTGCCCCGGTTCGAAGACGTCGGGATGTTCCGGGCTCGCGACGCTCGCGTAGTGCCCGTAATAGATCGGCTGGTTGCGCCCGGTGTCCCAGTTGTTGACGGTGAGCGTGAACCCGTCGACCTGTTCCAGCCCGTCGTCGTATTTCACCTCGACGATGTCGCGCACCGCGCCCGAAGGAAAGGCCTGGCTGTCCGGATCGGCGTCCGGCGGCGGCATGGATCCGAACAGGAAGACCTGGAAGTCGGGGACGTAGAAGTCCCGGCGGTCGTCGGCGAGGCGGATGATCCGGGCGGTCATGGCCGGCGCCCCGTCACATGCGCGGGTTCCATGTTTATCACCTGGCCGGGCACCAGGGTCTCCGGGTCGTCAATGCCGTTGGCCTCGGCCGTGGCACGCCAGTCGCCGCCGCCATCGGCGATCTCCGTCATCGTCTCGCCCTCGGTCACGGTATGGGCGCTGGGGCGGGCGCTGGCGGAGCTGTCCTGTTCGGCGACGAGTTCGGAGAGCGTCTTGTATTCCTTGATCGACAGCGACAGCGTCGCGCGCAGCGGCTTGCCGAGGGACGAGAACATCGTGAACCGCTGGCGCACCGACTCCACGAGGCCCTTGAAGCCGGGACGAGAGCCGTGGAGCGTCGCATAGCTCCGGCCGCCGGGGAAGCTGTCGGCCCCCCAGCTGAACAGGATGACGGGCGGCGCGCGGGTCGCGGGGTCGATCTTGATCAGCTCGTAGAACCGGTCGGTCTTTCTCGTGACCGGCTCCGCGTCCTGCCCGGTGCCGCCCTCGTCCGTGCTGTCGAAGAAGAGATCGAGCGTCATGGTCTCGACCTGACCGCGGACGAACTGGAGCATCGGGGAGTCGAGGCCGGGGATCGGAATCTCGGCGATCTGCGCGGATTTTCCCAAGGTGTATTCCGTCGGGTTGAACGCGACCTCCAGCGCGGCGCCATCGGGCGAGCCATTCGCCCTCAGCCGCTGCACCTGCGCCTTTGCGAGCCACTGCATCAGACGAGATCCTGTGGCCGGCGGAGCGCGCTGGCGCGCGGTGCCCGCGCCTCTTCGAGGCGGTCGCGCAGGCGGCGGTCGTCCTCGATCCGCTGCAACACTTCGGCGACGATCTGGCGTCGCAGGGCACCGAGATCGAGGACAGTCGCCTCGCCGGTCATTTCCTCGATGTCGATGTCCATTGTCCTCGCTTCCCTCAGCTGAAAAGGTTGCTCACGGTGTCGATAAGGGAGCCGCTTCCGGCTCCGGTCTGGCGCAGGCCCTCGTGGGCGATCTCGATTTCCTCTATGGCGATCTGGCTCTGGCCCGCATGCATCGGGGGACCGGCCCAGCGGACCGGCAGCCCGCGGCTGAAGCGCCAGACGCGCACCGTCTCGCCGCGGTCGTCGAGCAGGCTGATGATGCCGTCCCGACGCTTGCCGATGCCCTCGACGTAGTCCTGATGCCAGCGCCAGAGATCGGCGGAGGTCACGACGCCCTTGCGCAGCTTGATGTTGGTCCAGTTGGCGCGACCCACGAATTTCAGCGTGGTGCCGTTGTTGCCGCCCTCCGCGAAGCTTTCCGCCGGGATGCCGATCTCGAGGCCCGCGCATTCGCTGAACCCGGCGACGGGCGGGGTGCCGACGGTCAGCGTGATCAGCGCGCCGACCCCGGCGCTCTGCGTGAAGGCGACGGAGAAGTTGTGCGCGAGGATGGGGTCGTTGTCCCTCATGTCGGCCAGCCTCCCGATGCGGTCAGTTCGGCCAGGTCCATGGCGTCGAGCGAGAAGGCGAGGCGCAGGAACATGAACTCCGCCGGCAGCGCCGGGGCGACGGCGAGGAGCACGACGAACTGCCCGTCGTCCGAGGATGCGGCATCGCGGTCGATGGCGATCCGGAAGGCGTCCGACAGTTGCCGCCCGCGGAGGCGCCCGGCCTGCCATTCGAGCTCCATCAGACCCTCGAGCGTGGCGATGACGCGCTGCTCGAAGGCCCGGTTCGCGGGCTCGAAGACCGCCCAGGCCAGGTCTCGCCGGATCGACCGGCGCAGACGGATCATCAGCCGCCGCACCGTGAGCTGCTCCCAATCGGAATGCGACGAGAGCGTGCGCGCGCCCATGATGCGGATGCCCCGACCGGCCCGGAGGGTGATGGCGTTCAGCCCGCGGTCGTTCAGGGCCCCGTGGCGGGTGTCGTCGAGGTCGCAGGCCGTGCCGGCGGTCCATTGCAGGGGCCGGTTCGCCGGGGCGGCGTGGCCCGGCTCGCGGTCGGCCAAGGCGAACTGGCCGAGCGCGTGGCCCGAAGCCGGGATGCGGCGGGTCAGACGGCCCCCGGCATCCAGCGGGTCGGCGACGTCGATCCAGGGGTGATAGGCTGCGCCGAAGCTCGAATCGAACTGCTGCCGCCAGGTCATGAGGTCCGGCCAGTCCGGGCAACCGCCGCCGGCCGAGAGTGGCGGGTCGAGCAGGGCCACCCGGTCGGCGAGGGTCTCGCATTGCTCGATCATCGCGCGCTGGACATCGAGGACCGACGCCTCCGGAAAGCCGGGAGTCGCCTCGGAAAGGACGTCCGGCAGGGCGGCGTGCGCCCCGTTCGGGGGGGCCGGGCAAAGGGCGCAGGGATCCGGATCGGGGGGGTCCTCCACCAGGGTTTCGCGCGCCGGGATCGCCGGCAGGCGCAGGTCCGGTATCGCCAGCGCGGCGGGCTCCGATCGATCCGCGAACAGCCCGAGGCCGGCGGGGGCCATGCCGGTCGCGCCGGTGATGTCGGATGGCTGCAGCATGGCGATGCCGTCGCGGCCGCCGCCCAGTCGCACCTCGCCCGCCGTGAGCATCGGCCCGTCGGCGTCCAGCCACCTGTCCCCGGGGCCCGGCATCCGGGCGATCCGGATCAGCCGGGAGCGGTCGTTGACCCGGCTTTGGTCCGGCGCTTCCGGCGGCGGCAGGTCGATATCCTCGTGGATCTCGACGAGCCGGCCCGCCTCGCGGACGGACAGCGTCGCGCTCAGCCGCCGTGCCACGATCGGTTTCGCACCATTCGCCGCCGCGACGAGATCGAACCCGACGAGCGGGGGCACCAGCGTTATCGCCAGATCGCTCGACGACAGGCTGGCGATCCGCGCTCGCACGGGACCGGCCGCGTCCTGCGACGCCTCGACGAGCGCCCCGACGGCGAGGCCGTCCACCCGGTCGAGCGAGAGCCGGTCCGCGGGGTCGGGCCGGGACAGCGTCCGGGTCGTGTAGCCGCCGCCGTTCCGCGTCGTGACCCGGACCGAGAGCGCGTTGCCCCAGCGACCGGGGTCGGCGGCCTCGATCGACAGGAGCGGATCGCCCGTCTCGTCGCCCACCACGGCCCCGGCCACGGCGGCACCAAACCCGACATGCAGCGGGTGGGCGAGGTCGAACCGGCCGTCGAGCGGGCGGGTCCAGGTCACGGTAGCGCCCGCGACCCCGGCCACCAGTCGCTCGTCGCGGACGACGCAGGTGATCGCGATCGGCTGCGCGAGGTCGAAGTCGGCGGGCAGCGGGACGGTCCAGCCGAGCGACCCTGCGGCCGCATCGACCGTCGCGATCTGTCGCCGTGCCGGGCGCCGGCCGGGCTGCTGCACCAACGCGGCGTTCCCCGCGACCATTCCGGCGGTTGCCGCGACCAGGGAGCGCCTGCGGTCCGCCGGCTGCGCGCCGGCGGTGACCGTCAAGCTGCTCTGCACCAGCGTGGCGACCGCACCCGCGCGGACCCGCCCGGCCTCCGCCAGCACGCTGGAGGCACCGTCGGCCGGCTGCGGCCCGGTGGTCCGGGTCTCCAGCGCCGGAGCCGCGATCCGCAGGACGTGGCAGCGCAATCCGCCGTTGTCGAAGAAGCCCCGCACCGCGTAGGCAAGAAAGGCGTTCGACTGGAAGTCGCCATAGCGCGACACGAACTCTGCCCAGCCCTCGACGACCTCGACCCGGTTCAACGGGCCGCGCGCGGCGATCCCGATGAATGCAGCCACGTCGATCCTCGTCGGCAGCGCCGGGGCGATCTCGACGCGGCGGACGTGGACGCCGGGGTTGAGGGACTGGAACACCGTCGCCGCCGCGCGCTCAGGCCGCCGCCAGGGTCAGCTCGACCCGGTCGACGGCGATCTC
>JBBQDX010000040.1:0-20869 GCA_038320125.1 Rhodobacterales bacterium | reverse complement strand
TCGTCTCCGGGCTCGCCCTGGCGGTCAGGAAGACCCCCGCCATGCGGTTTCTCGTCCACGGCGACAGGTCCGTGCTCGACCCGCTGATCGCGAAGCGGCGCGGTCTCTCCGATCATTGCACCGTCCGTCACGCCGCCGGTGTGATCGCGATGACCGACAAGCCCAGCCAGGTGATGCGCACCGGCAAGGAAACCTCGATGTGGTCCGCCGTCGACGCCGTCCGTTCCGGCGAGGCGACGGTCTGCGTGAGTTGCGGCAACACCGGGGCGCTGATGGCGATGTCGATGTTGCAGCTTCGCAAGCTGCCGGGTGTCAACCGCCCCGCCATCGCGATCCTCTGGCCTTCCCGCACCCCGTCCGGCTTCAACGTGATGCTCGACGTCGGGGCCGATATCCGCGCCGATGCCGGCGACCTGCTGCAATACGCGCTGATGGGGGTGTGCTATGCCCGCAACGGCCTCGGGCTGGAGTTCCCGCGTGTCGGGCTCCTCAACGTCGGGACCGAGGAGAACAAGGGCCGCATCGAACTGCGCGAGGCCCACGACCGGATCGAGGCCATCGCGCCCACCAGCGGCTTCGATTTCGTCGGCTTCGTCGAGGGCGGCGACATCCCCGGCGACCGCGCCGACGTGATCGTGACCGACGGCTTCACCGGCAATGTCGCCCTCAAGACCGGCGAGGGCACGGCGCGTTTCGTGCGCGACATGCTGGGCGAAGCGTTCCGCGCGACCGCCCTCTCCAAGATGGCGGCGCTGCTGGCGATGACCTCGCTCAAGCGCCTGTCGATGCGCATCGACCCGCGCCGCGTCAATGGCGGCGTCTTTCTCGGGCTGAACGGCACGGTCGTGAAGTCCCACGGCTCTGCCGACGAGACCGGCGTCGCCGCCGCGGTCGCCCTGGCCTGGAACCTGTCGAAGTCGGGGTTCAGCGACCGGCTCAAGGTCCGAATCGCGGCGGCGACCGCAGCGCTCGACGGCCTTGCCCCTGAGGGTGCGAAATGATCCGCTCCGTCGTCCGCGGCGTGGGGCATTACCTGCCGGAGCGGATCGTGCCGAACGACTGGTTCGCGACGTTCCTCGATACCTCGGACGAATGGATCAGGTCACGGTCCGGCATCGAACGGCGGCATTTCGCGGCCGAGGGCCAGCCCACCTCCGACCTCGCCATCCGTGCCGCGAAGGCCGCGCTCAAGGATGCCGGCCTTCGGCCCGACGACATCGACGCTATCATTCTGGCCACCTCCACCCCCGATCTCACCTTTCCGGCCACCGCGACCATCGTGCAGGCGGGCCTTGGCATGACCCGCGGCTTCGCCTTCGACGTGCAGGCGGTCTGCGCCGGCTTCATCTTCGCGCTCGCCAACGCCGACGGCATGATCCGGTCGGGCCAGGCCACCCGGGTCCTCGTCATCGGCGCGGAGACGTTCAGCCGCATCCTGGACTGGCAGGACCGGGGCACCTGCGTCCTCTTCGGCGACGGCGCCGGTGCGCTCGTGCTGGAGGCGTCGGAGGCTGCGGGCGATGTCTCGGACCGCGGCATCCTCGCGACCGACCTGCACTCCGACGGCCGCTTTTGCGACATCCTCCGGGTCTCCGGCGGGGTTTCGACCTCGCAGACCTCCGGCCACCTGACGATGGCCGGCAAGGAGGTGTTCCGCCACGCCGTCGAGAAACTCGCCCAATCCACCCTCGATGTGCTCGCCCGCGCGGGCGTGGCCGCCGCCGACGTCGACCGCGTCGTGCCGCATCAGGCCAACATCCGCATCATCACCCGCACCGCCGCGAAGCTCGGCCTGCCGATGGAGAAGGTGGTCGTGACGGTGCAGGACCACGGCAACACCTCCGCGGCATCGATTCCCCTCGCCATGTCGGTCGCGCAGGCGCGCGGCGTGCTCCGGCCCGGCCAGCTCGTCGTCACCGAAGCGATCGGCGGAGGTCTCGCCTGGGGCGCCGTTGCCCTGCGCTGGTGATCCAAGTCACTGATTGCACGAGAAACTGCGCGTCTGACCCCGCCGGCAGGCTTTCGCATGAAGGTCGGCCCGCAAGTCCTTGTCATTGACTTGTTTTCAGCAGACCGGCAAAGATTCACCTGCAGGGCGCGAACGGGGCGGCGAAATCGATGTTGGACAACGGGGTGATCATGAACGACAAGGCCATGAGCGACAAGACAGTGACCCGGATGGATCTGAGCGAGGCGGTGTTCCGCAACGTCGGCCTCAGCCGGAACGAAAGCGCGGCGCTGGTGTCGCAGGTGCTCCAGCATGTCTCCGACGCGCTGGTGAGCAGCCAGCAGGTAAAGATTTCCGGCTTCGGGACGTTTTCGACCCGCGACAAGAACGCCCGCGTCGGGCGCAACCCCAAGACCGGCGAGGAGGCTCCGATTCCGCCCCGCCGCGTTCTGACGTTCCGCCCTTCGCACCTCATGAAGGACCGGGTCGCCTCGGGGAACTCCACCAAGAAGGACTGACCCTTGGCCGGACCGGAAAAATCCGACGGCGCGTTCCGCACCATCCGCGAAGTGGCGGACTGGCTCGGCGTGCCGACCCATGTGCTACGCTTCTGGGAATCGAAGTTCAGCCAGATCGCTCCCGTCAAGGGCGCGGGCGGTCGGCGCTACTACCGGCCCGAGGACATGCGCCTGCTCGGCGGCATCAAGGTGATGCTGCACGATCAGGGGATGCCGATCCGCGGCGTCAGCCAGAAGATCGACGAGGACGGAGCGGATGCGGTCATGGTGCTGTCGCCCGATCTCGACCTGCCCGATGCCGCCGCGGCGCCGAGGACGCGCCGCGTGATCCGCCAGCGCGAGGACGACGGCCGCGAGACCAGGGTAATGCCAGCGGCCGATGCCCCCGCCCGTCATATCGACGGCGTGCGGACCCCGCCGCCCGCCAGGCCCGAGCCGCCCGGCGAGACGACCCCGCCCGCAGAGCCCGATGCCGAGACAGGTGCCGAGCCCTTGGCCGAGCCCGAGGTTGTGGCGATGCGCCCCTCTCCGCGTCCCGAACCCGAAGAGCCGGAGCCGAGCCAGCCCGGCGACGAACTCTCGACCGGGCAGCTTGGCGACGAAACCGAGACGCCGCAGCCGTCGGACGAGCCCATCGAGGAGCCGCTCGACGGATCCGGGCAGCCGGACGTGCCCTCCACAGGCCGGAACCTGTCGAAGGCGCCCGCCACCGACCCCGAGACGGGTCCGGAGCCCGACATCGAACTGGAGCCCGACGCCGCCCCCGAACCGGACCCGGATGACGGGCCTGACCCCCTGACCGAGCCGGAGCCCACGCGGCCGGTCGGCGAGCCTGACGGACCCGGTCCTGCGGCTCTCGGCCCTGCCGCTCCCGATCTTCCGGTGCCCGACCCTGCCACCCCGGGGGATCCGGCCGCCGAAGCCGATCGCTCGATCCACGTTCCCGCGGCCAACCAGCGCCGCCTGCGACGCATCATCCGAAAGCTTCGCGGCCTGATCGAGGAGGTCGAGGGCGAACTTCGCGAGGAGGCGCGGAACGGGGTGGAGACGGCGCAGGAGCGATGACCTTTCGGGTTGCGCGCCCCCCCGAAAGCCGTATGTAGAACGCCAAGTCGGGCTATGGCGCAGCCTGGTAGCGCGTCCGTCTGGGGGACGGAAGGTCGCAGGTTCGAGTCCTGCTAGCCCGACCAAATCGCAACGCCTCTCCCCGGCCGGGGCGGGGCGTTTCGCTTATCCGGGGAACCGATCATGCAGTTCGCCAGCGGCGTTCTCGCCAGCCAGCAGATCGAGGCGATGCTTGCCGCCGGGGCCATCACGGCGCCGCCGCTGGCCTCCGGCCAGGTGCAGCCCGCCAGCCTCGATCTTCGCCTCGGATCCGTCGCCTACCGGGTGCGCGCGTCGTTCCTGCCGGGCGCGGGCCGCACGTTGGCGGAGCGGTTGGACGAGTTCGAGATGCACAGGATCGACCTCGCCACCGGCGCGGTGCTCGAGAAGGGTGCGGTCTACCTCGTGCCGCTGCAGGAGCGCCTTGCCCTGCCCCCGGGTCTGTCGGCCGTCGCCAACGCCAAATCCTCCACCGGGCGCCTCGACCTGCTGACCCGGACCGTCGCCGATGGCGGCACCGAGTTCGACCGCGTCGCGTCCGGCTACGCGGGGCCGCTCTACGCCGAGATCTGCCCGCGCAGCTTCTCCGTCCTCGTCCGCCCCGGCATGCGCCTCAACCAGATCCGTTTCCGGGCCGGCGGGGCCGTCCTGGACGATGCCGCCTTGGTAGCCCTCCACGCCCGCAGCCCGCTCGTCGACGGCACCCCCGTCATCGACGACGGCCTCGGCTTCTCGGTGGACCTCGCCCCGGGGCCCGGCACGCTGGTCGGCTGGCGCGCCAAGCCGCATACCGGCGTCATCGACCTCGACAAGCTCGGCCACTATGCCCCCGCCGATTTCTGGGAGGCGATCCGCACCGACCGGCGCGGCATCATCCTCGACCCCGGTGCCTTCTACATCCTCGTCAGCCGCGAAGCCGTCACCATTCCGCCGACCCATGCCGCCGAGATGGCGCCCTATCTTGCCATGGTGGGTGAGTTCCGGGTGCATTACGCGGGGTTCTTCGATCCGGGCTTCGGCTACGGCACACCCGCGCGCGGCGTTCTCGAGGTCCGCTGCCACGAGGCGCCCTTCGCCCTCGAACACGGCCAGATCGTCGGGCGGCTGGTCTACGAGGCGATGTCCGAAACGCCGGCACAGCTCTACGGCCAAGGCATCGCCTCGAACTACCAAGGCCAGGGCCTCAAGCTCTCGAAGCATTTCGCCGCGCCGTGAGGCTCAATCCACCGGACATCCCGCCCGCCGTTCCGGGGTCAGGCGATCCAGCCGCACCACCTAGGTATGCACCGCGAAGAGCACCGCCCGCGTGCGCGGCAGGCGCGGCACCGTCTGCCGTTCGGAGCGCAGGTTCCGCGGGGCGTGCTTATGAATGCGCCGCCTCACTCTCTGGCCGCGTCCGCAGGACGTCATGTCGCCGCGCCGCCAGCAACCGGGCCTTCTCGGCCGATTGCGCCGAACAGACCTCGTCCGCGACGATCCAGCCGCCCTCCACCGGGCGCAAGCCCGGTATCCGCGACAGCGCCGGATCGGCCCAAGGCCTATGCGGCAGCCTGTCCCGAGGGATCGGAGCGCCGCCGCCGCGCCTCATTCGACCGGGGCGGCGGGGTTCAGCAGATCGGCCTCGCCCGTGGTCCGTCGTTCCTCGAGAACCTTGCGTTCGATGCTCAGGTCCGGCCCCACGACCTCCGGCGGTCTGGGGTCCGCCAAGGGGCGGGCGGCGGGCGACGTGTCCGCCTCCGGGACAAGGGCGGCGGGCATCTGGCCGGCGATACTCACCCGATAGGTCGGCTCCGGCAGGCCGATCCCCGCGCGGGTCAGCGCCGCCATCACCATGCGGATCGCCTCGCTGCGGGCCATGTCGAAGGCGGTCTCGCGCTGGTTCAGCCAGCCGAGGAACTCGACCTCGATGGTGCTTGCCGCCACGTCCCTGATCCAGACCTGCGGCGCGGGCGTCTCCAGCACGAAGTCGAGCGCGGCCAACGTCTGCGTGCCGATCCGCTTGGCCTCGGTCACGTCGGACACCGGGTCGACGCCCAGCACGAAGGAGAAGCGGCGCTCGTCGTTGCTGGTGAAGTTGACGATCCTGGCCTTGAAGACGACGGCGTTCGGCAGCCGCACGTGGTTGCCGTCGAGGTCGAGAAGGATCGTCGAGCGGCTAGTCAGCCGGACGACCCTGCCCATCGAGCCTTCGATATCCACCAAATCGTTCGGCCGGAACGGCTGGCGCAGCGACAGCATCACGCTGGCGATGAAGTTCTCAACCGTATCGCGCACCGCGAACCCGACGGCGAGCCCGAGGATGCCGGCGGCCCCCAGCAAACCGGTCAGCACCGCCGTCGCATTCATGATGTCGAGGGCCGTGACGACGCCGGCCGCCACGGCCGCCAGACGCAGGACCACGCGGTAGATATTGGCGATGAAGGCGTTCGGCGCGAGCCGGCGCCATGGCCACTCCCACCGGGCCAGCAGCAGCCCGGCGAGGGCCACGAGCAGGCCGGCCACCGCCGCGACGGCGAGCAGTGGCAGATAGCTGAAGAACTGGGCGATGCGCGTGCGGAACCGTTCGGCCACCGGGTCGAGGCGGCGCGCGACGTCGGTGCTCTCCACCACCTCGTTCTCGATGGCGACGACGCCGTCGACGCGGGCCGCCAGCGTGTCGAGCCGGGGAATGGCCTCGCCGTCCAGCACCTCGCCGCCCAAGGTGACGATCCCCTCGCGGACATCGACCGTGATGCCTTCGTAACCCGAAAGCTGGCCGATGATCGCCTCGATCCGCCGGTCTATCGCCGCATCGTCGCGGCTGTCCTGCGCGGTCGAGATCGCACCTGAAGGCTGGCCCTCGTCCTGCGCCTCGGCGGCCGCGGCAAGGCAGACGAGGAGGAGGAGCACGAGGATCATGACGCGGCCTTTCGCCGGTCCGGCCGCAGGATCGAGGGGCTCCGCCTGCCGGCGAGAAGCGTTCTCGCCGGGCGGCGGCGGAACCCGACAGGGCTCAGAATGTCTGGTCGTAGGCACCGACGTTCGGCTCCACCCGGATGATCGCGTCGAGGTCCGCGAAGATCGCCCGCAATTCCGCATCGCTCTCCGGGCTCTCGCAGACGACGACGAGGTTCGGCGTGTTGGAGGAGGCGCGCACCAGCCCCCAGGCCCCGTTCTCCAGCATGATCCGCGCACCGTTGACCGTGACGACGTCGACGATGCTGCGGCCGCCCAGCGAGCCCTCGCCCTTCATCGGCACGATCCGATCGACGATGCGCTCCAGCGTGTCGTATTTCTCCTCGTCGGCGCAGAACGGCGACAGGGTTGGCGTGTTCCAGACCTTGGGCAGCGCGCGGCGCAGGTCGCTCATCGACTTGTCGGGGTTGCGGTCCATCAGCTTGCAGACTTCGACCGCGACGCGCATCCCGCAGTCGTAGCCGCGGCCGATGGGTTCGGCGAGGAAGTAGTGCCCCGATTTCTCGAACCCGGCCAACGCACCAAGCGCATGGACCCGCCGCTTCATGTGGCTGTGCCCGGTCTTCCAGTAGTCGGCCTTGGCCCCGTTCGCCTGCAACACCGGGTCGGAGGCGAAAAGCCCCGTCGATTTCACGTCCGCCACGAAGGTCGCGTTCGGGTGCAGCGCCGAAAGGTCGCGCGCCAGGATGACGCCCATGATGTCGGCGAAGATCTCCTCGCCCTCGTCGTCCACCACGCCGCAGCGGTCGCCGTCGCCGTCGAAACCGATCGCCAGATCCGCGCCCGACTCCTTCACGGAGGCGGCCATGTCGTGCAGCATCTCCATCGCCTCGGGGTTCGGGTTGTAGTGCGGGAAGGTGTAGTCCAGCTCGTTGTGCGAGGGCACGACCTCGACGCCGATCCGCTCCAGCACGAGGGGCCCGAAGGCCGAGGCCGTGCCGTTGCCGGTGGCGCAGACCACCTTCAGCTTTCGCGTCATGCGGAAATCCCCCACGATGTCATCGAGATAGGCCTCCATCACCCCGCCGACGCTCTCCCACTTGCCGCCGTCGCGGGCTTCGCCCTCGCCGTTCAACACAATGTCGCGAAGCTCCGCCATCTCCTCGGGGCCATGGGTGAGCGGCCGCTCGAAGCCCATCTTCACCCCGGTCCAGCCGTTGGGGTTGTGGCTCGCCGTGACCATCGCCACGGCCGGCGTGTCGAGATGGAACTGCGCAAAATAGGCCATCGGAGACAGCGCAGGGCCGATGTCCTGCACATGGATGCCGGCCTGCACGAGGCCGAGCATCAGCGCGTTCTTGATGGCCACGGAATAGTCGCGGTAGTCGTTGCCGACGGCGATGCGCGGCTCGATGCCCCGCCGCATCATCTGCGTCCCGAGGCCGAGGCCCAGGGCGGTGACGCCGGGCAGGTTGATCGCCTCGGGATACTTCCACCGGGCATCGTACTCGCGGAATCCGGTCGGTGCGATCATCGGGTCGCGCAGGAATTGCCAGGTGTTCGGCGTGACGTCGGCGATCGGCTTCATGAAGGTCCTCGGGGCTCAGGGGGCGTTTGGGGCCTTGAGTAGCCGTGCCGGCGGCCGTTGCAAACCACTGATTACCCGCCCGCCCCCCGGCGCGGGATCGCCGCCGCCCGCCCGGGCGCGTTCTTGGCCCGCCGGGCAGGCATGGCGGCCGCCCCGCCTCTGCGTCAGCCCTTTTGCTTCCGGACACCCGCCAGCCTTCCCGCGATCACGCTGATGCCCGCCGCCGCGAAGCTGAAGAGCGCGCCCATCTTGGCGGCGTCCTGCACCGCACCCGGGTCGAAGGCGACCGAGGCCACGAAGATGGACACCGTGAACCCGATGGCCGCGACGCAGCCGACGACGAAGAGATCGACGGTCCGCATCCCGTCCGGCAGCCCGAGCTTCAACGTGTGGGCCGCGACATAGCCGAAGAGCAGCACCCCCGCCGGCTTGCCGATGAGAAGCCCTGCCAACACCAGCCATGTCGGCTCCGAGATCGACGAGAACTCCACGCCGGCGTTCATCAGACCGAAGAGCAGCAGGACCACCTGGACCGGATGCTTGACCAGATGCTCGCTATGGTTGAGCAGGTCGGTGAGGTATTGCTCGGCTTGCGCAAAGATCCCGAAGGCCCGGTCGGCATGGGGCAGCGTCGGGATGATCGGCAGCAGGCCGAGGGCGGGATGCAGGCCCGATTGCGCGAAGCCGAACCACGACAGGGCGCCCGCCGCCAGATAGGGCCAGAACGACAGCTTCCGGCGCACCCATGTCGAGTTCGGCCGCAACTGGTCATGACGATCGAGCCTGCGCGGCAGCCAGTTGCAGAGGACGAAGACGCCCAGGGCTGCGGCGAGCGACAGCAGCAGCCAGACAGGCGCGAGATCGCCGGACGGGTAGAACACCGCAAGGATGAAGAGGCCCGCCGCGTCGTCGGCGATGGCCAGCAGCAGCAGGAATCGAACGGCGGGATGGCCGGCGCCGAACACGATCCGGCCGACGAGATAGCTGAAGGCGATATCGGTGGCGGTCGGAATTGCCCAGCCGTTGGCATAGATCGCGAACTTCTCGGGGCCCGACAGCAGCGTCAGACCCAGATAGACCGCGACAGGGCCCAGCATTCTGCCCAGCGTCGCGAAGAGCGGCGTCGCGGCTTTCGTGCCGCGCAGCGTCCCTCGTTCCAGAATCACGGCCTCCCAGACCTCCTTGCCCGCCATCGCGAAGAAGAACGCCATCAAAAGGTCGTTGACGAGATAGCGGGCGGTCATCACCCTGGCCGTATCGGCAGGACCGTAGCGCGCCGCGTCCCCGCCCAGCACCTCGTCCCAATGGCGAAGATCGGCCCCGATCCAGTCGTTGAACCACAGCGGATAGTTCACCAGCAGCCTGTAGCTGTGCACGTCGGTATTGGCCCAGACGAGGGCCACCAGCGCGCCCAGGACCAACAGCACCGAGTAGTTGGCAAGCTGGTTCCAGACCCGGTACATGCGCGCTCCCCCGCCCGTCGTCGCCCGATCGAGTAGCGAAGCCTAGACTTGGCGACAAGCGGGGTGGGCCTGCGCACGCGGGCTGTGCGGTCACGATCCGGGGATGGCGGCAGAACCGGCTCGTCCCGCGCATGGGTCGGTATAGGTAGCGGCATGGGGCCGGTCATGGTCCTGCAACGCCCCTCCCGGAGGACCAGAATGTTCCGACCCCTTCTTCTCGCGCTCGGTCTCGCGCTCCCGACCGCCATCCTGCCCCTCGCCGCCGCGGCGCAGGCAACCACCCATGTCCGCGGCACCGTCGCGTCGGTCGAGGGCACGACCGTCACCATCGATACGACCGGCGGCGAAAGCGTCGCGGTGGAAATGGCCCCCGACTACGCGCTGGTCGTCTACTCGGCGATCGAGCCTGCCGATCTCGCTGCGGGCGATTTCCTGTCGATCCCCTCGGTGCCCGGTGCCGACGGCCGCAAGGTCGCCCTGTCGATCAACGTCTTCCCGGAAGCCATGCGCGGCACGGGCGAAGGCACTCAGCCCTGGGATCTGACCGAGGGCAGCCTGATGACCAACGCCACCATCGGCACCGTCGCGGCGACCGATGGCGGAAACACCCTCACCGTCAGCCACGGGGACGTGACCGAGGAGATCGTGGTTCCCGACGCCGCCCCGATCACCCGCTTCGCGCCCGACCCGGAGCGCAGCCTCGTGGCCGGCGACAGGACGATCATCTTCGCGCAGATCGACGGCGATGTCGTGAATGGCCAGTTCGCGGGCGTTATGGCGGACGGCTCCCTGCCGCCGGTCTAGAACGACAAAGGGGCCGCCCCGCCGGGCGGCCCCACGCTTGCGGGTCGAGGATCCGGGCGCCTCAGATCCAGTAGGGCGCCGTGCCGTAGGCTTGGTGCGTCCGCGTCTCCCAATCGCGGTCCCGCTCCCAGCCCCTGTCCGATCCTGGCGCGTCCGAAAGCTGCGCTTCGGTGATCGACGTGCGGAACCCGCCGAGCGAGGTATCGTAGGTCAGCGTGTTCCACGGGACCGGCCGCTCTTCGCCGCCCATGCCCAGGATGCCGCCGAAGCTCATCACCGCATAGGCGACCTTGCCCGACTGCTTGTCGATCATCACCCGGTCGATGGAACCGACATTCGACCCGTCGGCCCCGTAGACCTTCGTGCCGGTCACTTCGTCAGCGGCCACGAGATTGTGGTTGTCATCTGTCATGCGTTCCTCCGTTTGCAGGCGCAATCCTTTGGGATCGCCAAGTTTCAACGCCGCACCTTCCGCCCTGTTCCGCAGTTTTCCTGCGGGGCGGATGCCCGTCGGCGGAACTCCGCAGGAAACGGTCACGGTTGACGCACTCCCAGCGAGCATATATGGTTACCATGCTAATCAATGGAGTCCGATCATGCCCGACCTTGCCGTCTTCGCAACCATCACGCCCCTGCCCGAACATCGTGCCGCAGCGCGCGCCGCTCTGCGCGACCTGATCGGCCCGACCCGCGCAGAGCCTGGATGCCGCCGTTTCGAATTGAACCTCGGCCGCGACGGCGACCCATGCCTTTACCTGGTGGAGCGCTGGAGCGACGACGACGCCCTCGCCGCGCATCACGCACAACCTTACACCATGCGTGTTTTTGCGGCCTACGAGGACTGGCTGGCCAAGCCGGTGCGCGTGGTGATGATGCAGACGGAGGACTGAGGTGTTCTTCCTGCGTGAGCTGCCGACCCGCAAGATGATCGGGGGCATCACGCACGCCCTCCCCGGCTTCGATCCTGACGCCGTCCTCCTCCGGCTGGACGACTTGCGACGCGCCAGCCTGCGCCTGCGCCGGATAGAGGCCTTCCTCGCCGGTCACGGCCTGTCGCAGACGCAGTTCCTGGTCATCATGGTGATCGTGCGCGAACCCGAGCGTGCGACCCTGACACCGGGAGAGATCGCCGAGCGGCTGGACGTATCCCGCCCGGTTCTCTCGAAGGCACTCGCCACCATGGAGCGCAGCGGACTGATCGCGCGCAACCCGGACAAGGCCGATGCCCGCCGCGCCGGGATCGCACCCACCGACGCGGGCCGCGCCCGGTTCGACGCGCTCCTGCCGGGGTATTTCGAGGCGCTGATGGCGGACGGACCGCAGGTCCCCCGCCCCCGGACATGACAAAGGCCCCCGAGGGGGCCTTTGCGCGTTCCGATGGGCGAAGTGTTCGGGAGCCTGCCCGAAGGCCAGGTTCCCGACGCTCCCCGACGGACTTTCCTGCGGAAAGCCGTCTTACATCATGCCGCCCATGCCGCCCATGTCGCCCATGCCGCCGCCCATGCCGCCGGAGTTGCCGCCGCCCTTTTCGGGCTTGTCGGCCACCATGGCTTCGGTCGTGATCAGCAGGCCGGCGATCGAGGCCGCGTCCTGCAGCGCATGACGCACCACCTTGGCCGGGTCGATGACGCCGAACTTGAACATGTCGCCATATTCCTCGGTCTGCGCATTGAACCCGAACTTCGGGTCGGTGCTTTCCCGGATCTTGCCGGCCACGACCGAGCCGTCGACGCCCGAGTTCTGCGCGATCTGGCGCAGCGGAGCTTCCAGCGCCTTGCGGATGATCGAGATCCCGACATCCTGGTCGCTGTTGGCGCCCTTGAGGCCGTCGAGCGCCTTGCCCGCCTGGATCAGAGCCACGCCGCCGCCGACGACGATGCCTTCCTGCACGGCCGCGCGGGTCGCATTGAGCGCGTCGTCGACGCGGTCCTTGCGTTCCTTCACTTCCGTCTCGGTCATGCCGCCGACGCGGATGACGGCAACGCCGCCCGCCAGCTTGGCAACACGCTCCTGCAGCTTCTCACGGTCGTAGTCCGAGGTGGTCTCCTCGATCTGGCCGCGGATCTGGGCGACGCGCGCCTCGATCTCGGCCTTGACGCCCGCGCCGTCCACGATCGTCGTGGTGTCCTTGGTGATCGAGACACGCTTGGCGGTGCCCAGCATGTCCATGCCGACATTCTCGAGCTTCATGCCCAGATCGTCGGAAATCACCTGACCCCCCGTGAGGATGGCGATGTCCTGCAGCATCGACTTGCGGCGATCGCCGAAGCCGGGAGCCTTGACGGCCGAGATCTTCAGGCCGCCGCGCAGCTTGTTGACCACCAGCGTGGCGAGCGCCTCGCCCTCGACGTCCTCGGCGATGATGAGGAGCGGCTTCTGCGACTGGATGACCTGCTCGAGGAGCGGAACCATCGGCTGCAGCGACGAGAGCTTCTTCTCGTGCAGCAGGATCATCACGTCTTCCAACTCCGCCGTCATCTTCTCGGGGTTGGTGACGAAATAGGGGCTGAGATAGCCGCGGTCGAACTGCATGCCCTCGACGACATCGGTCTCGGTCTCGAGGCCCTTGTTCTCCTCGACGGTGATGACGCCCTCGTTGCCGACCTTCTGCATCGCGTCGGCGATCTGACGGCCGATCTCGGCCTCGCCGTTGGCGGAGATGGTGCCGACCTGGGCGACTTCGTCGCTGTCGGTGACATCACGGGCAGCGGCCTTGATGGCCTCGACGACCCGCGCCGTGGCGAGATCGATGCCGCGCTTGAGGTCCATCGGGTTCATGCCCGCGGCAACCGACTTCAGGCCTTCCTGAACGATGGCCTGCGCCAGAACCGTTGCAGTCGTGGTGCCGTCGCCGGCTTCGTCATTGGTGCGGTTGGCCACTTCCTTGACCATCTGCGCGCCCATGTTCTCGAACTTGTCCTCGAGCTCGATCTCCTTGGCGACGGTCACGCCGTCCTTGGTGATGCGCGGTGCGCCGTACGACTTGTCGAGGACCACGTTGCGGCCCTTGGGGCCGAGAGTCACCTTGACGGCGTTGGCGAGCGTGTTGACGCCCTTGAGCATCCGGGTGCGGGCGTCGGTATCGAATTTCACGTCCTTGGCGGCCATGATTCTCTCCTGAATTGAATGATTTGGAAGGCGAACTTAACCTGGGTGACCGCTTACGCGATGATCCCCAGGATGTCCGACTCCTTCATGATCAACAGCTCGTCGCCGTCGATCTGGACCTCGGTGCCCGACCATTTGCCGAACAGAATCTTGTCGCCGGCCTTGACCGAGGGAGCGATCAGCTCGCCCGAATCCTTGCGGGCACCCTCGCCCACGGAAACGATCTCGCCCTCGGCAGGCTTCTCCTTGGCGGTGTCGGGGATGATGAGCCCGCCCTTGGTCTTCTCGTCGGATTCGACGCGACGGACCAGAACGCGGTCGTGCAGCGGTTTGAAAGCCATGTCACCCTCTTTGCAGCTATGTTTCTCGCTGATGTCACTCACCCTCAGGGAGTGCCAACAACCGCTACGTATGAGGTGCTCCGGGAACTGTCAACGGGCCTCGTTGCGCGATCGGGCGGATGCGCCGTCCGCACGGCAGCCCGCCGCTCCCCTCGCCCGAGGCGCCCCCGTCCGCAAGGGACAGAGGCGCGGGAACGGCCATCGGCGGCATCCTGCGCGTCGATGGAGGGCCAAAGAACCATCCGGGAGCCGACGCGCCGCCATCGCGGACCTGCGACCCAGGCCTTGCCCGCCCCCCGCGCCGAGCCTACCTGCGCCCGATGCCGCATCCCGACGTTCCCGACCGCATCGCCGCCTGCCGCCTCTGCGCCGACCGGTTTGCCGCGACCGCCAGCGCCCATCGACCGCAACCGGTCGTCTGGTTCGGGCCGGCCGCTCCGATCCTCGTGGCGAGCCAGGCCCCCGGCATGCGCGCGCATCTGTCGGGCAAGCCCTTCGACGATCCCTCGGGTGTCCGGCTGCGACAGTGGATGGGCGTCGACGAGGAGACCTTCTGGAACCGCGCCAACGTCGCCATCGTGCCGATGGGCTTCTGCTTTCCCGGCTACGACGCCGCGGGCGGCGACATCCCGCCGCCGCGCATCTGCGCCGCCACATGGCGCGAGGCGGCGCTGGCCCATGCCGGACCGACGCGGGTCACCCTGCTGATCGGCGCCTACGCCCAGCAATGGCACCTCGGATCCGGCCGCGTCACCGACCGGGTCCGCGACTGGCGCGCCCTCGCCCCGCACACCTTCTGCTTGCCCCATCCGTCCTGGCGCAATACCGCATGGCTCAATCGCCATCCCTGGTTCGAGGCGGAAACCGTTCCGGCGCTCCGCCAGGCCATCCGCGAGGCCCTGCCATGACATCCCGCACCTCCGACGCGACCCCCCTCGACCGGGCCCATACGGCTGCCGAAGCGGCGGGGACCGATGTCGCCCGCCTCGCCTTCTTCGAGCGGCTGGCCGAGTCGGAGCTCCATCTCCTCCTCGACGCGGACCCCGACGACGATGCCATCGCCCCCCGGCTGGTGGAGGTGGAGGGGCAACGCTACGCCCTCGCCTTCGACCTGCCGGAGCGCCTGACGGCCTTCGCCGGGGCCTCGCCCACCGCCAGGATCTCCGGGCGGCGTCTCGCGGCGATGCTGGCCTCCGAGGGTCTGGGCCTCGGCCTGAACCTCGAGGACGCGCCCTCGGCCCAGTTGCTCGACGCGGAAGCGATCGCCTGGCTCGACCGCACGCTCGCCCATGCGCCGGAGCAGACGGAGGGACAGATCGAGGAGGTGACGGCCCCCGGAGGCCTGCCGGAAGTCCTGCTGACCGCGCTCGACGCCAAGCTCGGGCTCGCCGCGGGGCTCGCGCGGACCGCCTATCTGGCGGGCGTCCGCTACCGCGGCGGCGGGCAATCGCATCTGCTGGGCTTCGTCGACGCGGTTCCGGGCGCCGAGCCGGAGCTGGCGCGCGCCGTGTCCGAGGCGCTGGTCTTCTCCGGCCTCGACGCGGGCAGCCTCGACGTCACCTTCCTGCGCGCCAGCCAACCGCTTGCCGCGACCCTGGCGCGCCACGGCCTGCGCATCGACCTCCCGGAACCGGCACGGACCGGCCCGTCGCGCGATCCGAACGCGGTGCCGCGCCTGCGCTGAACTCTTCGATCCGCAGCCCCTTCCGCAGCCCGGCCGCGGCTCGGGGATCAGCCGCGACGGCCCTCCATCGGCGCGAGCGTAACCCCCTCCGCCTCCAGCGCCACCCGCACCGCGCGGGCGATCGCGACCGCCTCCGGCCCGTCGCCGTGCAGGCAGATCGAATCGCAGGCCGCCGGCACCCGCTTGCCGGACCTCGCCACGATAGCGCCCTGCCGCACGAAGGCCACCATCCGCGCCGCCGCCTCTGCCGGATCGTGCAACATCGCGCCGGGCGTGCCGCGCGTGACCAGCGTCGCGTCGTCGTTGTAGCCCCGGTCGGCGAAGATCTCGCCCGCCCAGGCAGCGCCCAGTTCCCGCGCCACCGCCTCCTGCGCCGTGCCCGCCAGCACCAGCAGGATCACGTCCGGATCGACCCGCAGCGCCGCCTCGTAGGCCACCCGCGCGAGGGCTGCATCCTCCGACGCCATGTTCGCCAGCGCCCCGTGCAACTTGAAATGGCGGACCCGCGTGCCGAGCGACGCCGCCATCGCCCGCGCCGCCCCGAACTGCCAGATCACCAGGTTCGCGACGCTCGCCGGGGCCATCGCCATGCGGCGTCGCCCGAAGCCCTGCAGGTCGGCGAAGCCCGGATGCGCCCCGATCCCGACGCTCCGGTCGCGCGCCCGCGCCATCGTCGCGGCCATCACGTCCCAGTCGCCGGCGTGCGCGCCGCAGGCCACGTTGGCCGAGGTCACGACCTCGAGCAGCGCCGCGTCGTCGCCCATGCGCCAGTCGCCGAAGCTCTCGCCCATGTCCGCGTTCAGATCGACCTTCATGTCCCGCCTTCCTCCCTTGCCGATACCACGCCGCCGATCAGTTGCAGCGACATCAGGTCCGCTACGTCGCCCGGGTCGCGCACCAGCGCGGTCGCACGCGGCGTCGCCGGCCAGGCCAGAATGGCCGCCTCCCGCGTCACGAACCGGAACCGCAGGATGGCCCCCGGCACCGCCTGCAGCGCCCGCGGCAGGTCGGCGGCGATCACGGTGCCGATGCGCGGATAGCCCCCGGTCGTCTGGCATTCCGGTCCGAGCACGTAAGGCACGCCGTCGCCGGTCATCTGCACGTCGCCGGGCAGGATGAAGTCCGACAGCAGGTTGAGCTGACCCTCGGTGGCAAAACCCGCGCCGTCCGGATCGAGGCGGACACCCTGGCGATTGCCGCGGGCCGCGCGGGTGAACGCCGTGGTCTCCAGCCGGTCCAGCTCCGCCTCCGGGAAGAGCCGCGTCTGCGGCGTCGGCAGAAGTCGTAAGGTGCCGCCGCCGAGACGCTCCGCCGGAGCGATCTTCCGTGCCGGCAGATCGGATGGCGCGCAAGGGAGACGGTCGCCGGCCGCCAGCGGTTTGCCGATACCGGCGATCAGATGCGCGGCACGGCTTCCAAGCAACGCCTCGGTGTCGAAACCGCCCGGCACGTGGAGATAGGAATACTGGCCGGCACCGGTCGGCTTGAGCTCCAGCTCCGCCCCCTCGGGGAGCGGATGACAGGCATTCCACGCGAGCGCCCGTCCGTCCACCGTCGCCCGCATCGGCGCGCCGGTCAGCGCGATCGTGAGGGGTACCCGGAGCCGCAGGCGCAGGGGCGCGCCCGGCGTCTCGATCCCGGCGCCGATCTCGCCCAGCAGCGCGCGCGCTTCCTGGCGCGCCAGCGCATCCGCCGCGCCGCCCCGCGCCAGCCCCCGGCTCAGCCAGCCGGGTCGCCCGTCGTCCTGGACCGTCACGAGGGGGCCGCAAGCGATCACCTCGATCATTCCAGCACCTCGAAGCTCGCGTCGCCGTGACGATCGCCGTCGGCCTCCGCCCGCGCCCGCAGCTCCTGCGGCGTGACGGCTGGAAACCTTACCTCGTCGCCGGGCGAGAGCGCGATCGGGCGGGCGCGCCCGGGCTCGAAACATCCGAAGAGCGTGCGGCCCACCTGCCGCCAGCCGGTCGGCGCCTCCGTCCCGAAGAGGACGAGCTGGCGCACCGCGACGACCAGCGCGCCTTCGGGCACCTTCGGCGTGAGACCGGTCTGGCGGGGCAGATCCCAGACCTCGGGCAGGATGCCGAGGTAGGGCATGCCCGGCGCGAAGCCGAGGGCCAGAACCCGCACCCGGGCCTGCGACAGCGCTGCGATGGCCTCCGCTTCGGACAGGCCCGCCAGACGCGCGGCCTCGGCCAGTTGCGGGCCGTCGTCGCCGCCATAGCTGCAGGGGATAGACCAGAGCCGGCGCGGCGGCCGGGGGGCCGCGGCCCAGTCCCGCGCTCCGAGCCGGTCGCGCAGGGCCGCCTCCACCGCCGCCGCCGCGGCTCCCTCGTGGCGCACGAGGACGGAACCCAGCGACGAGGCCGTCTCGACCACGCCGTTGGGCAGATCGTCCTCCAGCGCCGCACGGAAGGCGACGCAGGCGCGATTGGCGGCATCGTCGAGCGCGGGCGAGAAGCGCACCAGCAGCGCCGCCTCGCCCAGCGGCTCGATGCGGGGATAGGTGTCCGGCATGGTCGAAGCCGTCGCTTGTGCCGGGGCGCCCGTCAAGCCCCGAACCCTCGCTTGCAACCGCAAGCGGCGCGTGGAACGACCGTGCCATGCGCCTCGCCTTCACCATGACGCACGGCCGCGGGGACCTTGACCCGCTGCTGCATGACGTGGCCCGCGCCGCAATGGCGCGGGGGCTGCGGCTGGCCGGCGTGGTGCAGGTCAACAGCGATCGGCCCGGTTGCGCGCGCTGCGACATGGACGCCATCGTGCTGCCCGACGGGCCGGTCATCCGCATCAGCCAGTCGCTCGGACGCGAGGCACGGGGCTGCCGGCTCGATGCGGCCGGGCTGGAGGCGGCCGTGGCCGCCGCCGAGGTGCGGCTGGCGCAGGGGGTGGACCTGCTCATCGTCAACAAGTTCGGCAAGCAGGAAGCCGCCGGGCGCGGCTTCCGCCCGGTGATCGCGGCGGCGCTCGAGGCGGGGGCGGACGTGCTGGTGGGCGTGAGCGCGCTCAACCTCGCAGCCCTGCGGGCCTTCACCGGCGACATTGCCGTGGGGATCCCGGCGGAGCGGGGCCGTCTGCTGGACTGGCTGCCCCGGGCGTTCTGACGCGGGCGCGGGCGCAATGGAACCCTTGCGGCACCCCCACCCCGCCCCCTAGTTGGCGATGATGCAAGCCCCGCCCCCCTCTGCGCCCCTTTCTGCGCCCCTCTCTGCGCCGCCTTCTGCGCCGCCATCCGCGCGCCCCGCTGCCCCCGTCGTCCCGCTCTGGCAGGTCTGGCTCTGGCCGCTCCTGCTGGTGGCGCTCGCCTTCGGAATGTGGCTGCTGCCCTGGTCGGACTGGGTGCCGCTGCTGCGCGACTGGGTCGCCGCACATGGCACGGCGGGCGTGTTCGTCTACCTCATCGCCTATATCGTCGTCGTCATCCTGCCGCTGCCCGCCGCCGCGATGTCGGTGGTCGGCGGCCTCGCGTTCGGCTGGTGGGGCTATCCGCTGGCGATGCTCGGCAGCGTGCTCGGCGCGATCCTGCCCTATTACGTCGGGCGGCACTGGCTGCGCGGGTGGCTGCTGGCCCGCGTCGCGGGGCCGAAAATGCTGGCCGCCGACCGGGCGATCGGCCGCAACGCCTTCCTTTTCGTGGCGCTGCTGCGTCTGACGCCGATCCTGCCCTTCACGGCGCAGAACTGGCTCCTCGGCTTCACGGCCGTGCGGCCGCTGCCGTATCTGCTGGCGACTGTGGTGGGCCTCGCACCCGGAACGCTGGCGATGGTCTGGGTCGGCGAGATGGGCGGCCTCGCCTCGGTCGGCTCGAACCGGTTGCAGTTCGCGCTCGCGGGCGGTGGCCTGCTCGCGTTCGGGGCGCTGATCGTCTGGCTGGGCCGGGTCGCCACGCAGGAGCTGCGCCGCGCCGGGTTCCACGACGCGGCACCGGGCCTCCCGGCCGGCATGACGGACACGTGACGCGCCTTCGGCGGTGACAGGTGCTAGTCGGGGGCACACCACGCCGGAGACATGACATGACCGCCGAGACCGACACCTCCGACGGCAAATCCCGCGGCACCGACTGGACCCGCATCGGTCTGATCGTCGCCGCCCTCGCCGCCCTCGCCGCCGCCTATGCGCTCCTGCCGGTGCAGGTCTGGTCCGACGCCTTCCGCGGCTGGCTGGAGGATCTCGGCGCGATCGGCTGGGTCGCCTTCGTCGTCGTCTATGCAATCGCCACGCTGGCGCTGGTGCCCGGATCGCTGCTGACCGTCGCGGGCGGGCTGGCGTTCGGCCTCTGGGCGTTTCCGCTGGTGATCGCCGGCGCGACGCTGGGCGCGGCGCTGGCCTTCCTCGCGGGGCGCCACCTCGTCCGCAACAGGGTTTCCGCAAGGATCGAGGCGAGCCCGAAGCTGCGCGCCATCGACGCGGCCATCGCGGAGGAGGGCTGGAAGGTCGTGGGCCTGCTCCGCCTCTCCCCCGCGCTGCCCTTTTCGGCGCAGAACTGGATCCTCGGCGCGACTCGCGTCGATTTCTGGCCCTATCTCGCCGCGACCTTCGTCGGCATCATGCCGGGCACGCTGCTCTACGTCTGGATCGCGTCGCTCGGCGCGGGCGGTGGTGGCGGCGCGGCGAAATGGACGTTCTTCGCCGTCGGCATCGCCGCGACGCTGGCCGTCACCCTGCTGGTCGGGCGCAAGGCCAGGGCGAAGCTCGCGGAGCACGGCCTCGCGGAGGGCTGACGGCAGGGAACTTTCGGTCTTGCCATCCATTTGGCTCCCGACGCAAACGGACACGAGAGTTTTTTGAATGGATCTGAACCTTAACGGTCGCACGGCCGTAATTTCCGGCGCGGCAGGCGACATTGGGCTGGAAACGGCAAAGATTCTCCAGGGCGACGGCTGCAACCTCGTCCTCACCGACATCGACGAAGAAGAACTGGCGACGGTGGCAGCGGCACTGGGCGACGATGTCGTCAGCGTCATCGCCGACCTGAGCGATCAGGCCGGGGCCGACAAGGTGGCGAAGGCCTGCAAGGACGCGGGCTGGACCTGCGACATTCTCGTCCATGCGGCCGGCGTCACCGGGGCCAAGGGCGACCCGCTCGATGACATCACCGAAGCGGACTGGATGCATGCCTGGAACACCGACTTCATGACGGCGGTGCGGATGTCGAAGGCCTTCATCCCCGACATGCGCAAGCGGGGCTGGGGGAGGGTCGTCTTCGTCGTCTCGGAGAACGTGGCTCAGCCCTATCCGGACGAGGTGGTCTACAACGCCTCGAAATCGGCGGTCCTGAGTTTATCCAAGGGCATGAGCCAAGTCTATGCGCAGCAGGGCGTCCTCATCAATTGCGTCGCGCCCGCCTTCATCAAGACCGACATGACCGACGGGATGATGGAGAAGCGCGCTGCGGAGAAGGGCACCAGCGTCGACGAGG
>JBBQDX010000039.1:0-20872 GCA_038320125.1 Rhodobacterales bacterium | reverse complement strand
GATCGCGGGCTTCACATGGTCCCAGGCGGTGCCCTCGTCCTTGGTGACGGTCACGAAATCGTTCCCGAGGAACACGCCTGTAACCCCGCCGATGCCGAAGATCCGGCGCGCCAGCGGCGATTTCTGCCCGGCCTCGGCGGTGGGGAAATCGGCGGTGCCCGCATCGAGCACGGCCTGTCCGGGCAGGAACTTGAGCGTCGCGGGGTTCGGCGTCGTTTCGGTCTGGATGAACATGGGGGCACCTCCGGGGTCAGGGCTTCTATGTGCGCGTCCGGGGCGCCGGTGTCAATAAGTTGGAACGATTCTAAACTGTGAATCACCGCCGTCCGAACCGTTTAACGCCGCCGTCACGTGCGGCCAGTCTTCCACCCTCCGGCCCGATGCGGCCGGCGGCGCAGGGAAAGCCATTCTTCGCGCAAGGCCGCGACCCCGACCGCCTCGAGGCCTAGGAGGACCCTCGCGGCCGCCCGGCGCCGTCATGCGATTTCCTCGAGCTGCTCCTTCGTCAGGTTGCCGGGAACGATGGTGATTGGCACCGGCAGCGTTCCCGACGACTTCGTCAGCTGCATCACCAGCGGCCCCGGCCCCTTGCCGTCGGCGGAGGCGCCCAGCACCAGCACGCCGATCTCCGCATCCTCGTTGACCTGTTCCAGGATCTCGGTCACCGGCTCACCTTCGCGGATGATGAGATGCGGCTCCAGCCCGTGCTTGTCGCGCATCCACTTGGCGAAAACCTCGAAATGCGCCACGATACGCTCGCGGGCCTCCTCGCGCATCAGGTCGCCGACGCCGATCCAGTGGTTGAACTCGTCGGGCGGAATGACCGAGAGCACCTCCACCCCGCCGCCGGTATGCTGCGCGCGCAGGGCGGCGAAGCGCATCGCGTTCAGGCATTCGCGGCTGTCGTCAAGGATCACCAGGAACTTGCGCATGTCGTCTCCTTGGGCCGTGGCCGGAACGTTAATCCTTGCCCGCAGCGCCTCGGCCTGTCCACCGGTTAGGGCGACAGCACGCGCAATGCGAGGCCGGCGAGCCGGGTGCCCAGCACAACCGCCAGTTGCAGCGCCGTCAGCCAGAGCAGCGCCAGCGCCTCGATCGCCGCCCGGCTCAGCCGCAGCGTCGCGCGAAAGGCCCGCGCCTTGCCGAGCGTTGCCAGCGTGCGTGTCGTATGCGGCCCCGCCGCCTCCGCCACGCGGGCCAGTCGCGCCGCGTCCTCCGGCCCGTCGACCAGCCGCACGAGGCGCAGCGTCTCGGCCGTCGAGGTCGCCTCGCGCACGCGGCCGAGGTCCGCCGCGACCGCCGATGCCCGCTCGAGCCGCGCCACGTCGGTCACCTGCGCCAGCGGCACCCGCCCGACGAGATAGCCCGGGACCACGCCCCAGCGGACCGGCACCCGCAGCACCCGCGCCAGCCCCGGCGTCACGCTATCCAGCCGCCGCGCCAGCCGCAACAGGCCCGCCCCCGCCTTGACCGTCACCGAGGAGCCGCCGCTTACGAGTATTGCCGCCGTGGCCCCGAGGCCTACAAGGGCGAGGCTCACGTCCAGACTGTCGACGTCGCGCCCCGCCAGCCAGTCCTGCCCGCTGCGGCGCAAGGCGTTCAGGTCGCCCGCGGGCGACATCTCGAACGGCACGGCGCAGACGGTGATCTGCGTGAGCGACGGACAGGCACCGAGGTCGATCATGCAGGCGGCGCAGCCGGAGGCGGTTGCCGTCCACCCCTCAGCCGCCTCGATCAGGGCTCGCGCCGCCGTGGTATTCACGTCGCGCCCAAGGTCGCCGGCCAGCCCCACGAGCATCTCCGCCCGCTCCGCATCCCGCGCCGCCACCGCCACCGCCAGCGCCTGCGTCAGCCAGCCTTCGGTCGCGGTCCGCCGCACCATCCGTTCCAGCGTCAGCGACAGGTCCGTCGCGGACCGCTCCACCAGCGGCGCCGCCAGCGGATTGCTCGACAGCGCCCATCCCGTCGCGGCCAGCGTGGCCACAAGGGGCAGCGCACGGATCAGGCCGAGAGCGCCCAATCCCAATACATCTCGCGCACCCGGCGCGTCAGCGGCCCGACCTGATACTGGCAGTGGTCGAAGCCGGTGACCGGCGTGACCTTGGTGAGGTTGCCCGACAGGAACACCTCGTCGGCATCGCGGAAGTCGTCGAAGCTCAGCACCGTCTCATGCACCGTCACGCCGTCGCCCGCGAGGTTGGCGATGTGCCGTGCCCGCGTGATGCCGGCGAGGAAGGTGCCGTTGGCGATCGGCGTGAAGACCTCCCCGTCCTTCACCATGAAGACGTTCGAGGTCGCGCTTTCAGCGACGTTGCCCATGGCGTCGGCCACCAGCGCGTTGCCGAAGCCTTTGCCCTGCGCCTCTGCCAGCATCCGTGCGTTGTTGGGGTAGAGGCAGCCCGCCTTGGCATCGACCACGGAGCTTTCCAGAACCGGCCGCCGGAACCGCGTCGTCGTCAGCGTCGTCGTCCGGTCGGGGGCGTGCATCGCGACCGCCTCGAGGCAGATGGCGAAACCCGTTTCCTCGCCCGAGGGCACGAGGCCGAGCTCGCTGCCGTGGATGCCCCAGTACATCGGCCGGATGTAGACCGCCGCGTCCGGGCCGAAGCCCTCCAGCCCCTCCCGGATCGTCTCCACCATAGCCGTAGGCTCCACCGTCGGCGTCAGCATCAGCGCGGCGGCGGAGCGGTTCACGCGGGCGCAGTGGCGGTCGAGGTCGGGCGTCACCCCCTCGAACCGGCGCGCGCCGTCGAAGACGCTGCTGCCCTGCCACATCCCGTGGTCGGCGGCGCGCATGACCGGCACGTCGCCGTCGTGCCAGGCTCCCTCGAAATACGTGCGGATCACCGTGCCGAAGGCCATGGCGCTCTCCCTGATTGCCGTGTCGGACCGGACGATAGGGGCCCGCGCGCGGGCCGTCCACCCGGCCTTGCGCCCGGGCGGCGGCTTGCGCCAGAACGGGTCATGCCCGACCCGCACCAGACGGCCGACGATGCGGCGCGCGCGCTGGCCGCGGGCCTGCTCGACGCGCGGCACGCGGCGCTGGGCACGCTGGTCGGCGGCGGGCCGATGGTGACGCGGGTCGCCGTGCTGTGGTTGCCGGGGCAGGGGATGGGGATGCTGCTGTCGGACCTGTCGGATCACGCGCGAGCCTTGGCCGGGACGCCCGCCGCGTCGCTCCTTCTCGGCGAGGTCGTACCGAAGGGCGACCCGATGGCGCAACCGCGGCTGACGCTGATCGGGCAAGCGGCATGCCTCGACAAGGCGGCGCTCCGCGAGAGCTGGCTCGCCGTCCGGCCAAAGGCCAGGCTCTACTTCGACTTCGCGGATTTCCGTATCTGGTGCCTGCGACCGGAGTCGGCGCTCCTCAACGCAGGCTTCGGTCGGGCGCACCGCCTCCTGCCAACCGACCTGGGCCTCGCTTGAGGGTCGCCATCGTCCTCGGGGCCGCCGTCCGGCCCGACGGCAGCGCCTCGCCGACCCTCGACCTGCGCGTCCGCCACGGCGTCGCCCTGTTTCATGCAGGCGGGATCGACCGCCTCTGTCTCACCGGCGGCATCGGCGCTGAGGGAGCAGCGGAAGCCGAGGTCGCCGCCGCCCTAGCCCGCGCTCTGGGGGTGCCGGATGCCGCCCTCATCGTAGAGGCGACCTCCGCCGATACCAACGGCAACATCGCCCGCGCCCTGCCGCTGCTGCCGCCCGGTACCGCCCTGACGCTGGTGTCGAACCGCTGGCATCTGCCCCGCGCCTGGCTCATCGCGCGCCTTTACGGGCATCGCACCGCCCTCTCCGGCCCGCGCGGCACCGCAGGGATGGCCCGCACGGCGGCGGCGATCGCCCGGGAAGTCTGCGCCGTTCCGGTCTCCGTGTTCCGCATCCTGTTGTCGCGCTGAAGGATGGGATGACGGGAAGCGCATCCTGCCGGTCGTCGAAGCGCTCCCGACGCGCCTGCCCGTCATCCCGAAGCGGCCGACATACCCTGACGCCAAAGCACCGCCCCGACGGGGTATCGCCGGAGCGGTGCTTCTGGATGTGAGTGGACTTTCGGGCGTCGCCGCCCTTCCTGCCGGGCGGGGAGAGACTCCGCTTGGGGTGATCCTAGGAACCAACGGGTTAACGAAAGGTTAACGCTCGATCCCGGCGGCGCATTTCCGCACGACGACGTCGGATACCCCGCGCGTCAGGCCCCCACCTCCGGTGCGGTCAGGATCCGGGCACCCGCGATCTTCCAGCCCTCCGCCGTCTCGATCATCGTGTATTCCAGCTTGTGAAGACGCCCGGCGCCATCCGTGATGAGCACATCTTGCGTCCAGACGTTTCCGCTCTCGCGGCTGGCGAGATACTCCACCGATCCGGGCTGCCAGACCATCGGGTAGCCCTCGCGCACCATCAGGCCGAACCGCTCCGACGTGCCGAAGATGCCCTTGATGTTCGGGGCCGCAAAGGCGAAGGCCGTCTCGGCGTTCCCTGCCCGAAAGGCCGCGATCTGTCCGTCAATGACCTGCCGGATCGCGCCTTCGTCGGCCTGCGCCGCCCCCGCGAGCAGCATCAGGGCCGCAATCAATCGCTTCATCGTCGCATCTCCCGGGCTGCAGGCAGGAACCTAGTCAAGATAAGACACGGTTCAATCGCTCCCGGAGTTTCCCGCCAGTTTCCCCGCAAGTGCGCGGTCGATCAGGTCCGCCGTCTCCGCGATGCCGTAGAGTGCGATGAACCCGCCGAACCGCGGCCCCTGATCGGCGCCGAGCAGCACCTGGTAGAGCGCCTTGAACCAGTCGCGCATCGGCTCGAACCTTTCCCGTCCGACGTCGTAGACCGCGCCCTGCAGCGCCTCGTCGTCCAGCGGTCCGCTCCACGCCCGCAGCTTCGCGACAAGTTCCTCCAGCGCCTCCCGCTCGCGGTCGGTCGGCGTCCGGTAGATCTTCGCCGGGGCCACGAAATCCCTGTAGTATCGCACCGCCCCTTCCGCCGCCCGATCCATCTGCGGATGCGTCTGCGGCGAGGCCTCGGGCGCATAGCGCTTGATGAAGCCCCAGAGCACGTCCTTGTCCTCGGCCCCAGCCACGCTGGCGAGGTTCAGCAGCATCGAGAAGGGCACGACCATGTCCAAGGTCGGCACCGCGCCGCCGTGGATGTGGAAGACCGGGTTCGCCAGCCGCTTGTCAGGGTTGTCGGCATCGTGGAAGGCGCGCAACTGCTGGTGGTACTCGTCGAGCGCCTTCGGGATCACGTCGATGTGCATCCGCTTCGCCGTCTTCGGCTTCTGATACATGAAATACGACAGCGATTCCGTGGCCGCATAGGTCAGCCACTCGTCGATGCCGATGCCGTTGCCCGACGACTTCGAGATCTTGTGGCCACCGTCGTCGAGGAACAGCTCGTAGGTGAAATGCTCCGGAGCCTTCCCGCCCAGGACGCGGCAGATGCCGTCGTAGATCGGCGTGTTGGTGGAATGGTCCTTGCCATACATCTCGAAATCGACGCCGAGGGCGGCCCAGCGGGCACCGAAATCGGGCTTCCACTGCAGCTTCACCTGGCCGCCCGTCACCGGCAGCGTCCACTCCCGCCCGTCCTCGTCGTCGAAGGTCACGGCGCCCGCCGCGGCGTCGACGTGCTTCATCGGCACGTAGAGCACGCGGCCCGTCTCCGGGTGGATCGGCAGGAAGATGGAGTAGGTCTCGCGCCGCTCGTCGCGCAGGCTCTTGAGCATGATCGCCATCACGTCGTCGTAGCGCTCGGCGGCCCGCAGCAGCACCTCGTCGAAGCGGCCCGAGCCGTAGAACTCGGTCGCCGAGATGAACTCGTAGTCAAACCCGAAGGTGTCGAGGAAGCGGCGCAGCATCGCGTTGTTGTGCCCGCCGAAGCTGTCGTGCGTGCCGAACGGGTCGGGCACGCGGGTCAGCGGCATCTGCAGGTATTCCCGCAGGGCGTCCGGGTCGGGCACGTTGCCCGGCACCTTCCGCATCCCGTCGAGATCGTCGGAGAAACACACCAGCCGCGTCGGGATGTCGCTGATCACCTCGAAGGCGCGGCGGATCATCGTGGTCCGCGCGACCTCCCCGAAGGTGCCGATATGCGGCAGGCCCGAGGGGCCATACCCCGTCTCGAAGAGCACATGGCCCTTGTCCGCCGCGCCGGCTTCGGCACGTTTCAGCAGCTTGCGGGCCTCCTCGAACGGCCAAGCCTTCGATGTCATTGCCGCGTCGCGCAGGCTGGTCATGGTATGTCCCCGGGGGTGTGAAGCGCGACCGACCTATTGCCGCAGCGCGGTCCCGTCAATAAACCAGCCCGAAAGGAGCCTGCCCCGATGTCCAGCATATCCAACGACCCGTCCGAAGCGGCGTTCTCGGCGCAGGACGCACTGGTCGCCCTGATGATCACCGTCTCCGCCTCCGACGCGACGATCCGCACGTCGGAGCTGCTGACGATCCAGTCGATCATCAACCATCTGCCGATCTTCGCGGATTTCGACGAGGACAGGATGGAGGGCATCGCCCAGACCGTCTTCGACCTTCTGGAGGAGGAGGACGGCCTCGACGCGATTCTCGAGCTGATCCGCACCGCGGTGCCGCCGACGCATTTCGAGACGGCCTATGCGCTGGCCTGCGACGTGGCCGCCGCCGATGGCAACGTGTTCCAGACCGAGCTCGAGTTGCTCCGCGAGATCCGCTACGAGTTCGAGCTCGATCCGCTGCACGCCGCTGCCATCGAGCGGGGCGCGCGGGCGCGGCATCTCAGGCTCTGAGGGCGAAGGTGCCGCTGGCGAGACGACGTGCGAAGGGACGCGGAACCTAACGCAGCAGTCCCACGATCTCGTAGGTCTTCTCCAGGATCGGCACCGTGATCTCGCGCGCCCGCTCCGCGCCGCGTGCGAGAATGCGGTCGATCTCGGCGATGTCGTCCATCAGGCGCGCCAACTCCGCTGAAATGGGAGAGAGCTTCGCGACGGCGAGATCGGCGAGATCGGCCTTGAAATGCCCGAACATCGCGCCCTCCTTCTCGGCCAGCACGTCGGCCACCGTGCGGTCCGACAGGGCGGCGTAGATGTTGACGAGGTTGCGCGCATCGGGTCGCCCCTCCAGCCCCTCCACCGATCCGGGCAGCGGGTCGGGGTCGGTCTTGGCCTTGCGGAACTTCCGCGCGATCGTGTCGGCGTCATCGGTCAGGTTGATGCGGCTGGCATCCACCGGGTCGGACTTCGACATCTTCCGCGTCCCGTCGCGCAGGCTCATCACCCGCGTCGCCGCTCCCTCGATCACCGGCTCCGTCATCGGGAAGAACGCGACGCCGTAGTCGTGGTTGAACCGGGCCGCGATGTCCCGGGTCAGCTCGATATGCTGCTTCTGGTCCTCGCCCACCGGCACATGGGTCGCGTGGTAGATCAGGATGTCGGCGGCCATCAGCGCCGGATAGGCGAAGAGGCCCAGCGACGCGCCTTCCGCGTTCTCGCCGGCCTTGTCCTTCCACTGCGTCATCCGGCCCATCCACCCCATCCGCGCCACGCAGTTGAGGATCCAGGCGAGCTGCGCGTGTTCGGGCACCCGGCTCTGGTTGATGAGGATCGATTTCTCCGGGTCGATGCCTGAGGCGAGGAAGCCCGCGCAGAGCTCCCGGGTGTTGCGCCGCAGCGTGTCCGGGGCCTGCGGCACGGTGATCGCGTGCAGGTCGACCATGCAGAAGACCGTCTCGTGGGTCCCGGCCTCCTGCGTCGCCACGAACTTCCTGATCGCGCCGAGGTAGTTGCCGAGCGTCAGTCCGCCGGAGGGCTGGATGCCGGAGAAGACGCGCGGGGCGAAGATCGGGGCGGGGGCATCGGCCATGGCGGCCTCCTCGGGAGGGCTGGTGTCGGATCGGCCCATCGCTTAGCCAGCGGGGCATCCCCCGTCAACGAGGCCCCCGATGGACCCCCGCAACCAGAGCCCCTTCCACGCCCTGCCGCCCATCGTCGTGGCCCTGGCCCTCGTCATCGCCGGGATCGAGCTGATCTTCCAGGCCGGCGCGACCGGTTTCGTCGGCGGGGCGGAGGGGGTCGGCTGGCGGCTCACGGCGCTGGGCAACTGGTCGGTGGCGGGACAAGTCTGGGACCGGATGATCGAGACCGGGCAGGTGCCGCCCGTGCAACTCGCCCGCCTGGTCGCCTATCCCTTCGTCCACGGCAGCTTCACGCATGCGGCGATGGTCGTCGTCTTCGTGCTCGCCCTCGGGAACGCCATCGCCGTGGCCTATCCCGGCTGGCGGATCCTCGTCATCTTCTCGGGCGCGGGGGTGGGCGGGGCGCTGGCGTTCCTCCTCCTCTTCGACGTGCAGGCCCCCCTCTACGGCGGATTCCCGGCTGTCTACGGGCTGATCGGCGCCTTCACCTTCCTGACCGCCCGCGGGCTGACGCGGGTCGACCCGGAGCGGGCGTTCCTGCTCATAGGTTTCCTGCTCGCGATCCAGCCCGTCTTCGGGCTGGTGGCCACGATGGGCTTCGGCTGGGTGCCGGACTGGACGGCCGACCTCGGCGGGGCTGCGACCGGCTACGGTCTGGCGCTGTTGCTGTTTCCCGGCGAGATCGCGCGCCTGCGCGACCGCCTGCGTCAGCGCTGACGGCGCATCGCGCCGCGCAGCTCCGCCATCCGCACCGCCCCGACCGCCTGCGCGATGCCGAGGTAGCCGAGCATCCCCACGCCGACGAGCATCGCCAGCGCCAGCCCGCGCCAGGTGCCCGCGAACATCGGCCCGAGGATCAGCATCGCGATCCAGAGCAGCACGCCCATCAAGAGCGAGGCCACAACGATGCGCCACCCCCGGCTCCTCGCCCGCGCGTCGAGCCGCGCCACCTCGCCCAACCGCCGCGACCCGCGCGCCAGCAGCCAGACCATCGCCCAGGCGGCCAGCGTCGTGCCGAGTGCCGCGGCAGCCCAGCCGATGACCGGCGCGAGGCCGAGTGCCACGGCCGCGTTCACCACCAGCGACACGACGGCGTAGTTCATCGGCCGCCGGGTGTCCTCGCGCGCGAAGTAGAGCGGCTGCAAAACTTTTTGCAGCACGAAGGCGGGCAGGCCGAGCGCGTAGATCATCAGCGCGATGGCGGTCGCCGCCGTATCGTCCGCATCGAAGGCGCCCCGCTCGAAGAGCACCGACACTAGCGGCAGGGGCACCACGAGCAGGGCCACGGCCGATGGCAGGGTCAGCAGCCACGAGAACTCGAAGGCGCGGGAATAGGCGTCGCGCTGGCCCTCGGTGTCGCCCGCCCGCACCCGGCGCGACAGGTCGGGCAGCAGGACGACGCCGATGGCGATGCCGACGACGCCGAGGGGGAGCTGATAGAGCCTGTCGGCATAGTTCAGCCAGGCCACCGCGCCGTCGAAATACGAGGCCACCTGCCGCCCGACCAGCAGGTTCACCTGCACCACGCCGCCCGCAAGCGCCGCGGGCGCGGCGATGATGAGCAGGCGCCGCAGGTCCGCCGTCATCCGCGGCCTGCGACGCGGCCAGAGGGCATGCCCCGCCCGCGCCGCCGCCCACCAGACGAGGCCAAGCTGTGCCAGCCCCCCCACCGGCACCGACCAGACCAGCGCCTTCGCGACGGTGCCCGACTGCGACGGCGCCTCGAGCCAGGTCCAGAGGTCCGGCCGCACCCAGACCACCACCATGGCCGCGATGAAGACCAGGTTCAGGAGGGCCGGGGCGGCGGCGGCGGCGAGGAACCGGTTGTTGGAATTGAGAACGCCCGAGATCAGGGCCGCGAGCGAAATGAGGAGGATGTAGGGAAAAGCGATGCGCCCGTAGGTGACGGCCAGCGTGAACCGCTCGTCCTCGGCGAAGCCGGACGCCATGGCGAGCACGAGGCCGGGCATGAAGACGATGCCCACGACCGTGAAGAGCGTCAGGACCATCACCATCCCCGCCACCGCGTCCCGCGCGAAGGCGTCGGCGTCCTCTCTTGCGCCGGGGCCCTCCGCCTCCAGCTTCTTGGCGTAGAGCGGCACGAAGGCCATGTTGAATGCGCCCTCGGCAAAGAACCGGCGGAACATGTTGGGCAGACTGAAGGCGACGAAGAACGCCTCCGCCGCCGCCCCGGTGCCAAGGAACCGCGCGATCAGGATGTCGCGGACGAAGCCGAGCAGGCGGGAGAGGAGAGTCCAGCCACCGACGGTGAGGAAGCCCTTGATCAGGCGGGGGGGCATGCGCGCGTCCTGGGTTCGGTCCTGTTCGGCCGCGGTCTAGCTGCAGCGGACCGGGACTGACAGCCCCGCCGTGGCGGGATCGGGCAAGAGTTCACGCCAGCCGGCACGGTTTGAAGGCGAAGGAGGGGGTGCGCAACTTGGTGGCCTTGATCGCGCGTTTGAGGGGGGCGGAGAAGAAGATCAGTTCGGGAATCGTCTCATCGCGCCAAGCATCCGGGCTCGACATCGCCTCGTCAGCATCCAGAACCATGCCAATGGCCCCACCTGTCACGGTCGACCACCACGTCGGTGCTGGCCGGTAAAGCCCGCTTGACGCCTTCGGCATCAGCGCGGTCTTGCGTGGCTAGATGTGGAACAGGAACCAGCGCCGGGAATCGCGACGGTCGGGGTTCATATCTACCTTGCCCATGCGGGTAATAGACTTTGCCTTGTAGAGCGGCGCCTTGATGAACTGACTTTTGCCCCGGTCGAACCCCGATACCCGTCCCGGAACGCCTTCAAAACCAGGACCGCGCCCGTGCAAATCTTTTGGGCATCCGGGAAGTCACGTTCCTAGTCCGTGACCTCGCGCAGTTTCCAACGCGGGGCGGACGGATTACGGTCGGCAGTGACGGGTACGGACATCATCCAAAGCACGCGACTGAGTTCAGCCATACTCTTGGTCACACCCATACCGGGATGGGCCTCGGCAAGGTAAGGTTCGATTTGAGATTTCCGCCCGCCTCCTGATCGCGGCCTGGTCCATCAGGCTCCGACTCTTTCCCGCGTCGCGTCGCACATCATCAAGCCCCCGCCCGCTCTGCCGCGCGGCTGACCGCGGCCCGCAGCTTCGTCTCCAGCGTTGCCTGCTTGGCCTTCGACCACAGCTTCAGCCCGAAGATGTCCTTGACGTAGAAGGCATCCACCACCTGCACGCCGTAGGTCGCGATGACGGCCTGCGCGATGGAGATGTTGGACTGCGACAGCGCCTGCGTCAGGTCATAGAGCAGGCCCGGCCGGTCGCGGGTGTCGACCTCGATGATGGTGTAGATGTCGGATCCCTCGTTGTCGAAGCTGATCGACGTCGGCACCTTGAACTTGCGCTCGCGCTTCTTGATCTCGTGGCCTTCCAGGGCCACCCGCGTCGCCACCTCGCCCTTCAGGATCTTCTCGATCATGTCGCGCAGGCGCGGCAGGCGCGAAGGCGCGTAGGGGTGGCCATCGCCGTCCTGCAGCCAGAAGACGCTGGTGGCGAAGCCGTCCTTCGAGGTGTAGGTCCGCGCGTCCACGATGTTTGCGCCGACAAGGCTGAGCGCGCCGGCAAGGCGCGAGAAGATGCCCGGATGGTCCTGGCAGGCCATGATGACGCGGGTGGCGTCGCGGTCGGTGTCGGCCTCGAGCTCGACACGGACCTCGCCGTCGCCCAGACCTTTCAGCATATGCGCGACCCGCACCTGCGCCGCCGTCGGGATGCCCTGCCAGTAGGGGCCGTAGTGCCGCCCGGCCTCGGCGCGCAGCTCCGCGTCGGTCCAGCCGGAGAGCGCCTCGCGGAAGAGCTTCTTGGCGCGCGCCTCGCGGGTCTCGCGGTTGACGTCCTCCAGCCCGTTCTCCAGCGCCGCCGCCGTGGCCCGGTGGAGCGCCCGCAGCATCTGCGCCTTCCAGTTGTTCCACACGTTCGGCCCGACGCCGCGGATGTCGCAGACCGTCACGACCGTCAGCAGGTCCAGCCGCTCCCGCGTCTTCACCGCCTTGGCGAAGTCGCGCACCGTGCGCGGGTCGGAGATGTCGCGCTTCTGCGCCATGTCCGACATCAAGAGGTGATGGCGCACCAGCCATTCGACGGTCTCGGCCTCCTTGACCTTGAGGCCGAGACGCGGCGCGACGACCCGCGCGATACGGGCCCCCAGGACCGAATGGTCCTCGGGGCGCCCCTTGCCGATGTCGTGGCACAGGAGGGCCACGTAGAGCACCCGCCGGTTCACGCCCTTCTCGAGGATCGAGGAGGCCAGCGGCAGGCTCTCGCGCAGCTCGCCCCGCTCGATCTCCGCGAGGTTGGAGATTACCTGGATCGTGTGCTCGTCGACCGTGTAGGAGTGGTACATGTTGAACTGCATCATCGCGACGATGGGCGCGAACTCCGGGACGAAGGCCGACAGGACCTCGAGCTCGTTCATCCGGCGCAGCGCCCGCTCGGGATTGCCGTGCTTGAGGAGGAGCCCGAGGAACAGCTTCGCCGCCTCGGGCGATTCGCGCAGGTCGCGGTCGATCAGGTGGCGGTTGGCGGCCAGCAGGCGCATCGCATGCGGGTGCAGGAACAGGCCCGTCCGCAGGGCCTCCTCGAAGATGCCGAGCATGTTGATCTTTGTGCCCAGGAACGCCGCCTCGTCGGCCACGTCGAGCCGGCCCTGACGCACGGCATAGGGCGCGCGCACCTTGCGGCGCCGCTTGAAGAGGCCCAGCAGCTTGGGCTCCTGCTTGATGTTGTCGGCCTCCAGCGCCACCAGCAGGATCCGCGTCAGCTCGCCCACGCGGGTGGCGTGGCGGAAGTAGTCCTGCATGAAGTGTTCCACCGCGCGCCGCCCGGCATGGTCGCGGTAGCCCATCCGGGAGGCCACATCGACCTGCACGTCGAAGGTCAGGTGGTCGGAGGCCCGTCCCGCGATCAGGTGCAGGTGGCAGCGCACGCACCAGAGAAACCGTTCCGCGGCCTCGAAGGCGTCGAACTCCTCCCGCGTGAAGACGCCGAGCACCACCAGTTCGGCGGCATCCTTCACGCGGTAGCGATATTTGGAGATCCAGTAGAGCGCCTGCAGATCGCGCAGCCCGCCCTTCGCCTCCTTGACGTTGGGCTCCAGGATGTAGCGCTGCCCGCCCATCTTGCGGTGCCGCTCCTCCCGCTCCGCGAGCTTGGCCTCGATGAAGTCGGCGATGGTGCGGCGGAACAGATCCGCCCAAAGCCGTTCGGCCAGCGTCTCGGCCAGATCCGCCTCGCCGCAGATCAGCCGCCGTTCCAGCAGGGAGGTGCGGATGGTGTAGTCCTCGGTCCCCAGGCGCAGGCAGTCCTTCACCGTGCGCGTCGAATGACCGACCTTCAGTTTCAGGTCCCAGAGCATGTAGAGCATCGATTTGACGACGCTCTCGATCCAGGGGGTCACGGTCCAGGGCGTCAGGAACAGCAGGTCGACGTCGGAATGGGGCGCCATCTCGCCCCTGCCGTATCCGCCGACGCCCAGCACCGCGAAATGCTCGCCCTCGGTCGGGTCGGGGCAGGGGTGCAGGATGCGGGTCGCCACCAGCCAGACGCTCTGCACCAGCCGGTCGGTCAGATGCGCGTAGGAATGCGTCACCCGCCGGGCCCGCGTCGGGTCCGTCTCGAAGCCTGCCCGGATGACGGCACGCCCCCGCTCGCGCGCCGCGCCGAGGACGGCGACGACTGCGCGGCGGACCGCCATCGCGTCGCCGGCCTGTGCCACTTCTGCCAGTGCCGCCAGCGTCGCGGCATCGTCGAAGATGTCGCCCGGCTCGGCGATCAGCGGCCCGTCGGGCGCGCGGGGAAGGTCGGTCGCGATAAAGGCCGGGGCCGGTGGGTTACGACCCGGCGCCGCCGAAGGAATTGGGGGCAGGGCTGACCACCTGTAGCTGTCGGTTCACGATCTGCGCGACGGCCAGCGCCCTGTCGTTGGTGCCGTCGCCGCGCAGGCGGAATACCCCGCCCGTTCCGGCAAAGCCAGCGTTCGTCGTGAGGGTCCCGCGCCCGACCGTGGCGCCCTGGCGGGAAATCGCGCCGATGGCGGCGATGCCGTCGTAGGCGAGGCTGGCCAGCGGATGCGGCGCGCTGCCGTAGGCGGCGGAGTAGCGGCTGGCGAACTGCGCCGCCGGCCCGGGGGCGGGCAAGGTGAAGTAGCCGCCCTGCAGGCCCGGAAGCTCCAGTGCCTGTGCGGGGATGTCCCAGCGGCTCAGGCCGAGGAACCGGAACTGATCGCCGGAGATGCCCGCCTCCGACAGCAGTTGCGAGATGACCGGCAGGTCGCCCGAGGTGTTGCCGGTCAGGAACACAGCGTTGGACCCGGTCGACCGGGCCCGTTCGGCGATCCCCGGCACGGCATCCTGAATGCCCTGCTGGCTCAGTTGGTAGGGCATGCTGCCGGTGATCTGCACACCGGTGTCGGCGGCGGCGCGGGCGATGGCTTCGTCGGCGATCCGGCCGGTCGCATCGTCGGAATGGGTCACCAGCACCCGGTTGCGCCCCTGGGCCGCGGCATAGCTCATCACGCGCCGGGCGCTGTTCTCGAAGGTGTTGCCCAGCACCCAGACGTTGCCGCCGGCAATCGAGGTGTTGTTCGAGAAGCTGAGCACCGGCACGCCGGCCTGCGAGGCCACGATGCCCGCGGCAGCGGTATTCTCGGCGTAGAGCGGCCCGAGGATGACCTGCGCGCCCTCGGCCAACGCTTGGGCGGCGGCGGCGGAGGCGCCGCCGGGGGTGCCTTGCGTCGGGTAGACCGCGATCGTGACCACGCCCTCGCCCAGATCGGCGGCGGCGAGGCGGGCCGCGTTCTCCAGGCTGCGCGCCACCGCCCCGTCGGTCGCGCGGGACGAGCCCGCGGGCACCAGGAGCGCCACCTTGGTCGCGCCGGAGCCGCCGATGCCGTCGCCGCCTGCGCCGCCGCTTAGCGGGCCGGCGACGTTGCAGGCCGCGAGGGCCGCGGTCGCGGCGCCAAGCAGCGCGCCCTTGCGGGCGCGGCGCGCGAATGAGACGAGTCGGGCGCGGAGGGCGCGGATGGACATGATCGGTTCTCCCCGGGTGGTCGCCGCCCCGCAGGCGCGCGCTGATTTCGAGGCCGACGCTAGTCCGCCGGCGGGGGCGAGTAAACGCCGGAAGGCAGGGGAGCGGCGAATGGCGGAGATCGGCAGGATCGAGGCGGGGCTGCACCTCGTCGCCGTCCCCATCGGCACCGCGCGCGACATCACCCTGCGCGCGCTCGACATTCTCGGCGGTGCCGATGTCCTCGCCGCGGAGGACACGCGCTCGCTGCGCCGGCTCATGGACATCCACGGGATTGCGCTGAACGGGCGTCCGCTCGTCGCCTACCACGACCACAACGGTCCCGCCGCCCGGCCGCGCCTGATGGCCGCGCTTCGCGACGGCAAATCGGTGGCCTATGTCTCCGAGGCGGGCACGCCACTGATCGCCGATCCCGGCTTCCAGCTCGGGGTGGAGGCCCGGGCCGCGGGCCTGACCGTCCGCGCTGCGCCCGGGGCCAGCGCCATTCTCGCCGCCCTCTGCGTCGCCGGCCTGCCCACGGACCGGTTCTTCTTCGCGGGCTTCCTGCCGCCGAAGTCCGCCGCGCGAAGGGCCGCCCTCCGCGACATCGCGACCATTCCCGGCACGCTCGTCCTCTACGAATCGCCCAAGCGCCTCGGAGCGCTGCTCCGCGACGCCGCCGAAGTCCTGGGCCCCCGCGAGGCCGCCGTCTGCCGCGAATTGACCAAGCGGTTCGAGGAGGTGCGGCGGGGGACGCTGGCCGAATTGGCGGAGGGCCAGGAAAGCGACGCGGCGCGCGGCGAGATCGTCCTCCTGATCGACCGCGCCCCGGAGGCCGTCGCCGACGAGGACGCCATCCGCGCCGAGCTGCGACAGGCGATGGCGAAGGGATCGCTCAAATCCGCGGTATCTCTCGTTTCCGATTCGCTGAAGGTTCCACGTAAGCTGGTCTATGATATCGCCCTCGGGCTGAAGGACGCACCATGAGCGGATCGGTCTCCTACCATGCCGGTCTTGCCGCCGAGGAGGGCGTCGCGCGGCATTACGTCCGCAGCGGGCACCGCGTCGTCGCCCGGCGCTGGCGCGGCAAGGGTGGCGAGATCGACCTCATCGTGCAGCGCGGCGACGACACGATCTTCGTCGAGGTCAAGAAGAGCGACACCCACGCCGCCGCCGCCCTGCGCGTCAGCGAGACCCAGATTCGCCGCCTGTTCGATTGCGCCGGCGAATTCATGGCCACCCTGCCGGACGGGCTGAACAGCTCCGTGCGGTTCGACGTCGCCCTCGTGGATGCGGCGGGCCGGATCGAGGTGATCGAGAACGCGCTCGCCGCCTGACGGCGTTCGCGGCCACGGGCGCGCATTGCCCCGGTCACGCTCCTGCGGCATCTAGGCTCCAGCAAACGCAGGAGCCGCACCGATGCCCAGTCCGAAACCCCTCAGTGTCGGCTTCCAGATGGATCCGGTGGACCGGATCGACATCGATGCCGACAGCAGTTTCCGCCTGGCCCTCGAGGCGCAGGCGCGCGGTCATTCCCTCGTCTACTGGATACCGGATCGCCTCGCCTACGTCGAAGGCCGCATCATGGCACAGGGCCAGGCGCTCGAGGTCCGGCGCGAGCGGGGCAACCATGCGACGCTGGGCGAGATGCGCCGGATCGATCTGTCGGAGCTCGACGTGGTCTGGTTGCGGCAGGATCCGCCCTTCGACATGGGCTACATCACCAATACGCACCTCTTGGACCGTATCCACCCGGAGACCCTCGTGGTGAACGACCCGACCTGGGTGCGCGGCTGGCCCGAGAAGCTGATGGTGCTGGACTTCCCCGACCTCACGCCGCCCACGGTCGTGACCCGCGACCTCGCTACGCTGAAGGCGTTCAAGGCCAAGCACGGCGACGTCATCCTCAAGCCGCTCTACGGCAACGGCGGCGCGGGGGTGTTCCGTCTCACGCCCCAGGATCGCAACCTCAATTCGCTGCACGAGACCTTCAGCGCGATCAACCGCGAGCCGCTCATCATGCAGAAGTTCTTGCCCGCGGTCTCGAAGGGCGACAAGCGCGTGATCCTGGTCGACGGCGAGCCGGTGGGGGCCATCAACCGGGTGCCGGCCGAGGGGGAGACGCGCTCGAACATGCACGTCGGCGGCCGCCCCGAGAAGGTTGCGCTGACCGACCGCGACCGCGAGATCTGCGCGGCCATCGGGCCCCGGCTGCGCGATGCGGGGCAGATCTTCGTCGGCATCGACGTGATCGGCGACTGGCTGACCGAGATCAACGTCACCTCGCCGACGGGCCTGCAGGAGCTGGAGCGGTTCGACGGCACCAATGCCTCCGCGCTCATCTGGGAAGCGATCGAGCGCCGGCGCGCCTAGATCGCTCTGCCCTAGACCGACGAGACCAGCCGGTAGGACAGCGCCTCCGCGATGTCGGACCGGCGCACCCGCTCCGACCCGCCGAGGTCGGCGATGGTGCGCGCGACCTTGAGGACGCGGTGATAGCCCCGCGCCGACAGGCGGAACCGCTCGGTGGCCTTCAGCAGGATGTCCCGTCCGTCCGCATCCGTCGCCGTCACCTCCTGCAACAGGTCGCCGAAGATGTCGGCGTTCACCGTCACGTCGTCGCGGTCGGCGTAGCGCTTCGCCTGCACCCCGCGGGCGATGGCCACCCGTTCGGCGACGACCGCCGAACTCGGTCCCGACGGCGGCAGCGCCAGGTCCGACACATCGACCGCCGGCACCTCCAGCCGCAAGTCGAAGCGGTCCATCAGCGGGCCCGAGATCTTGCCCATGTAGTCCTCGCCGCAAATCGGCGCGCGGGTGCAGGCGCGTTCCGCATCGAACAGCATCCCGCAGCGGCAGGGGTTGGCGGCGGCGACGAGCAGGAACCGGCAGGGATAGCGGACATGGGCGTTGGCGCGCGCGATGGTCACCTCGCCGCTCTCGATGGGCTGGCGCAGCGTTTCCAGCACGGCGCGTGGAAACTCCGGAAACTCGTCCATGAACAGCACGCCGTTGTGCGCGAGGCTGATCTGTCCCGGCCCGGCCTTCTTGCCGCCGCCCGCGATGGCCGCGACGGAGGCGGTGTGATGCGGCTCAAGGTAGGGGCGGCGGCGCAGGATGCCGCCTGCCTCCAGCGTGCCCGCGAGGGAGTGGATCATCGAGGTCTCGAGCGCCTCGCGCGACGACAAGGGCGGCATCAGCCCCGGCAGGCGGGCGGCCAGCATCGACTTGCCGGCGCCCGGCGGGCCGACGAGGAGCAGGTGATGGCGCCCGGCGGCGGCGATCTCGAGCGCGCGCTTGGCCCGCTCCTGCCCCCGCACGTCGCGCAGGCATGGCCCTCCGGTCACGTCGGGCAGCAGCCGGGCGCGGGCCTGCTCCAGCGGCCTGTTGCCGGTCAGATGGTCCATCAACGCCTTGAGCGAGGCGGCCGCATAGACCGCCACGCGCTCTCCCGCCCAGGCCGCCTCCGGGCCGCAGGCTTCGGGACAGTAGAGATCCGCCTCCAGCGCCGCTGCCGTCATCGCGGCGGGCAAGGCGCCCGACACCGCGACGAGGCCGCCATCGAGCGACATCTCGCCCAGGCTCACCGCCCGCGCGACCTTGCCCGCGGGCACCAGCTCGAGCGCGGCCAGCAGCGACAGCGCGATCGGCAGATCGAAATGCGCGCCCTCCTTGGGCACATCGGCCGGCGAGAGGTTGACCGTGACCTTCTTCGACGGCAGCGCGATGCCCAGTTCCGACAGGGCCGCGCGGATGCGGTCGCGGGCCTCCGAGACCGCCTTGTCGGGCAGGCCGACGATGGAGAAACCCGGCAGGCCCGGCGAAACCGCACATTGCACGTCGACGGCGCGCGCCTCCAGCCCCTCGAAGGCCACCGTGGTGGTGCGTGCCAGCATGTCGCGTCTCCCCGTTCCGGGAAGGGATGACGCGGCGGCATTGAGAATCGATTAACGGCGCGGCGGACGGTCAGGCAAGGGGAATGGCGCGGTCGGCAGGTGCTGGTCGTAGACGTCGAGCGTCCGGTCCGCCGCCTCGCCCTGCGCCCGCCATTCCCGCAGGGGAGGATGCGTTTGATGTGCCGCTACCTGGGCGGCCACCGTGCCCGAAACCGGCAGGCCATAGCCCGCGATCCGCACCGCGACGGGGGCGTAGAAGGCATCGACGGCCGAGTAGCGCCCGAACAGCCACGGGCCATCCCCGGCCATCGCCCGCGCCGCCCGAAACAGCACGTCGAGGCGCGCGAGGTCCGCCAGCACCGCGTCGGACGGCGCGAAGCCCTGCCATTTCACCCGCAGGTTCATCGGGCAGGCGGAGCGAAGCGCTGCGAACCCCGCGTGCATCTCCGCCGCCATCGAGCGGGCCAGCGCCCGGGCGCGCGGCTCGTTGGGCCAGTGCCCGGCCCTCGGATGCCGCTCGGCCAGCCCCTCCGCGATCGCGAGGCTGTCGGTCCAGAGGGCTCCGTCGCCGGCGCGCGCCACCGGCACGCTGCGCGCCGGGGCCCAGGCGGCGAGGCTGTCGCGGAAGTCCGGATCGTAGAGCCGCGTCAGGTGAACCTCCACCGGGACGTCGAAACCCGCGAAGAGAAGCCATCCGCGCAGGCTCCAGGAAGAATAGGATCGGTCGCCGATCAGGAGCTCGTAGGTCATGGGCGCCTCATTAGCAGTCCCCGTGGTCGCCGCGAAGCGCCAGATCGCCGGGCGCGCGGTTGGCCGAGCGCGCCACCATGCCGCCCGACCCGAGGTCGACCCGCGTCAGGCTCAGCGGCTCGATCTTCTGCGTCAGCGCATCGAAGGGGCGCAGGCCGGTCGCGCGCGCCCATACCGTCAGGATTGTCCCCATATGCGCCACCACGATCAGGTCCGGCGGCCCCGAGAGCCGGTCGAGCGCCGCGCCCGCGCGCGCCGAGACGTCGTCCCAGGATTCGCCGCCCGGTGCCCGCTGCGCCCCCGGATCATCGAAGAACGAGCGCACGTCCGGCCCGTCGATCGCGTCATGGGCGCGCCCGTCCCAATCGCCGAAATCGAACTCGCGCAGGGCGGGCTCATGCGGCAGGCGCGGCCGCGCGCCCTGAAGCACGTCCGCCGTCGCCACCGCCCGCACGAGGTCGCTGCTGACGACGGGCGCCGCGGGAAGCGCCGCGCGCAACGCCGCCAGGGCCGCCGTATCCGACAGGTCGGCGGGCAGGTCGGTCCGCCCGAGCATCACCCTTGCATGCGTCGGCCCATGCCGGATGAGCCAGAGCCGCGTCACTTGAGCACCTGCGGCAGGCCGGCCGTGACGAGGACGACCCGTTCCGCCGCCGCCGCGAGCCGCTGGTTCAACTCCCCCTGCGCCCGCTGGAACGCGCGGGCCAGGGCATTGTCCGGCGTCACGCCACCGCCGACGTCGTTGGAGACCACGGTGAACCGCCTGCCCGACGCGGCCATTGCCGCGATCCAGTCCGCCGCCGCCGGCTGCCAGTCCCGACCCGCCAGCGTCATGTTGGTGAGCCATAATGTCGCACAGTCGATGAGCACGGCGGTGCCGGCGCCGACCCCCGAGCAGGCCAGCGCCAGATCCAGCGGCTCCTCTACCAGCGACCATGCCGCGCCCCTGCGTGCCGCATGAAGCTCAATCTTTGCGCGCATTTCCGCGTCCAGCGCCTGCGCCGTGGCAATATAGAGGGCGGATCCAGCCGTCCGCAGAACCTCCGCTTCGGACCAGGCCGACTTGCCGGAAGCCGCGTGTCCGAGCACCAGCGTCAGGTTAGAGGAATCTCGCATGCGTCGGGAACCCTTCGGGAATGGGGACGTCTATCTAGCAATGAATACAAGATCGAGCCGGATGGCCGGCATACGCGAACGACATTGACGAACGACACTGGGGGTCTGGAGATGGCATCGGAGTTCAACAGCGACACGTCCCTGTCAAGGCGCGCGATGAAGGCGGAGTTGCTCGACGCCGAGACGGAACTTCGCCT
>JBBQDX010000038.1:0-20967 GCA_038320125.1 Rhodobacterales bacterium | reverse complement strand
CGCATCCGCTTGGAGGCGTCGGGGGGAAACAGGCTCTCCCGCTGGGCATGCAGATGGGCCGCGAGCCTCTCGGAATGCGCCCGCACGACGGCGTTCAGGTCTTCGCTCCGGGGGGACATGTCCATGCCGCGCCGCCCTCTCTGTAGCGCGCTCCGTGTTCACGGTAGGGCGCGTTTTACCGCTCCTTTCCGTGACTGATGGGAGGGCGGGAAGATTCGTGCAAGGCTTTTCGATGGCATAAGGGCCGCGCCGGCGAAGGGGCTCTTCGGCGCAGGCATCGTCGGGCCGGTCTGGAGCGGAGCTGGCCGATCCGGCGGCGGCGCACGCCGCGACCGCGACGCGCTGGCGCCCGGATCGCCGCCGGGGCGGTCTCAGAGGGTCTGGTCGAGGCCCCAGAAGCGGCGGATCTGCTCGGTCCAGTCGCCCTGCGGATCGGCGGCGGCGTCCGGGATGAGCTCGACGCGGAAGCCGAAGCGTTCGAGACCGGCGCGGCCGTCTTGCGAGAGGATGATGACCTCGACGTCCCGCTCGAGCGCCAGCGCGGCGAGACGGAGGGCGCGTTCGGCGGCTCCGGGCAGCTCCCCCGCCACCCGGAAGCCGACGCAGATCGCGTCGTCGCGCTTGAAGCGCGGTTCGGGGAACGGCACGGCCGCGAGCGCGGGAAAGACCTCGCGCCCGCGGGCGGGCGCATGCGGATCGAAGCGCGCCGTCAGATCGTCGATCTCATCGGCGCGATGCGGCGTGATGCGCGACATCATCGCCCAGTAATCCGGCATCGTCATCATGGACCTCCTCGATCTGGCGCGCGGCGGCGCGGTTGCCCGGTTCCGGCAGGTCGAGCCGCCGGAGCTTTGCGGCCGCTGCCTCCGCCTCGCCGCGCGCCAGGTAGCGGGTGATCTCGCGGTCGAGCCGCATCAGCTCGGCAGGCTCGACGACCGAGGCCAGGCCCCGCTCGCTCGCGGCCCGCGCCCTTGCGCGCTGGTCGTCCATGAAAGGGCCCATCTGCGGCAGGAAGATCGCCGGCGTGCGGGTGTAGAGCACCTCGTGGAAGAGGTTGTAGCCCGCCGCGCCGACGCAGAGGTCGGCGGCGGCGAGCAGGAGGCCGGCGCGCTCGGTGCGGACCACGCGGGTTCGCTGCCAGCCGAACCATCCCGGCTCCTGGCGGGCCCCGGGCCAGAGCACCACGAGGTGCAGAACGTCGGACCGCGGCTCCATCATGCCGCAGAGGGCCTGGATCTGGGCGCCGCGGTCCGCCGCGACGCCGCCGCCGAGCAGCGAGACCACGAGCCGGTCGAAGTCGAGGCCGTAGCGCTCGGCGAGCGAGGCCCTGAGGGCCGCGCGCCCGTCTGCGGCGAGCGTCGCCTGGCGCACCACGGGGCCGACCTCGCGGACGTGATCGCCCTGCGAGTAGCGGGTGTTGAGCTCGGCGAAGGCCTCGAGGGGGACGATGACCCGCGCGAAGACCTTCTCGCGGTCGAGCGCCACGGAATTGTCCTGCGAGGTCTGCCACAGCCCCCGGCGGATCCAGACGCCGCGAAGCCGGTTCTCCAGGATCGTCCGGTAGATGCTATCGAAGACATATCCGCCGTCGAAGACCAGCGTGCGCCCCCCGGCCGTCAGGGCGCGGAGGCGGCCGTAGTTCGCGAGGTCGTTCTCGAAGCTCTGCCGGTGGAAGTCGCTGCGGCTGATCATCGGCATGACGTCGAAGCCGTAGGACTGCACGAGCCGGGTGCAGCTCGGGAAGGCGGCGAAGACGGGGCGCTGTGCCGTCCGGATCTCGCCCGCGACGAGCGCGCAGCGCTGCGCATGGCCGAGGCCGATGCCGTTGGTGGGCACGAAGGTCAGGGAGGCGAAGGGGGTCGGAGTCGGGATTGGCGGCGGGTTTGGGGGCAGGGTTGGGGGCGCATCGGGGGTCGGCGCGCGGACGTCGGGGAGCGCCGCCTCGGGGGCGAAGCCCGCGGCGGTGCGCGAGTCCGCCGTCAGGCGCCCGAGGCCGGCCAGGTTCGGCAGGATCTCCGCTTCCAGGAACGGCGCGAGCGTGGCGGCGTTCACCGGCGCGCGGACGAAGAGGTCGAGGGCCGCGGCGAGCGCATGGCCGGGCGTGGCGTCGAGGAGGGGAACGCCGGAGCGGCCGAGGTTGGCGACGAGGCATTGGAGCCGGTAGTTGCCGAGGAGCGGCGTGAACGTCGCGCAGACATCGACGCGCTCCGCCAGATCGGCGGGCAGCACCTCGCCGTAGTGAAAGATCGGCACCCCGATGCCCTGCGTCGTCTGCCAGGCGCGCTTGGCCCGGCCGTTCGTCAGGATCGCAACGCGCAGGCGCCGCGACAGGGCGAGTGCTACGACGCCCGCCGCCTCCCGCGGGTCGGCGAGGTCCGGCTCGACGAGGAGAAGCCGCGGCAGGCCGGCCGGCTCGGAGCGGCGCGGCGTGCCGAAGACCGGGCCGCCGGAATTGGAGCCGCCCGACCAGGCGTCCTCCGTCAGGTCGTGGAGGTCCGGCTCGCTGCCGAAGACGTAGGAGAGCTTGGCCCGCAACCCGATGGCGGCCTGCCGGCTCGGGAATGTGCCGAAGGCCGAGCAGCGCAGGGCCTCGCCCGAGAGCCGCCGCAGCGCCACCAATTTCGCGTCCGTCAGGTGATGCGCGGCCAGCAGCAGCACGCGGTCGCCCTCCGCCGGCCGCCGGTCGATCAGATAGGGGGCGAGATCGAATTGCAGATTCCGGCCGAGATCCGCGGGCACCGATCCGACATGGACGCGCGCGGGGAAGCCGGCCGCCGCGAGCTGGCTGACGAAGACCGCGAGATCCTCGAGATGGCGCGTCTCGGGGCCGCAGGTGTCACAGAAGAAGAAGGGCATCGGATCGCTCCTCGAGGTGCGCGAGCCCGCCCTGGACCATCGCGCGGAACGCCTCCGGCCGGAAGCGCGCAAGCCCGTCCTGCGCCGCCTCGACGCATGCGGCGTAGCGCGCGGGGTCGGCGATGAACGCGGCGATCGTCCCATCGACGTCATTGGCGTCCGCGCGCACCACGGCGGGGCCGAACACCTCGGCGGTCGCGGGGTCGGTGAGGACCATCTTGCCGGCGGCGATCGCTTCGGCGATGACCCGGCCGAAGCTCTCGCGCCAGAGCGGGTGCGTGAAATAGACGAAGAAGTCGATTTCCTCGAGAAAGCGGTTCACGTCGGTTTCGCCGAACCGCCTCACGTCCCAATGCGCCGGCACGTCGTCCGGCTCCATGAGGAAGCCGTCGCCGCCGAGAATGACCACGCGCTCCGCTTGGGCGGAGAAGTGCCGCAGCATGACCGCCATCGGCGGGAACTTCTCGGGCCCGGGCCGCGAGTGCCGCCCCCGCAGATCCCTCGGGCTGCGCGTCGGCGGGCCGAGCGGCATGTCGCAGACGTTGAACCAGTCGAACGGGGTCAGATCCCACGATGCCTGCGCCTCGCCCTGTTGCAGCCATGCCTCGACGCCGCGCCGGTTCGCGGGGGACACCGGCGCCAGCCAGCGGGACCGGCAGACGAGGCGGGACCCGATGAGCGACAGGCAATGCGCCACGTCGAAGCTCTCGGCGCCGCCGGGACGCAGGAAGTTCTCGTGGGTGACGAGGAGCGCGGTCGCGCAGCTGAACCGGACCGGAAGGGCCGCGTCGAACTTCAGGCACGACGGGTTGTGGAAGATGATCGTATCGGCGCGCACGACGGGCGGGGTCCACCTCAGCTCGAGGCTGGCCTCTTCGAGCGCGTCCTCGAGTGCTGCGTTCACCTTGCGGTCGCGGAACATGGCGGTCTCGAGCCCGATGATTTGCAGCTCGGCCATGGGGGAGAGCGCCCGGATCTCCGCGGCGACCGCGGTGGCGGTGCCGCCGGGGAACCTGGGGTCGAGCACCAGAGCGATACGGCGGCGCCTTTGCGGGGCGCCAAAGGCGTCGCCGGCCGTCATCGCTTGCGGCCGGCCCGTCTGCATCTAGTAGAGCGGGACGAGGGAAGCGTCTTCCCTTGCATCCTGCCCGTCGTCGTCGTCGTCGTCCGAGGTCGAGTTGAGGCCGAGATAGCTGATCACATTGACCGATTCGGCCATGAACTGGACGAGGAGTTGCGACAGGGAGGTATAGCCTTCGAGCAGCTCCGGACGCTCGGCGATGTAGCGCCGCAGCCTTTCGACGTTGTTTCCCTCGAGGAGTTCCTGGATGACTTCAAGCTCTTCGAGCGACGGGTCGGCCGCGGAGGCGGTGTTGCCGAAGGGCAAAGCCAGGATCATCGCCGAAACCGCGACGGCATACCTGCGTTTCATGTCTCTCGGCCCCCACCTGACGCGCGGCCATTCTCCCGCGCTTTCCCCACCCGGCACCATGGAATAGACCGATGATCTGCCGAAGGAAAGTCTCTCGAGGGTCGTCGCCGGTTTCCCGGAGACCCCATGCCCCGATCCGGCACCGGCGCAGATGGCGGCGGCCCGTCACCGCCTGCGCCGAGACCTACCGCAGCCGCTCGCGGAGGAGTTGCTCGACCGTCCCGACGAGGCGCTGCCGCTCCACCTCCCGTTGCGTGACCCGGGGTGCGGCGGCGGATGCCCGCGGCGCTGCGCTCCGGGCAGCGACCGGCCTCTCCGGCGGGGTGGCTGCGACCTGCGAGGCGGGCGCGTCGCCCTCCAGCCAGACCTCGACCAGGCCCCCCTCCGGCCGTGGCCGCAAATCGGTGAAGCTCCGGACCGCGACCTCGGCACCGTCGAGCGCGGTCGAGGTGGAGGCTGCGACCCGCTCGGCGGCGGCCCGGTCGCCGTCGTGGTAATACCTGACGTGCATCGAGCTTATGCGGATCGAGGCGGGATAGGCGGTGACTTCGGCAAATCCGGCGTCGGTCAGCTCCGCTGACACCTTGTCCGCCCCCGCGGGGGAGAGGGCGGGGAAGTGCACCGCGATCCTTGCGGCCGGGGACGCGATCGCGGGGGTCGGTTCCGCAGGTTCCGCGGGGGTCGGTTCCACAGGTTCCAGTTCCACGGCGGTCGGTGCGGCGCGTTCCGTGGGGGTCGGTTCCGCAGGTTCCGCGAGCGGCGGAGGCGATGGAGCGGCGTCGCTCTGCGGCATCGGCGGGAGCGACGCCATGTCGGTCGTGCTGGCGGTGACGAGGGGCGGCACGGGTTCGGCGGCGCGGGGCATCGGGGGAGCCGCGGGCGCGCCCATGTTGAAGGAAAGCGCCTGCAGGGATTTCATGACCAGCGGGGCTGGAGCCGGCTGAAGCAGGCCGGCAAGCTGCGCGTCCGGCGTCTCGGGCGGGTTCGCCGGCGTCAGGGAGGGCAGCGCGCCCGTTCGGACCGGTTGCCCGGCCGCGGGCGGATCGACTGTCGCGGGCGAGAGATCCTCGACGGCGGCGATGCTCGGGAATGCGATGCGACTGTCCTGACCGACCAGCGGCGGGGCGACGCTTGCCTCCGCCCCCGTCGAGCCGGAGGCGAGGGCATCGGGCTCCTCGGACGGCGGCGCCACGGACGGATCCGCAGCGGTCGTCTCGACCGGCGCAGGCAGGGCCTCCGGGGTCGTGGCCTGCGCCGGGCCGTCCTCGGTCGCCGGTGGCAGGATAGCGATCTGCCAGCCCTGAAACTGCAGCATCACGGTGGATGCGGCTCCGAGGGCTGCGCCCGTCAGCAGAACCGCGGCGACCAGCAGGGCGGATCGCCGTTTTCGGGACCGCCCGTCATAGGGTGCGTCGTGGGTCGTGGCGAAGGTCTGGATCGCGTCGGGCGCGGGCTCCGGATGCACCGGCATCCGGCGGGCCGGATTGTGGAACAGGGCCATCGAACGATGCGCCGCGAGCGGAACCGTGATCGGAGCCGCGTCCGCGTCCGGCTCCGCAGGCGCCGCCACCGGTCGCACGCGCGCCGCGAGCGGGAGTGACAATAGATCGTTGTCCAACTCTGGTCCCGCGGCACGCACGCCCGCAGGCGGAATCGACGCTTCGAGCAGGGCTTCTGCGCTCGAACCGAATGTGCGCCGTGCGTCTCGTTTGGTCGGTGCGCCCTCGGCTCTTGCAGCCAGGACTTCCGCGCGGCGGGCCCGGGCAATCACCAGACGCGCTTCGAGCGCGACAGGATCCATCAGATCCCGAATCGCCTGGCGCTCCGAGTCCTCGCTGTCGCCATCCATATGCTCGGGCGCGGTCCCGGTCCGAACCTGCATCTCTTCTCCCGGCGCGTCATTGGCGACGCTAGGTTAAGCGAAAACGGCTTCGATCGCCAGCCATGCGGCCGCGGGCGAGCGAGAAACCGCGCAGGTCCGGCGGCCCCTGTCGGGCCTGCCGGCAGGTCGCGGATCACGGGCGGCTGCGCGCCCAATCGCGTGCCGGCGTCGGCTCCGGCCGGTCTGTCGCGTCGCGGTCAATCGCGGCCGGCGACCACGGTGTTGCGCAGGACGCCGATCCCGGACACTTCGCATTCGACGATGTCCCCGGGCTGGCAATAGCCGGTGGCGCGCACCAGCCCCGGGCCTGGCGTCCAGGTGCCGCCCAGATCCGCGTCCACCGACCAGGCGGTGCCGGCGGGGGTGCCCGTCAGGATCACCATTCCGGGCTTCAGGGTGAAGTTGATGGAGAAGAAGTGGATCGGCTCGGCGCAGGACCAGATCATGTCGCCGGTGCCGGAACTCTGCCGCAGATCGCCGTCGATGCGCGTGGTCAGGGTCAGCGCGGCGGGATCGGGAATGTCGCGGGCGAGGGCGATCGCCGGGCCGAGCGGCAGGCTGGCGTCGAAGGCCTTGCCGCGCCCCAGCTCGTACCAGGTGACCCCTTCGGGGGTGCGCCGGACCTGCCGGTCGCGGGCGGTGACGTCGTTGGCGACGGTATAGCCGAACACGTGGTCGAGCGCGCGCTCGACCGCGATGTGGCGCCCCGGCCGTCCGATGACGATGGCCAGTTCGGTCTCGCAATCGAGCCTCGAGGTCAGACGCATGTCGGCGACGATGGCGTCGCCCGGCCCGATCACGCAGTCGGCGGTCTTGAGGAAGAACTCGGGTTCGGCCCCGCAGACCGGCGATGCCGCCTTCTCCGCGTTCTGGGCGCTGGAGTTGCTGCCCGAACAGAGCACCGTGGACGGCATCACCGGCGGTCCGAAATCCACAACCGCCGCGTCGTGGCGCGCATGGACCGGTGCCGTCCTCGCCAGATCGTCGAGCCCGCGCAGGGCGTCGTCCGCGCCGCGGATCAGGTCGGTGACGCTGCGCCACTGGGGCTGGTTTGGGTCGGCGGCGAAGAGGTCGATCACCTGGCGCTCCACCAGTAGGCCCCCACCACCTGGCCCCCCACCAGGAGGCCGGGGCGGGGGGGTCCGTCAATGCGGATCGTGCAGATTTGCAGGACTGGCTCGATCGGCCGGGGGCTCACGGGGTTTGCGGTCGGTCGGGGTGGCGCGCGACAGGCTGGTGGCGGTCAGGGCGAAATGATCATCGACCAGGCGGCAGGCGCGGGCGATCTCGCGCGCCAGAACGGCCTCGGCGATCTCGGCATGTTCGCGCGCCAGATCGCGCGAGCCCTGTCTCTGATAGACCGACGCCCGGCGGTAGCGTTCGGACTGGTCGTGCAACCCCTCGCGGACCCGCAGAAGCCAGGTCGAGCCGCAGGCGGCCACCGTGGCGGCATGAAAGGCCCGGTTCGCGGCTTCCCAGGCATCCGGAACCCCGGCGCTGCTTGCATGGAGGGCGCGGTCCTCCTTGCGCAAGAGGTAGGCGGCGGCGACGACGCCCGCCTCCCAGGCGTCGCGGCCATGGGTGAGGGAGAGGCGCAGGGCCGCGGATTCCACCGCGCTGCGGGCCGTGTTCAGGTCGTCGAAATCGGCGAAGTCCAGCGGGGCGACCGTGAAGCCGCGGTTGCCCTCGACCGTGACGAGTTGCTCGGCCCCGAGCTTCTGGAGCGCCTCGCGCAGGGGCGTGGGACCGATGCCGTAGAGCCCGCGCAGACGTTCGATGCGCAACCGCTCGCCCGGCTGGCGCACCCCGCGCAGGATGTCCCGGCGCAGCGCGCGATAGGCATCCTCGGTCAGGGTATTGCCCGAGTCGAGCGGGGTGGGGCGCTCGGAGGCCGCGCCGGGGGGGAGAGACGACATGGGGGTCCTTGCGCTTCGGCGTAGCTTTGGGCCGGGAGGTTTTGCGGGGGCCGGGAGGTTTTGGGGTTTGACAGGTTGGTTTTCTCTACGCAGAGCCAATCTATCGCTGAAATAGAAAAGTGTCGATCAAAATGAAGCTGGTGACATTCTCGACCCAAGGCAGGATCGGCGCCGGCTTCGTCGATGGCGACGACATCATCGTCTGCGCCGAGGGCGACGGTGCGATGGGGGCCGTCGATGCGCTGGTCCGGAGCGGATCGACCGCCGCCTGGGCCGGACGGGGCGGCGCCCGCCGCGTGGCGCTGGCCGGTGTCACCTTGCTGGCCCCGATCCCGGAGCCGCGCCGCGACATCTTCTGCGTCGGCAAGAACTACCGCGCCCATGCCGACGAGTTCCATTCCAGCGGCTTCGATTCGTCGAGCCGCGAGGCGGTTCCGACGGCGCTGATCATCTTCACCAAGGCCACCACCTCGGTGATCGGTCCGGACACCGTGGTGCGCGGATCGCTCGATCCCACCGCCACCGTCGGCTACGAGGGGGAGCTCGGCGTGGTGATCGGCATGCGCGCGTTCGGGGTCGGCCGCGACGTGGCCCTCGACCATGTGTTCGGCTACGTGGTCATGAACGACGTCACCTCGCGCGAGTTGCAGTGCCATCACGGCCAGTGGGTGATCGGCAAGGGGATCCACACCTTCTGCCCCATGGGCCCCTTCATCGTCACCGCGGGCGAGGTCGGCGACGTGACCGCGCTGCGCCTGCAGACCGAGGTCAACGGCGAGGTCCGCCAAGACGCGCGGCTCGCCGGCCTCATCTTCGACATTCCCTGCCTGATCGAGACCCTGTCGCGCACCATGACGCCGCTGCCCGGCGACATCGTCGCCACGGGCACGCCGGCGGGCGTCGGCATCGGCTTCACGCCGCCGAGATACCTGCAGACGGGCGATCGGATGACCGTCCGGATCACCGGGATGGGGGAGCTGACGAACACGCTCGGCTGACCTGTCGCAACCAACTCCGGGAGGAGAAGACGATGACGACCACTGGCGCGACCAAGACGAGACTGGCCACCGCCGCCCTGCTGGCGCTGGCGGCCGGCACATCGGGGGCGATGGCGCAGGACGGCTATTTCGCGGGCAAGACCATCGACGTGGTGGTGCCCCTCGGCCCGGGGGACGCGACCTTCGTCTCGGCCAGGTTCCTCGAGCCGTTCCTCGAAAAGCATCTGCCCGGCAATCCCGCCGTGAACGTGGTGGACCGCCCCGGCGGCGGGTCGATCCTGGGCGCCAACTGGTTCGAGCAGAACGCGAATGCCGACGGCACAACCGTGCTCTTCACCACGTCCTCCACCGCCAACCCCTTCGTTCTGGGGCAGGAGGGGGTGGAATACCGGCTCGCCGATTACCGCGTCGCCTACAGCCATCCGTTCGGCGCGGTCGCCTATGTGGCGCCCTCCACCGGCGTGACCTCGGCCGCCGGCATCAGGGAGGCGGAAACGCCGCTGATCTACGGCGGCATCGCGGCCACCGCATCGAACCTGCCGGGGCTTCTGTCGTTCGAGGTGCTGGGGCTCGACGTCAAATCCGTCATGGGGTTCACGGGGCGCGGACGGGTGCGCCTCGCGTTCGAGCAGGGCGAGGTCAACATCGACTACCAGTTCACCCCGGTCTGGCTGACCCAGGTCGTGCCCTCGGTCGAGGATGGCAATGCGGTGCCCCTGTGGACCGGCGGCGCGCCGGACGCGGAGGGCGCGCTGACCCTGCGCGACCCGCTCGCGCCCGATCTGCCGTCGGTCTACGAGGTCCACGAGCAGATCAACGGCACGCCTCCGTCGGGCATCGAATGGGACGCCTTTTCGGCCATCGCCTCGGTCACCTATGCCTACGGGCTGACCGGATACCTTCATCCCGACGCCCCGCAGGAGGCGCTGGACGCCTATGCCCAGGCGGTCGAGGCCATCAACGCCGACCCGGAGTTCCAGGAGGAGAGCCAGGAGGTGACCAACGGCGCGCGCCTGAGCGCGGGGCCGGCCACCGAGATGGCGATCCGGACGGCGCTGTCGCCGTCCGACGTGGTGAAGACCTACCTGCGCGACCTGCTGGCGACCAAATACGGCGTCAGTTTCTGACGGCCGCCACGGGATGCGGCGGGCGGACCTTCCGTCGCCGCCCGTGGAGCCCAGGCAGGGGACCCCCCGATGCTCGAACACGCGCTCACGGCACTCCAGGCGCTTCTCGATCCCTACAGGATGCTGGCTCTCTTCGCGGGGATGCTGGTGGGGGGCGTCTTCGGGATGCTTCCCGGCCTGGGCGGGGTGGCGGCGGTGTCGATCCTGCTGCCGTTCATCTACTACATGGACGATTTCACCGGCCTGGCCATGCTGCTGGGCGCGGTCTCCATCCTCTATACCTCCGACACGATCACCTCCGTCCTGCTGGGGGCGCCCGGATCGCCCGCCTCGGTGCCCACCGCGATCGAGGGGCACGCCCTCGCGCGGCAGGGCGAGGCGGCGCAGGCGCTGTCGGTCGGCTTCCTCGCGTCCATGGTGGGCGGGCTCATGGGCGCGCTGATCCTCCTCGTCGCGATCCCCGTCGCCGGGCCGATCGTGCTGCTGCTGGGCACGCCGGAGCTGTTCATGTTCGCGCTGGTGGGCCTCGTCTTCGCCAGTTCGATGATCGGCGACGACCTCGCCAAGGGACTGGCCGCCGCCTGCCTCGGGCTGTTTCTCGATGTGGTCGGCCCGGCGTCGGCGGCGGCGGGCTTCCGCTTCACCTTCGGGCAGGTCTACCTGCTGGACGGGTTCTCGCTGACGATCGTCGCCCTCGGGCTGTTCGGCGTGGCCGAGGCGATCTCCATGCTGGCCATGGGCGGCGGCATCTCCCACATCCCGATCGCCGTGTCGAACTGCCGCGGCGGCTTCACCGAGTTCTGGAAGCACCGCTGGCTGGTGCTCCGCACCTCGGTGATCGGCGTCTTCGGCGGGTTCGTCCCGGCCGTGGGCGCGTCGGCCTCGACCTAAGTCGCCTATGGGCACGCGATCCGCTCGACCCGGGAAAAGTCGCGCTTCGGCAAGGGCGAGATCCGCGGCATCGCCGCCTCCGAGGGGGCGAACAACGCCACCGTGATCTCGGACCTGGTGCCGACGCTGCTTTTCAGCGTGCCCGGCGGGCCGGCGGCGGCGATCTTCCTCGGGGCGCTGTTCTCCTTCGGCTATTATCCGGGGCCGCGCATGATCTCGGAGAACCCGGACCTGATGTTTCTCATCGTCTGGAGCGTCGCCTTGTCGTCCGTCGTGGGCGCGGGGCTGTGTTTCGCCGTCACCCCGCTGCTGGCGCGGCTGACGCGGATCCCCTTCGGCATCATCGCCGCGCCGCTCATCCTGATCATGGTGATCGGCGCCTATCAGGCGACCGGCACCATGGGCGACATCTTCCTGCTCTTCGCCATGGGCGCGCTCGGATGGGCCATGAAGCACGCCGGCTGGCCCCGCGCGCCCGCCCTCGTCGGCTTCGTTCTGGCCAAGCCGATGGAGCAGTGTTTCTGGCTGACCAACCAGATCCACGGCTGGCCCTGGCTCCTGCGCCCCGGCGTGCTGATCATCGCCTCCCTCATCGCGCTGCCGCTGGCACTGCGCCTGTGGCGCGCCCTGCGCGACCGGCGCGCGACCGGGGCCGTGGCAGCCGCCCCGGCGCCCGGATCGGCGCCCGAGTCGCGGAAAGCGGCGTCGAAGCATCCCCTGATCGACCTGATCCTCGCCGCGGCCGTGTCGGTTGCCTTCGCCTGGGCCCTGACCGAGATGCCGGGCTTCAACCCGACGTCCCGGCTGATGCCCGCGCCCGCGCTGCTGCCCGGCCTGCCGCTGGCGCTGTTCCTGCTCTACCGGGCGATCCGCGACGACCGCAGGCTGCGCGATCCGGCCTTCTCCGAACCGGTCATCCTGGTCGCGCTGGTCCTCTACGCGGCGGCTATCCGGGTGCTGGGATTCACCCTGCCCACCGTAGCACTTCTGGCCTGGATGCTGTTCGCGCGGGCCGGGATGCGGTGGTGGACCGGGGCGATCTACGGCGCGGCCGTGCTTGCCGTCGCGCTGGCGCTCTTCGCCGTGCTGCGCGGCGATGCACCGACCAGAGTTCTGACCGGACTGAACTGACCCACACCGACAGGAGATCGGCCATGACCGACGACGACATCCTCGAACCCAGCATCGATCCGAAGACCCGCAAGATCGGCATCCGGCACGTCAGCGCGACCAATGCCGCGGGCACCCGCACGAAGATCAGGGTGCGCGACTTCGATCCCGTCTACACCGACGAACCCGCATCGCTGGGCGGCACGAACACCGCGGCCAGCCCGCTGGAAACCGTGCTGGTGGCGCTGGTCGGCTGCGACAGCGTCATCATCAACGTCGTGGCGACCGCGATGACGTTCGCCTATGCCAGCGTCGATTTCACCTGCGAGAGCCAGATCGACGTGCGCGGCCCCAAGGGCGTCCCCGGCATCCGGCCCTACTTCGAAAGCGGCAAGCTGGAGATCACCGTCTTCACCGACGAACCCGAGGACCGCTTCCGCAAGCTGTGCCGGAACGTCGAGCACCGGTGTCCGGTGATGAACCTGCTGAGCGCGGCGAAGGTGGAGATGGAGGTGACCTGGGTCCGCAAGCCGGCCGCCGACTACGCCGGCAACGTCGACTGACGGGGTGCGGGCCGACGGGGACCGGCATCGGCCGTCCGGCGTGGTCGGCGGCGATCGATCCGGTTGCCCTGACGGCGAATTGATCGCGCGTTGCGGGAGGTGCGCCTTCCGTTGGCCGCGAGGGTCGCTCCGGCGCCCTGTCGCCTCCACCATCCTGACAGGAAGGACCGCGGCGGGCAGGCTACGCACCGGGAGATCGATGGCGAGGGGCGTGAAGCGGCGGCGATGACCCACCCCTCCGCCGTTGGCCCTCCGGGGCTGCGGGGCCAGGGCACTGGAGCCCCTGTGCCTGTGCCGGGGCGGAAAACCCGGTGGCGATGGCCGGGAGGATGCGGTGCAGACCAGCTCTTCTGCACCGGGGGGCGGTCGATGTCGGGCAGCAGGCGGGTGGGCCTGTCCGGTCGCGACATCGGGTGGAACCCGCGGCCGGGGATGCGCAGGAGCCGGTCCCGCCCGTCCTCGGCGCGTTGGGTGCTGTGTCGATGGCGCGGGTCTCCCCGGAGGCGGATCCGGTGGAGCGCGGGGTGGCTATCAGGGGCGGCGGCCGCGGGCGCTCGCCGTCGATGGCGGGCGGAGGATGTCTGTCGGGCCCGGTCGCCAGCATTCGCAGGGGCGGGCGGTGGTGGCGCGCGCCCGCCGCCGCGGTTTCGCCCGCCGCGGCCACCGATGCGCCGGCGAGGGAGCGCATGGGTTGAATGGGCCGTGCTCGTTCTGCACCTCCCTGCGGCAGGAGTGGAGCGTCCATTGCAGGAGCGTCCGGATCGCGCCGGCGAAGGTCGGCGTGAGGGTTCTGAGCGCCATTGCCCCGGTCATCCGCCGGAACGATCGCGTGTTGCGCACCCGGTTGGAGGGGGTGCGGTTGCAGCCTGTGGCGGTTGATGCGGCTGTTGCGCTCCCGGATCGCCCGGCCTTGGGCTGCGGCCTCGGTCGGCGGCAATCCGGCGGTGGAGGTGGTTGCGATGTGGCGGTGGCCTTGAGCCGCCGGCACGATGGAGTCGACCGCAAAGGCGATCGCCCCGCAGGAGGATGCGCGTGCGACGTGGTCGGGGGTCCGGCCAGGCGCAGGCCACCTCGGTGGATGCAGTCCCCAAAAGGGGGGTCGCGCGTTCTGCGGGCCGTGCCTGCTCAATCGCAGGCTTCGCGCCCATCGGCGGGGTCCATGCCGCCGCGGCCGAGAAGCCGGCGTGCTGCGCGGCGATTTCCGAGCGGGAGGTGCATCGGCCGGGAGCGGACGACGGCTTCGGCGGCGCTCACCGCAGTGCCGCGACAGAGGTGGCGCGGGCGAGCGCTGCGTCGGGCGGGTGCGCGTCGGCGCCGAAGCTCTTTAAGCCGACTGGCGAAGCGCTCCTCTCACCATCCCCGGATGCCCGGGAGGGGTTCATTCGCCGCACCGCAGAGGTTCGGCACTGGGGGCGAGATCGTCGGAGGCGGGACGACAGTCGACGCTCGCCCGGTGTCCATCATGCGGGTCGGGCGACAATCGACGCGCGCCCGGACCGTTTGCCGCCAAACCCTGCGAAAGCGGTGCGGACGGCGCGTCTCTCGATCCGTTCGTGCCCCAAGCCGCCGTCCAACTCGGGCGGCCCGGAGGCGTCGGGTGCTGCGTCAGGGGGTAACGGAGCGTCGCCTACGACCGGGGTTGCCCGCTATTCGGTGCCGGTGCCCGAGCCGAGGTTGTACCGGCGGAACGCGCCCGGCCTCACCTTGTGGAGCGCGCGCAGATGCGCGTTGGAAAGATCGACCCCGGAGACGACGTCCCGGATGCAGGAGCCATCCGGCGTGTCCCGATCGCCGCCATGGAGAATCGAAGCGGGCGCCGCAGCCCGAGTGCGGCCTCGATCACCGGCGGTATCGCGTGGGTCTCCGCGCGATACGCTTCGCCGCGCCGCCCGTCGAGATCGGCCCCCGCCGCATTGACGTAGCGCAGGGCGGTCGCCCCCATCCCACAGGCTTTCGCGTAGCCTTGCAGGAGGTGTTCGACGGCCGGTTTAGAGGTTCCGCAAGGCGTCGCCGGGGCGATCCGGTCGTCCTCGCGTATCGGGCGGTCGAAGCCGTGCGTATGGACGGCGGCGGTGGACAAAAAGACGATCCGCCGCAAGCCCTCGGACCGCATCGCCTCGAACGGGCTGCGCGACCCGTCGACATTGACCGACCCGTCGCCGGACGGGTCCGCGATCAAGCCGGGGACCGGGATCGGCGACGTGAAGTGGAGGACGTGGGCGATGCGCCGGCGGCGCAGCACCTTGGCCACGGCGGCGGATGTCGGCGACCTCCAGCCTGTCGCTCTCCACGGCGCCTGCATGGCTCTCGCTCGGATCGTCCGGAACGAAGGCCTCGATGGAATTGCGGCGGAAATGGCGGAAAACAGGCGCTGCCGACATAGCCGGCGGCACCCGATACTAGAGCACGCATATCGACCTTAGAGATAGTGCAGGTTGGTCTGGAGGATTGCCCCGAGGGCCTCGGGGTCGAGTCCGACGAAGAGGATCGAGTTGTCTTCCCCCAGATCGAGAAAGGTGTCGCCGTTGAAGGCGGACATGCGGGCTGCGAGCGCCTCGGCGTCCGGATCGGCGAGGCCGTTGATCCGCATCGTGATGTGCAGCTCGTCCTCGGCGGTGAAGTCCGTGATCACATCGTTTCCGTGCTGGCTGCGGAACTCGAAGATGTCCGAGCCTGCACCGCCGGTGAGAATATCGGTGCCGGCCCCGCCGTTGAGCCTGTCGTCGCCCTCGCCGCCGTCGATCCGGTCGTCGTGGCGGCCGCCGTGGATCCAGTCGTTGCCCCGCTCGCCATAGATCACGTCGTCGCCGCGCCCCAGATCATCGATGGCCGCCACGAAATCGTCGCCGTCGCCGAGAAAGATCGTGTCATCGCCGTGGCCGCCATCGACGTAGTCGTCGCCGGCACCGGCCCGGATCGTGTCGGCGGCGGACCCGCCCCAGAGGACGTCCCGGCCGCCGCCGCCGAAGATCCGGTCCGCGCCGGCATCGCCGCGCAGAACGTCGTTCCCGGCGCCGCCCTTCAGGATGTCGTCGCCGGACCCGCCCCAGATCACGTCGTCACCCTTGCCGCCTTCGAGCCGGTCGGCCCCGCCGTCCCCGCGCAAGGTGTCGGCGCCGGCACCGCCGAACAGGCGGTCGTCGCCGTCCTGGCCGCGCAGGGAATCGTCGCCCTTTTCGCCGTATAGGATGTCGGTGCCGAACGAGCCTTCCAGAGTGTCGTTGCCGGCGCCGCCATACATTTCGTCCGTGGAGGCGACCTTTTCATCCCGCCAGAGGCCGAAGTCCTCGCCGCTCTTGTCGGAGGTCGACCAGCGGACGTCGAGGAGATCATCGCCCGCGCCGCCCAGAAGAAGGTTCGATCCGCCGCCGCCGTGCAGCGTGTCGTGTCCGGCATCGCCGATCAGGACGTCGGACCCGGCGCCGCCCAGGAGGGTATCGGATCCGTCGCCGCCCCGCAGGAAGCCGATACCCGCGCCGGCCACGCGAAGATCGTCTCCATCGTCCCTCAAGTCATCGCTGCCGCCCCGTCCCGCGACCTGATCCGAGATGCCGCTTCCGGGAAGATCGTCCCCGGATTGCGATCCGGTCGGCCCGCTCTGCCCTGCGGCCAAGGCCACCGGGCGCGCCGCGGCTTCGGCGGTCGCAGGCTCGAGCCCGGAGGATGCGCTTCCCGGCTCGTCGCCCAGGTCCGGAAACATCGATGTGTTCATAATGGTCTTTTCCAGTTCCAATAAAAATGCTTCGCGACGACTGACGATCCCGAGGATCGGCCCGGTAATAACGGTGTTCCGCGAAGCAGCCGCCCCGACACCGCCGATTGATCGTCAAGACTCCTTGCCGAGTCCTTAACCCGGCAGTCGCCCTTGCCGAATATGCGGCGCTCATTTCTCAAAAATGAGCGTCTCTTTTCGGATGATTTCGCCGAATGGCGCTCGACCGCATTAGGATTTCGGTAAGGTTTTGCGCCGCAGAAACCGGACGACGGGGCGGGGCTGGTTTTTCGGAGGATTTCAGGTGGCTACAATTCCAGGCGGTGCATTCAACGATTTCGTGTTCGGCACGTCGACCGGCGACTTCATAGAGTCGGGGGATGGCGACGACACCGTGGTCGCCGGCTCGGGTGACGATATCATCGGCGGCGGCCGCGGAGCGGACATGCTCAACGGCGGATCCGGGGACGACGAGATCGGCGGCGGCGAGGGCGACGACCTGATCCTCGGTGGATCGGGCGACGACGAGCTCGCCGGGGACGACGGTGCCGACACCGTTCTGGGCGGGGCGGGCAACGACGCCATGGCCGGCGGCGAGGGCGACGACCTGCTGGTCGGCGGCTCCGGGAACGACACCGTCGATGGCGGAAGCGGCGACGACGCGCTGCAGGGGGGGTCCGGCAACGATGCCCTGTTCGGCGGCGCGGGCGACGACGTGCTCTATGGCGGCGACGGAGACGACGTGATCGACGGCGGTGCCGGCGACGACGTCCTGTTCGGCGGGGCGGGGGACGATCTCTTCGTGTTCTCCGGCGGCGGCGATGTCGTCATGGACTTCTCGGAAGGCGACCTGCTGCAGATCGCCGGCACGCTCGACGGGCTGAACCTCGCAAGCGCGGCCGACGTCGCCGATTTCGCGATCGACCTCGGCGCGGCGGGAACGCTCATCGATTTCGAGCAGGGCGACAGCATCCTGCTGAAGGGCGTCTCCTACGACGATATCGCGGCCGATCCCGAGAAGTTCTTCACGATCGTCTGACGGATGTTCGTCTGACGGATGTGACGCCCTCGGTGCGGTCGGGACGATCCTGGGCGGATCGGACCGGCCGCATACCCCGCAGCAATTTACCGGTGCTCCCGAATGTTGGTTCACGCAGCTTGTCCGCCAGCGACGGAGCCTCCGGCCGCGGCCGCGCGCCCGGCGGGGATCGTTCCGCTCTCCGCGTCGCGCTCCGCGGTCTTCTTCGATGCCGAGGCGCCGACGCTCCCCGGCCGGCAGCGCCTGTCGGCGGCGCTCGACGGCCGTTCCATAGACGGACCGGTCGCCGCCACGCGCCTCACGCTGACCAATGGCGACGCGCGCCATGTCGTCCTGATGTCGCAGCCGGCGGAGGCGCTCTGCCGTCGCGCGCTGACGCTGTCGGGCAGCGGCGCGGTCCTCGCGGCGGTCGATCCCCTCGCCCTCCAGTCGCCGCTCGCCGATCCCGCCGCCCTTCTCGCCGGTCTCGACCGGGCGGGAAGCCTGCGGCTGCTGAAGCTGCTGCTGACCACCGGCGCCTCGCTTTTCGGTAACGGCGAGATCGGCGACTTCGGCGCGTTGGTGGACCAGCTCGTCGAGAGGCTCGGGGAACAGGTTCCGCTCGCGGCGCGCAGCCCCGTGGGCCGTCGTGCCTGGGTCCTGTCCTGGCGCCTACCCGTCGATCTCGAGCTGCCACCGCTTGGCGCCGTGACTTTGCTGGCGAACGGGCGGACGCAGCGGGTCACGGGGTTCACCGCGACCACGGAAGTCGTCGACGGCTGCCGGCTGCTGCATTTCATGGTCGCCCGACCGCTTCCGCAGAAGGCGGGCTTCCTCGCCCTCGGGCAGACGCTCCTGTGCCTCGGCATGGGGGGCGACGTCGCCCCACGACCGCTGGCGGGCTGGCTCGCGAAACGCGGCCCCGAGGTCCGCGGGGAGGCCCTCGCCTTCGTCGAGCGTCTCTGCGCGACCGAGGCGGACGTCGCGATCCTGCGGGGCGAGCTCTCGTGCCCCCGGGCGGCGGAGCCGGTCGCGCGGGTGCTGCATCTCTCCCGATCGCCCGCGGGGCTGCTCTACATGATCGGTGTGGACGACCCGCGCGGCCTTCTGTCCGCTGTCCGGCTTCGGATGCAGCGCGCGCATGTCGACCTTCCCTGCGATCGTCTCGAATGGCATTCCCGGCACGGGGCCGTGGTGGTCGGGCTCGCCGCGGGCGTCACCGGCACCGCCGGGGCGGCGACGATCGCGCCACTCTACCGGTCCGGCAGGCTCGGCGCCGCGACCCCGGCGACCGCCTCCGCTGCGGGCGATCTTCTGCCCGAGGTGTTCCGGGGCCTGCCGCTGGACGTGGCGGCGGTGCCGCTTGCCCGGGCCATGCCTGCGGCAATGAGTGCAAGACCGCACTGGCGGCACCGTCTCACCGAGTTCGGGCAGATCCCGCCCGCTCCCGGGATCGCGGTGGTGATCGCGGCGGGGTCGGCGCCCGAATACCTGCATGCCGTCGTCGCCTCGGTGATGGCCGAGGCCGGTGGCCGGGCGGTCGAGATCGTCGTGCACCATCGCGACGGACCGGCGACACGGATGGTCCGGGACGCCGCCGAGGTCCTGAGCGCCGTGCACCGCATCGGCCTGCGCGTCGTCTCCGCGGCGCCGCAGGCGCTGCCGAGCGAATGTCTGCGCGCCGCGCTCTGGTCGGTTCGCGCGCCGCGGGCCGTCGCCCTCGGTCCGGGAACCCTTCCCGGCCGTCGGGGCTGGCTTGCCGCGTGGCGCCGACGGATCGCGGCGCGCGCCACCGCGCGCGCCGTCACGGCCGAGGTCCGCCATCCGGGGGCCGGCGATGCGGGCGGCTACATCGTCGGCCTCGATCCCGCGGCAATGTCCCTTCTGCTGGCCTGTCGACCGATGCTGCCGGGCGTCCTCGCGGACCTCCGCGCGACGGCCCGCCTCGCCATCGCCGGTGTTAGCGGCGACGGGTTCGTGACCTATGAGGATTGCGTCCCCGACGCGCTGGTCCGCGCCGTCGAGGCGGTCGTGGCCGGGCGGATCGCGGGGGCGCGCCATGTCTGATCCGCGGATCCTCCAGATCGTGCACGACCACCCCGCCTTCACTAGCGGCGGCACCGAATGGATCGCCCACGACCTGACGACCGGGCTGAGGCGCCTTGGCGCCACGGCGACGCTGGTCGCGGCCTCCACGTCGCTGTCGCGCCCCGAGGCGGAGCCGGGCGCGCTCGAGGCCTTCGGCGGGGATTTCCTGCTCCGCACCGGGGCCTACGACGCTTTCTCGATGACGCGCGCCGACGGGCCGGCTTGGGTCGCGTCGCTCTCCCGGCTTCTCGCCGACGTCCGCCCCGATATCGTGCATCTGCACGGCCTCGACCGCATCGGCGCCGATGCGGTGCATGCGATCCGCGCATATCGTCCGCAAGCCCGGATCGTCCTGACGCTGCACGACTTCCAGCCGATCTGCGCGCGCGATGGCCTGATGGTGACCGGGGAGGGGGCGCTTTGCCACGGGGTCTCGCCGGGCGGGTGCCGGACCTGCCTGCCGCAGCTCTCGGTGGCCCGCCATGCCCTGCGGGAGGCGCGTCTGAAGTCGGTCCTGTCACAGGTCGATCTCTTCATCGCCCCGAGCCGATTCCTGAAGGCCCGATATGCGGCCTGGGGGCTGGACGAGGGCCGCATCGCGATCGTCGCCAACGGCGTGCCGGGGGAGACGGGGGAGCCGCCCGTGCGCGGCGACCGGTTCGCCTTCTTCGGCAACCTTGCCGAACACAAGGGGATCCATGTCCTGCTCGACGCCGCGGCGCGGATCGCGCGCCGGGGCGGCACGCTGCGGATCGCGGTCCATGGCGGCTTCACCTGGGCGGCGGCGGACGAGCGCCGCCGTTTCGCCGAGGCGGTCGAGCGCGCAGCACCCGTGGTGCACCATCACGGGCCCTACGACCGCGGCGACCTGGCGGGATTGATGGCGCAGACCGACTGGGTCGTCGTGCCGTCGACGTGGTGGGAGAATGCGCCGCTCGTGATCCTCGAGGCGCAGCGCGCCAGGCGTCCGGTCATCTGCACCGGCATCGGCGGCATGGCGGAAGCCGTCGCGCACGGCGTGACCGGCCTGCACGTTCCGCGCGGCGACCCCGCCGCCCTCGCAGAGACGATCGAGACCGCCGCCGACGCGGCCCTCTGCCGACGCCTTTCCGAGAACATCCGCCCGCCGGACGACGTGGACGCGATGGCCCGCGCGCATCTCGGCCACTACCGCAGGCTTCTCCGGAAGGTCCCCGCATGAGCCAGCCTGTGTCAACCTATGGCTTTAGAAGCGCCGTACAGAAGCGGATCGGATGGTTTCCGATCCTGCCAGGCGCGCCGGAGAACGCGGAGCCAGGCGCGGCCCAGGATGCGGATTGCATTCGGATGTCTGCATCCGCGGCCGCGTGCCATGGCAAGGACGGATTGCGCCCA
>JBBQDX010000037.1:0-21025 GCA_038320125.1 Rhodobacterales bacterium | reverse complement strand
CCAGCATCTCGACGGCGCGGGGGACGTAGATCGCGGAGCCCGCGTCGGCTGCGGTTTCCACCGGGGTCGGGTTGGCGGCCATCGCGGACCTCGCGCTGTCGGAACGAAGAAGGGTGCGGCCCCGGGGCGCCGCACCCGCTGGGATCACTTGTCGGAGACGAGACCCAGTTCGCCGAGGTAGGCGAGATGGCTTTCGACCAGCGCCTCCGCCTCGGGCGTCGTGGCGAACTCGGGCCAAGTGGCCTGCGCCGCGTCGCGGAACGCCTGCTTGTCCTCGTCCGACCAGTCCGACAACGTCACGCCCGCGTCGCGCAGCCGGCTCGCCGCCTCGGCGTTCAGCTTCTCGAACTGCAGCGCCGTGCGCAGCGCCAGGCTCTCCATCGCGGTCGACAGGATCGCGCGATGATGTTCGGGCATCGCATCCCAGACGGCCTTGTTGCAGGCCAAATGGTCCGACGGCATCGAGTGGAAGCCGGGATAGGTGGCAAAGCCGACGAGGTCGTAGAGGCCGATGCTCTCGTTGTTGGCGAGGCCCGAGTAGTCCGTCGCGTCGATGATGCCGGTCTCGAGCGCGGTGAACACCTCGGTGAAGTCCATCACGACCGGCGAGGCGCCGAGCGTCTCGAAGATCTTGGTCTCCATCCCCGGCGGCGAGCGGAACTTCCAGTTCTGCAGGTCGGCGATGCCGGCGACGGGCTTGTTGGACGACAGGCTCTCCTGCCCGTAGACCCACCAGCCGACGAGCTGCATGTCGTAGGCATTGTAGAGCTCCTGCGCGGCCTCGAGTCCGCCGCCATAGTAGAGCCAGGAGAGCTGCTGATAGGGCGTGTCGTAGCCGCCCATGATGTCGCCGACGAACTGGAAGGCCGGGTTCTTGCCGGTCTGGTAGGCGCCGCCCGTCATGTCGCAGTCGAGAATGCCGGTCGCGGCGGCGTCGAAGGTTTCCACCGTCTTGACGACCGAGGAGGAGAAGAACATCTCGATCGCGATCTCGCCGTTCGACATCGCCTGGACGTTGTCCACGAACTGCTGGGCGAGCTGACCGCTGGTCTGCTCGGGATTGTAGTGTGACTGGATCCGCAACGTCGTCTGCTGGGCCGTGGCGGCCGCGGCGGTGAGTGCGGTGGTGGCGGCAAGCGCGATCACGAGCGTCTTCATGGGTGTCCTCCCTGGGTGTTGTCGGCCCCGCGCCCCTCGAGGCCGTCCGCGGGGATGTGTGCCGGGGGACGTTAGCGAGGATTTCGCGCGGCGCAAACGAAAAATCGAAATAGCTGGACAGTGCGATATTAACAGGAATATCAAAATTGTGGACCGAGGGGGACCGCATCGCCATGGTGGAAGGCCGAATCGGCACGCCCGACATCTACGCCGACCTGCAGCGCCGGCTCATGACCGCGGGCTTCGCGCCGGGGGCGAAGCTGATGCCGTCGGCGCTGCAGCACGAATACGGATGTTCGGCGAACACCGTGCGCGACGTGCTCTTGCAACTGTCGAAGGTCGGCCTCGTCGAGTTCGAGATGCAGCGCGGATTTCGCGCCCGGCGCGTGTCGGTGGCGCGCCGCGCCGACGTCGCCCGCTTCCGGGTCCTTCTGGAGCAGGAGGGGGCAGTGGCGTCGATGCGCAACGGCGGCCTCGCCTGGGAATCCCGGCTGACGGCGACGCACCATTCGCTCCTGCACATCGAGAGCCAGATCGCGCGCTCCCCCGGGTCGGCGCCCTATATCGGCCTTTGGTCCGACGCCGAGCGCAGTTTCCACGAGACGCTGATCGCCGATTGCGCAATGCCGCTTCTGATCGAGACCCATGCCCGCGTCTACATGCAGTTCCGCCAGCAGCTCGTCGGTCTCGAGACGGAGTTCGCGCCGGGGTATTTCCGCCCCATCATCGCCGAGCATCAGGCCATCGTGGATGGGGCGTTGGCGGGCGACGAGGCCGCGCTGCGCGGAGCCATCCATGCCCACCAGGCGCGACACCTGACATGAAGATCAATCCACAACTTATTGTTGCAACTTCGCTCGAGACGAGGCGCGGCGTGAACCGTTCGTCATTCCTCTCTCCTGGCGCAGGCAAGATCGAACGGAGCGCGAGGGGCCGGCGCCGCCCGCGCAAGGGCGCGACCCGCCGGCCTGTGCTCCCCGTTTGCGCTCGGGGCCGAAACAACCTAGCCAGTCGCACGAGGAGAGAGATCCGATGAGCAACCGTCTGCAGGGCAAGCGCGCCCTCGTCACCGCCGCCGGGCAGGGCATCGGCCGGGCCACCGCCGAGGCGTTCATCGCCGAGGGGGCCGAGGTCTTCGCCACCGACCTGAACGCCGATCTTCTGGCCGGACTCGACTGCGAGACCATGACGCTCGATGCCCGCGACGACGGCTCGGTGCGCGCGGGCGTGGCGGCCGCGAAACCCGACATCCTCTTCAACTGCGCCGGCTTCGTGCATCACGGCACAATCCTCGACGCGACCGACGAGGAGTGGGAGTTCGCCTTCGATCTGAACGTGAGGTCGATGTTCCGCACCATCCGTGCCGCGCTTCCGGGGATGCTGGAGCGCGGCGGGGGCAGCATCGTCAACATGTCCTCGGCCTGCTCGTCGGTGATCGCCGCCCCCAACCGCTTCGTCTACGGCACGACCAAGGCCGCGGTGATCGGCCTGACGAAGTCGGTCGCCCGCGACTTCATCGACAAGGGCATCCGCTGCAACTGCATCTGCCCGGGCACCGTGGAGTCTCCGTCCCTCGACGCGCGGATGCAGGAGCTGGGCAAGTCGGTCGGCGGCTATGACGAGGCCCGCCGCCAGTTCGTCGCGCGCCAGCCCATGGGCCGGATCGCCTCGGCCTCGGAGATCGCGGCGCTCGCGGTTTACCTCGGCTCCGACGAAAGCGGCTTCACCACCGGCCATCCGCATCTGATCGATGGCGGCTGGTCCGGCCAATAACCGAATTTTACGAGGCGAAGTTCATGTCGAAACTGCGATCCAGGCTCTGGTTCAACAACCCCGACAACCGCGAGATGACGGCGCTCTACCTCGAGCGCTACCTGAACTACGGCCTGACGCGGGAGGAGCTGCAGGGCGGCAAGCCGATCATCGCCATAGCCCAGACCGGCAGCGATCTCAGCCCCTGCAACCGTCACCATATCGAGCTGGCCAAGCGGGTGCGCGACGGCATCATCTCGGTCGGCGGCGTGCCGCTCGAGGTGCCCGTCCATCCGATCCAGGAGACCGGCAAGCGGCCCACGGCGTCGCTGGACCGCAACCTCGCCTATTTGAGCCTCGTCGAGACGCTGAACGGCTATCCCCTCGACGGCGTCGTCCTGATGATCGGCTGCGACAAGACCACACCGGCGTTGCTGATGGCCGCGGCGACCGTCGACATCCCCGCCATCGCCCTCTCGGTCGGGCCGATGCTCAACGGCTGGTTCAAGGGTGTCCGCACCGGCTCGGGCACCATCATCTGGAAGGCACGGGAGCTGCACGCGGCGGGCGAGATCGACGACGCGGCCTTCATGGAGATCGTGGCCTCCAGCACGCCGTCGGTCGGCTATTGCAACACGATGGGCACGGCGACGACGATGAACAGCCTCGCCGAAGCCCTCGGGATGCAACTGCCCGGCGCTGCCGCCATCCCCGCGCCCTACCGCCAGCGCGGCCAGATCAGCTACCACACCGGCCAGCGCATCGTGCAGATGGTGCATGACGACCTGAAACCGTCGGATGTGATGACGCGGGAGGCTTTCGAGAACGCCATCGTCGTGAACTCCGCCATCGGCGGCTCGACAAACGCGCCGATCCACCTGAACGCGATCGCCCGGCATCTCGGCGTGGCTCTCGACAACGACGACTGGCAGGACCTGGGCCACAGGGTGCCGCTCGTGGTCAACCTGCAACCGGCGGGCGCCTATCTGGGCGAGGATTACTATCACGCGGGCGGCGTGCCGGCGGTGGTGGGGCAGCTTCTGGCCGCCGGCCTCTTGCCGCATCCCGGCGCGATGACGGTGAACGGCAGGACAATGGGCGAGAACTGCGACGGGCTGTCGAGCCAGTTGCCCGAAGTGATCCTGCCGATCGACGCCCCGATGCTGGCGGACGCGGGCTTTCTCAACCTCAAGGGGAACCTCTTCGACAGCGCCATCATGAAGACCTCCGTCATCTCGCCCGAGTTCCGCGCCCGCTACCTGTCGAACCCGGACGACCCGGAGGCCTTCGAGGGGCGCGCCGTGGTGTTCGACGGGCCAGAGGATTACCACTTGAAGATCGACGACGAAGCCCTTGGAATCGATGAGAGCTGCATCCTCATCATGCGCGGCGTCGGTCCGATCGGCTATCCCGGTGCGGCGGAGGTGGTGAACATGCGCCCGCCCGCCTACCTGATCAAGCGCGACATCAGTGAACTGCCCTGCATCGGCGACGGGCGGCAATCAGGCACCTCGGGCTCACCCTCCATCCTCAACGCCTCGCCAGAGGCCGCGGCGGGCGGCGGGCTGGCGTTGGTGGCGACGGGGGACCGCATCCGCATCGACCTCTGCAAGGGCACCGCCGACATGCTGGTGGAGGACGCGGAGCTGGACCGGCGGCGTGCGGCCTTGCCGACCGGGGCCTTCACGCCGCAGAGCCAGACGCCCTGGCAGGAGATCTTCCGCGATCTAGTGGAGCCGCTCAGCCACGGCATGACCCTGCGCGGCGCCGACGCCTACCGCGGCACCGCCCGGAAGGGCGTGGCGCGCGACAATCATTGACACGCCAGGCCCGGATGCGACCGATATCGACACCTCCGCCCGACGGGCGGCACCAACCTACGGAGATCCCCCATGAAACTCTGCCGCTTCGGTGAACCGGGCCTCGAAAAGCCCGGCCTGATCGACCACAATGGCGACCTGCGCGACCTTTCGGCGGAGATCGACGACATCGGCCACGAGGTATTGTCGGACAAGTCGCTCGAGATCCTGTCCAAGCTCGACCCGATGGCCCTGCCCAAGATCGATACGCCGGTCCGCTTCGGCCCCTGCATCACGGGGACGGGCAAGTTTCTCTGCATCGGCCTTAACTATTCCGACCACGCGGCCGAGACCGGAGCCGAGATTCCCGAGCATCCGATCGTCTTCCACAAGGCGACCAGCGCCATCGTCGGCCCGGACGACGACGTGGTGATGCCGCGCGGCTCGACCCATACCGACTGGGAGGTCGAGCTGGGCGTGGTGATCGGCAGGGCCTGCAAATACGTCAGCGAATCGGAGGCGCTCGACTACGTGGCCGGCTATTGTGTCGTCAACGACGTCTCCGAGCGGCATTTCCAATCCAAGCTCTCGGGGCAGTGGACCAAGGGCAAATCCTGCGACACCTTCGGACCCATCGGCCCCTGGCTGGTGACGCGCGACGAGGTGCCCGACCCGCAGGCTCTGTCGATGTCCTGCGACGTGAACGGCAAGCGGATGCAGACCGGCACGACGTCCACGATGATCTTCTCGGTCGCGCGGTGCATCTCGCATCTGAGCGGGTTGATGACGCTGCATCCCGGCGACATCATCACCACCGGCACGCCGCCGGGCGTCGGCATGGGCATCAAGCCGGAGGCTGTCTACCTCAAGGAGGGGGACGTGATGGAGCTGGTGATCGAGGGCCTTGGCCGTCAGCGGCAGGAGGTGCGCGCCGATGGATAAGGTCAGGCTTCTGCAGATCGGCGGCATCACCGACCGGATGCGCGACGCGTTGTCGCCGCACTTCGACATCGACATCCTGCTGGCCCAGGACGACCGGGCCGGTTTCCTCGAGGCGAACGGGGCGGAGTACCCGGCGATCCTGACGAACGGTCACTGGGGCGTGCCGGGGGACGTGGAGACGGCGACGCCCAACCTCAAGGTCGTCTCCAGCTACGGGGTCGGCTACGACGCGATCGATGCCGATGCCTTCGCGGCGCGGGGAATCCTCGTCTGCCATACCCCCGATGTGCTCAACGACGAGGTAGCCAACACCTTCGTGATGCTCTGGCTCGCCGTCTCCCGCGCGCTGTTGCCGTCGGACCGGCACGCGCGGTCGGGCAAGTGGGAGACGGAAGGCAACTTCCCGCTGACCCGCTCTGTGCAGGGGCGGCGCGTCGGCATCCTGGGCCTGGGGCGCATCGGCCAGACCATCGCCGACCGCTGCGCCGCCTTCGATGCGGAGATCCACTACCACTCGCGCTCGAAGAAGGACGTCGGCTACACCTATCACGATAGCGCCGCCTCGCTGGCCGAAGCCGTCGAGGTGCTGGTCGCGATCACGCCGGGCGGCGCCGAGACGCGGCACATGGTGAACGCGGAGGTCTTCTCGGCGCTCGGCGCGGAGGGGCTGTTCTTCAATGTCGCGCGCGGGTCGGTGGTGGATGAGGCGGCACTGGTGAAGGCCTTGCAGGACGGGACCATCGCGGGCGCGGGCCTCGACGTCTTCGAGGAGGAGCCGAAGATCCCCGACGCCCTGAAGGCGATGGACAACGTCGTCCTGACGCCGCATGTCGCCTCCGCCACGCACGAGACGCGGCAGATGATGGGCGACCTGGTCGTGGAGAACCTCACGCAGTGGTGCCGGGACGGCACGGTCAGGACGGCGGTGCCCGAATGCCGGGACCTCTGATCGCCTCGGTGGAGGCACGTCTCTACGACGTGCCTCTCGACGAGGTGCTGTCGGATGCCAAGCACGGCGACCACACGCATTTCCAGCTCGTGATCTGCACAATCCGCACCTCCGACGGGGTGGAGGGGACGGGCTACACCTATACCGGGGGCCGGGGCGGCACCGCCATCCTCGCCCTGATCCGCGACGATCTGGCCCCGTGGATCGTGGGGCGGGAGGCGGAGCCGGAAGCGCTGCACGACGCGATGCAGTGGCATGTGCACTACGTCGCGCGCGGCGGTATCGCCGCCTTCGCGATCTCCGCGGTGGATATCGCCCTCTGGGATATTCGCGGCAAGATGTCGGGCGAGAGCCTCGTCACGATGGCGGGCGGCGCCTCCGACCGCTGCGAAGCCTACGCGGGCGGCATCGATCTGGGGTTCGACCTGCCGAAGCTGCTCGGCTCCGTGGAAGGTTACCTCGATCGCGGCTTCGAGGGCGTGAAGATCAAGGTCGGGCGCGACGACGACATGGTGCGGGCCACGGCTGTGCGCGATCTTCTCGGGGCGGATCGCTTCTTCATGGTGGACGCGAACTATTCGCTGACGGAAGCCGAGGCGATCGAGGCGGCGAAGGGCTTCATGGACCTCGGCATCCTGTGGTTCGAGGAGCCGATCCTGCCCGACGACTACGCAGGTTATGCACGCATCCATGCGGCCACGGGCTGCCCGCTCGCCATGGGCGAGAACCTGCACACGATCCACGAGTTCGCCATGGCCGCGGATCAGGCGGAGCTGTCCTACGTCCAGCCGGACGCGAGCAATTGCGGCGGGATCACCGGATGGCTGCGGGTGGCGGACCTGTCGCGGCGGATGGGCGTGCCCGTCTGCAGCCACGGGATGCAGGAGCTCCACGTCTCGCTGGTCTCGGCGCAGTCGAACCCGGGCCTGATCGAGGTGCACAGCTTTCCCATCGACCGCTACACGACCCGGCCGCTGGTGCTGGAAGGCGGCAGGGCGGTGGCTCCGGACGTGCCGGGCACGGGCGTCGTCTTCGACGGGGATCGTCTGGCGGAGTTCGAGCGGCGCTGAAACCGGGACGCGGCGATCCTACGGACGCGGTATCGCCCCGATACGCCCCGCCAGATGCGCGACGCGGGCGTCCACCTCGGCGCGCACCGGCCCCAGGCGCGGCGCGTCGCGGATCGTGGTGAACCAGTGCTCCGGCGGGTTGCGCCCGCGTGAATTGCCGTCGAACCGCAGGCCGCGCAGCACCGCTTCGGCCTCCGGCGGCAGACGGTCGGGGATGTCCTGCCCGGACAGGACGGCCCAGTTGCCGGACCAGAGCCGCCCGACCGACCAGGGGTTGTAGCCGCCGCCGCCCAGGAGCAGGAACCGCGGGGCCAGCGGCAGGAGCGCGCGGAGCGTGTCGAAATGCGCGTTGTTCGACAGCGCGAGCCGCGACAGCGGGTCTTCCTCCACCGCGTCCGCACCGCATTGCATCACGATGGCGTCGGGCGCGAAGGCCTCGACGGCCGGCAGGATCAGGCGGTCGCGGGCCAGCGCGAATTCGCTGTCGTTGGTTCCACGGGGCAGCGGCAGGTTGAACGTCTGGCCCACGCCGGCATCCTCCAGCGCGCCGGTGAAGGGCCAGCGCCTCTCCTCATGCGTCGAGATCAGGAGGGTATCGGGGTCGGCGGCGAAGGCGTGCTCCACCCCGTCCATGTGATGCGCGTCGATGTCGACATAGGCGATGCGGGCCGCACCCGCGCGGCGCAGCGACAGGATGCCGAGCACCGCGTCGTTGAGGTAGCAGAACCCGGAGGCCGCATCCGGCATCCCGTGATGCGTGCCGCCGCCGGGGTTGTGGATGCGTCCGCCCTCCGCCAGCAACTCTCCCGCCAGCAGCGAGGCGCCGGCGCCGGTGGCGGGGCGGCGATACATCTCGGGAAAGAGCGGGTTCGAGAGGGTGCCGAGGCCATGGCGGGCGCGCGTGGCCGCATCGGTCTCCTGCGTCTCCTCCGCCCGTTGCAGGGCCGCGATGTAGTCGGGGGTGTGCCAGAGGGTGAGGGCGGCGGGCCTGGCGCGGGGCGAGGTGCGGAACCGCTCGCGCGGCAGCCAGTCCATGGCGCGCGCGAGGTCGAGGACGGTGGAGACGCGGGGGACGCGCAAAGGATGCCACTTGCCGTAGCTCGAGCCGCGATAGATCTCGGAGCCGAAGAGAAGCGGGCCCGGCAGACGGGTCAGGGCAGCACGGCCTCGATGGCCCCGGTCAGGCGCGGCGACAGCGGCTCGACGCCGGCGCCATCGAAGGCGACGAGTTCGCCCTCGGGCGTCAGGAGCGCCTTGTTGAAGTTCCACCGCGGCACCGCCCCGCGCTCCGCAAGCCAGACGTAGAAGGGATGCGCCGCAGGACCCGTGACGGGGGTGATGGCCGCCAGCGGGATCGTCAGCCCGTAGTTCACCTCGCAGAACTCGGCCACCTCGGCGGCGTCGTCAAGCTCCTGGCGGAAGTCGTTGGACGGCACGCCCACGACGGTGAGGCCGCGATCCCCGTAGCGGTCCTGCAGCGCCTGCAATCCGGCGTATTGATGCGTGAAGCCGCAGAGGGACGCGGTGTTCACCACGAGGACGGCGCGGCCCCTGAGCGCGTCGAGATCGATCGTTCCGCCCTCCAGCGCCTCGAACTCGAAAGCCCCCGCGGCGGTGGCGGCTGCGGCGGTCGCGAGGACGAGGGCGAGGGGGGTGCGCATGCCGCGAAGGATAGCGGCACCGCCACGGGCTTCAAGGGCCGGCAGCTTGCGCGCCGCGCGAAACTGCTTACCTTATAGAGGCATGATCCACAGGAAGATCAGATGATCCGCTACGCGCTGAAATGTTCGGACGGCCACGCCTTCGAGAGCTGGTTCCAGTCGGCGGCCGCCTTCGATGTCCTTTCCGCCAGGGGTCTGCTTAGCTGCGCGATCTGCGGCGACGCCTTTGTGGGCAAGGCGCTTATGGCGCCGGGGGTCGGCGGGTCGGCGGAGCCTGCGCCGGAGGCGGAGACGAAGCTGGCCGCCTACCGCAGGAAGGTGGAGGCGGAGGCGACCTACGTGGGGGGCCGCTTCGCCGAGGAGGCCCGCGCGATCCATGGCACCGAGGCCGACCGGGCCATCTATGGCGAGGCCAACGGGGCGGAAGTGCGCGCCCTCCTGGAGGACGGCATCCCGATCGCGCCGTTGCCGTTCCGGCCGCGCGCCAAATCGAACTGATGGGCCGCTCGCTCAGGGCGCTGGTGACCGGCGCGTCACGCGGCATCGGCGCGGCCCTGCTGGAGGAGGGTCGGGCGCGCGGCCATGACGTCGCCGGCACGACGCGCGACATTCTCGACGTGACCGACGCGGCGGCGCAAGCACGGCTCGCGGCCGACAGCGGACCGCTCGACGTTCTGGTCTGCAACGCGGGCGTCTATCTCGACCGGGGGCTGTCGCTGGAAACGCTGACTTCCGATCTGCTGGCCGAGAGCTTCGCGGTCAACGTGACCGGCGTCTTCCTGACGGTGCAGGCGCAGCGCCGCAACCTGTCGAAGGGCAGCCGGATCGCCATCGTCGCCTCGCAGATGGGCTCCTCCGCGCAGGCGGGCGGCAGCGCGTTCGCCTACCGCGCGTCCAAGGCCGCCGCCATCAATCTCGGGCTCAGCCTCGCGGCCGCGCTGCGCACGGACGGGATCGCCGTGGGCATCTACCACCCCGGCTGGGTGCGCACCGACATGGGCGGCGACAGCGCGGCGGTCGCCCCGATGGACAGCGCGCGCGGCCTGTGGGACAGGTTCGAGGCGCTGGGCATGCAGGGCAGCGGCAGCTTCGAGGACTACGATGGATCGCCGCGCGCCATTTGACCCGCGCCGCCGGGCGTTGCTGGCCGCAGCGGCCGCCTGCCTCGGAGGGGCTTCCGCCGTGGAGGCGCAGGGATCGGAGCGCCTCGTCGTCTTCGCCGCCGCCTCGCTCAAGCCGGTCCTCGACGGGATCGCGGCCGGTTATGGCGGCTCGGTCGCGCTCTCCTACGGCGGCAGCGGCGCCCTGGCGCGGCAGGTCGCGGCGGGGGCCCCGGCGGACGTCGTGCTGCTGGCGGCGACGGACTGGATGGCGTGGCTGGACGGACAGGGCGTTCTCGACGGCGCACCGATCGTCGTGGCGTCGAACCGGCTGGTGCTGGCCGGACCGCCCGGGGCGGAGCCGCTGGCGCTGGAGGCTGCTGCCATCCTGGAGCGGCTCGGCGGCGACCGGCTCGCGATGGGCGATCCGATGTCGGTGCCCGCCGGCCGCTATGCGCAGCAGGCCCTCGAGACCCTGGGGCTGTGGGAGGCGCTCGCGCCGCGGGCGCTCCACACCGAGGACGTGCGGGTCGCGCTGGCCTACCTGCAACGCGGGGCGCAGCCGCTGGCGCTGGTCTACGGCTCCGATGTGGCGGGCACGGATCTCAGCGTCGTGGCGGAGATCCCGTCCGCGTCGCACGCCGCAATCGCCTATCGGGGCGCGGTGGTCGCGGGGGCCGCACCCGGCGCGCGCGCGTTCCTCGATCATGTCGCGGCCTCCGGCGACATCTTCGTGGCCCACGGCTTCCGCCCTTGATCGAGCTGCCGCCGGAAGCCTGGGAGGCGCTCGGCCTCTCGCTGCGGGTCTCGCTGGTGGCGACGGTCCTGTCGCTGCCGCCGGCGATCTGGGTGGCGCATCTGCTGGCGCGGGGACGCTTCCGGGGGCGGGGGCTTCTCGATGCCGCCGTGCATCTGCCGCTGGTCCTGCCGCCCGTCGTCACCGGCTATGCGCTGCTTCTCGTCTTCGCGCGCGGCGGGCCGGTGGGCGGGGTGCTCGAGCCGCTGGGCCTCGGCCTCGCGTTCCGCTGGACGGGGGCGGCGCTGGCGGCGGCGATCATGGCGTTTCCGCTGGTCGTGCGCGCCATCCGACTGGCGCTGGAGGCGGTGGACCCGAAGCTGGAGGAGGCGGCGGCGACGCTCGGGGCATCGCCCGCGCGGGTCTGGTGGACGGTGACGCTGCCGCTCGTGGCTCCGGGCCTGCTCGCGGGGGTGACGCTCGGCTTCGCCAAGGCCTTCGGCGAGTTCGGCGCGACGATCACCTTCGTCGCCTCCATTCCCGGCGAGACGCGGACGCTGCCATCTGCCATCTACGCCTTCCTGCAGGTGCCCGGCGACGTGCCCGGGCTGCGCGGCATGGTGGCGGTGGCGGTGGCGGTGGCCGTGGCGGCGGTGCTGGCCTCGAACTGGCTGGCCCCGCGGGTGGCGGCTCGCGTGGCGGGGCGCTGATGCTGGATCTCGCGGTGCGGAGGACGCAGGGCGATTTCACGCTCGATGTGCGGATCGAGGCGGCGGAGGGCGTGACCGCGCTTTTCGGGCCTTCGGGGGCGGGCAAGACGACGCTCGCGCGCTGCGTCGCGGGGCTGGCGAGGCCCGATGCCGGGCGGATCGCGCTCGAGGGCGAGGTGCTCTGGGGGCCGGGGGTGGACGTGCCCGTGCACCGGCGCGGCATCGGCTACGTCTTCCAGGAGCCGCGGCTCTTTCCGCATCTGGGCGTCCGCGGCAACCTGCTCTACGGCGCGCCGCGCGGGGCCTCTCCGGACGCGGTGGCCGACATGCTCGGTATCCGCGATCTGCTCGACCGGCGGGTCGGCGCGCTCTCGGGCGGGGAGGCCGCGCGGGTCGCCATCGGCCGGGCGCTGCTCCGGCGTCCGCGCCTGCTGATCCTCGACGAGCCGCTGGCGGCGCTGGACGCGGCCCGCCGCGACCGCGTTCTACCTTGGCTGGAACGGCTGCGCGGGGCGGGCGTGCCGATCCTCTACATCAGCCATGCGATCGAGGAGGTGGCGCGGCTGGCGGATACATTGGTCCTGTTGCGCGCGGGCCGGGTGTTGCGGGCGGGACCGCTGGGCGAGCTGCTGTCGGATCCCGAGACGGCGGCGCTGATGGGGCCGGGCATGGCGGGCGCCTTGCTGCACGGGCGGGTGACCGGGCTGGCCGACGGGCTGGCGTCCGTCGAGACGGCAGCGGGCGTGCTGCAGGTCGCGGGGCTCGAGACACTCGGCGCGCAGGTCCGTCTGCGGATCCGGGCCGAGGAGGTGATGGTCGCGGTGGAGGAGCCGCGCGGCCTCTCGGCGCTCAACGTCCTGCCGGCGGTGATCGAGGCGGTGCAGATGGGGCAGGGGCCGGGCGTCATGTTGCGGCTGCGGGCGGGCGAGGGCGTGCTTCTGGCGCGGGTGACGCGGCGGTCGGCGGCGGCGCTGGACCTGGTGGCGGGTCGCCGTGTCTGGGCTGTGCTGAAGACCTCGGGCGTGGCGCGGTCGGACGTGAGCGGCGGCGGCTAGGCCGCGCGGTTCAGGGCGCGGACCAGATCCTGCTCCAGCCGGCGCCGCTCGCCCGGCATCAGGAACGCGCCGATCTCGACCACGCGGCTGCCGCCCTCCAGCGTCAGGTAATCCTCGATGCGGCCGACCTTTTCGTACCGTTTCACGCGGACCCAGTAGGGGTTCGCGGTCCAGTCCTTTTCCGTGCCGTCGGCCTCGCGCCGCGACAGGCTGGCGGCATCGGCGGTCAGCACGAAGGTCTCGAGGATGTCGCGGTCGCGCCAGCTTCGCTTCAGCCCGAACCACAGGAGAGCAACGGATCCCATGGCGAAGGGCAGGATGCCCCAGAGGACGATGGAACCGAGGAGCGCGATCAGCGGCAGGCAGATCATGCCGAAGGCAAGGCCGATGACCCAGACGAAGCCGGTGCCGGTCAGCGACTGGTGCGGCCAGAGCTGCACCTCATAAAGAAAGGCCCCGGGCGATGCCGGGGCCTCCGTTCGATCCGTGACGACCCGGTACGGCATCAATTGTGTGAATGCCGGTCCCACAAGGCGCGCGTGGGAAGCTCTTCGAAGGTATGCTCCGGCGGCGGATTGGGCAGCGTCCACTCCAGCGTGTCGGCGTGCTCGCCCCAGTAGGCGGGTTCGGTGACTCTGCGGCCGGCGAGGATCGTGTAGAAGACGACGCCGATGAAGAACACGAACGACGCAAAGGACAGGAATGCGCCCCAGCTCGACACGTAGTTCCAGAGCGCGAAGGCCTCCGGGTAGTCGATGTAGCGCCGCGGCATGCCCTGACGCCCGAGGAAGTGCTGCGGAAAGAACGTCAGGTTCGCGCCGATGAAGAACGTCCAGAAATGCAGCTTGCCCGCCCATTCCGGATATTGCCGCCCCGACATCTTGCCGATCCAGTAGTAGATGCCGGCGAAGAGGCCGAACGCGGCCCCGAGCGACATCACGTAATGGAAATGCGCCACCACGTAATAGGTGTCGTGATAGGCGCGGTCGATGCCGGCCTGGGCCAGGACGATGCCGGTGACGCCGCCGATGGTGAACAGGAAGATGAAGCCGATGGCGAAGAGCATGGGCGTCTTGAAGCTGATCGAGCCGCCCCACATCGTCGCGATCCAGGAGAAGATCTTCACCCCCGTGGGCACCGCGATGATCATCGTGGCCACCATGAAGTAGGCCTGCTGCGACAGCGACATGCCGACGGTGTACATGTGGTGCGCCCAGACGACGAAGCCGAGGCCGCCGATGGCGATCATCGCGTAGACCATTGGCAGGTAGCCGAAGATCGGCTTGCGCGAGAAGGTCGAGACGACGTGGGAGACGATGCCGAAGGCCGGCAGGACCACGATGTAGACCTCCGGGTGTCCGAAGAACCACAGGATGTGCTGGTAGAGAACCGGGTCGCCGCCGCCCGCCGGGTCGAAGAAGGTCGTCCCGAAGTTGCGGTCCGTCAGCAGCATGGTGATGGCGCCGGCGAGGACGGGCAGGGCCAGCAGGATGAGCCATGCGGTCACGAAGATCGACCAGGCGAAGAGCGGCACCTTGTGCAGCGTCATGCCGGGCGCGCGCATGTTGAGGAAGGTGGTGATGATGTTGATCGCGCCGAGGATCGACGAGGCGCCGGAGACGTGCACCGCGAAGATGGCGATGTCGGTGGACATGCCCGCCTCGGAGGTCGAAAGCGGCGGGTAGAGCACCCAGCCGATGCCGGAGCCCGCCTGCCCGTTGCCGCCCGGCGACAGCACGGAGACGACGGCGAGCGTGGTTCCGGCGACGAAGAGCCAGAACGACAGGTTGTTTAGGCGCGGGAAAGCCATGTCGGGCGCGCCGATGTGCAGCGGCATGAAGTAGTTGCCGAAGCCGCCGAACAGCGCGGGAATGACCACGAAAAACATCATCAGGATGCCGTGGCCGGTGATCAGCACGTTCCACAGATGCCCGTTGGGGGTACATTCGCCCGCCGCGGCCGCGATGAACCGCGCGCCCTCCATGCACATGTACTGCACGCCGGGGTTCATCAGCTCGAGACGCATGTAGACGGTAAAGGCCACCGAGACGAAGCCTGCCGCCCCTGCGACGAACAGGTAGAGGATCCCGATGTCCTTGTGATTGGTGGACATGAACCAGCGCGTGAAGAAGCCAGGCTTCGCGTGGTGGTCGTGTCCGGTCTGTGCGGCGTCGGCCATGCGGTCGCTCTCCCCGTGACGGATAAGTCGAATCTGTGGGCGGCGTAATACGCCTCGTGGCTCGCGTGTAGCCGCCGCGTCCCGCAGGGGCAACGGCGCAAGGGGTCGCGGCCGCAGCAAAATTGCCGCAGGGCGTGATCCGCCCGCACGGGACGCCGCCGCGCGCCGTCCGGACCGCGCGCGGCGGGGCGAGGACGAGGGGCCGCCGCGATCCCTGCGCGGACGATGGCGTCGTCCGGATACGGCACCGGGCCGACCGGCCCCGAGGGCGACAGGTTCAAGAAAATGGACTACGGAACGACGACACCGAGAAAGCTGATCGCCGGAGTCCTGGGGCGCGCATCAGGCCGCGCGATCCATTGGGCCTCGGGAGGCCGTGATGCCGGCGAGGTGGGAGAAATCGTGCATCCGGCCGAAGTTGCCCCGGGCGTCTCTCCTGTCGCGGCGCGGTCAGCATCGGTGGCTGCCGAGCGCTCGCGGCGATGACGGAACAAGAGAGAAGGACGACACCGGGCAGGTCAACGCAACGTCCCCCCGCATCACGGAAAATGCGCCGGAAACGTCCGTTTCAGCGCGGCATCGAGGTCTCCCATCGTGACCGGCAGGCCGAGGGCCACCAGCGAGGTCACGCCGTGCCCCTCGATGCCGCAGGGGACGATCCCGGCGAAGTGCTCGAGGTCCGGCTCGACGTTGATCGACAGCCCGTGGAAGCTGACCCATTTCGAAAGGCGGATGCCGATGGCGGCGATCTTGTCGTCGCGCGGCGTGCCGTCGGGCAGGGGCGGCAGGTCGGGCCGCGAGATCCAGACACCGACACGCCCCGGCCGGATATGACCTTTCAGCCCGAACTCCGCCAGCGCGGCGATCACCCAATGCTCCAGCGCCTGCACGAAGGCGCGCACGTCGCGGCCCCGCGAGGCGACGTCGAGCATGGTGTAGGCGATGCGCTGGCCCGGCCCGTGATAGGTATACTGCCCGCCGCGACGGGCGATGTGGACCGGGAAACGGTCCGGCGCGCGCAGGTCCTGCGGTCTGGCCGAGGTGCCGGCGGTGTAGAGGGCGGGATGCTCGAGCAGCCAGATGCCTTCGCCGGCGGTCCCGGCACGGATGGCGGCGACCCGCGCCTCCATCTCCGCGAGCGCGAGGGCATAGGCGACGGGGGCGTCCGAGGTGATCCAGTCGGGCGGCATCTGGGTCCTTGCGAGGTGGGCCATGGGAGGCGGGGACGGGTTGCCCTTGCCTGACGTCCCTTCGCGCCAGGCAGAGTCGCGCAGGTTCGTTTCGCCTCCGCCCATCGTCTGGATAGGGAACAGATCATTGGATGGGAAGCGGCCCATCGTTACGAGACGAGGTGTTGCCAGTGCAACCGCGCTCGCCCCCGGCATTCCCGCACCGGCCGCAGTCGCGGACGGGGGCGACGTCGCGGGTGGCATCATCGGCCGCGACATGGCCAACCAGGCGCAGCGCCAGCAGCGCCGCGTAACACGGCCCGGCGATCAACGTGGGCGAGGACGGCCTCCGCCGACACCGCAGCGCGCCAGCCGAACCGGGAGGCGCAGAAAGCGCTCCACCTTTTCGGTTTCGATGCCGTCAGCCCGGACGGCGCGCTCGGCCGGCGCAGCCGCCTTGCCGTCTCCTCGATGGAGGCGTTCCTCGCCCTGCCCATCGACGGCGCGCTGACCTCGCCCCGGCGCGACGTCCTGCTGGGCGCGCAACCCCGCGCGGTCCCGGGCAACCCCGACGCGGCGCGGCCGATCCCGACCTCGCCCCTCGGCGCGCGCGCCGCGCTGCGGGCGCAGAAGGACCTGGCGACCGGAGGCAGCGACCAGCCGGCGCGACATATGGGGGGCGACCCCGGCCTGTCGCCCGAGGTGAGCCGCGCGGTCGACGGGATCGCGGCGAGCAGCGAGCCCTCGTACGAGCGGTCTTTGCAGCGGGTGGGTTTCGTGCATCTCTCCGACCTCGACGGCGACGGCGACGACATCCTCGACACCATCTGTTCCGGCGCGTCCTTGCGGTGCTCGGCGCACACCCGCATGGCGCTGGCCTTCGACACGATGCCGTCGGACTACGCCCGCAACGACCTGTCGACGCCTTCGCCGACTCCGGCGTCCTTCCAGTTTTGGAACGACGCCTGCCGGCTGGCCGACCCGGGCCCCACCGTCCCGGCTGCCATATTGCCGGCTCCGGCGCTCCCGGGCTTCGGCGTGACCGCCTTTGCCCCGATCTTGCTGGCCAGCGATCGCTGCATGGTCAGCGCGGGGCGGGGTCGTCAAGGTTGCGCCGGGCGGCTGGCGGCGCGCTGCGGGGCGGTGCAACTCCGGTCGTCGCGTCCAACCGGGCGGACCGGTCCGACCTGCTGACCTGGGCCGGCGGCAGGCTGGGCGAGCCGGCGGCGGCGATCCCCGCTGCGGCAGCGGTGCCGGCCCGGCCGACGTTCGACGCGCCCCGGGAGTGAGTGCAGGGTGGCCTGACGGCCGCCGCTCGTTCCCCTCCGGGGCGGGCCGTTTCGTGGCGTCGAAAGCGTCGAAAAGCCTCTTGGCAATCGCCCGCACGGTCGCTACCTGTGCGCCACCGATGGGCCGGCTGCGGTCGTGGCGGAATTGGTAGACGCGCAGCGTTGAGGTCGCTGTGGGGTAACACCCGTGGAAGTTCGAGTCTTCTCGACCGCACCAGCCCATCGGCAGACCGCGCCGCCCTTCCCGGGCGGCGTTCCGCATTCAGACGCACAGGTTCGCCGGAATGTCGGAGGTCCATGGACCGGCCGGCCGTCGGTGATGGCTCGGGTGGCCCGTCAGCGCAGCGAGAAGGCCCCTCCCGGCCCTCCGCTTGGACCGCCGGGGCGTCGCGCGCCGGTCAGGCGATCCGCGCGCCCCCGCGGCGCCAGGCGGGGCGCGTATCGGTCAGCTTGATCTCGCCGTGCCGCTCCGAGCCCAGCCGCAACGTCGCCTGCCGCAGCACCTCGATCCCGTCCGCCGCGTCGCGGGGCAGGGCCGCGCCGTCGATCGGGCGGCCGAAGGTGAGGTGATAGGGCTGCACGTCCTTGTTCAGAGTCTCGTGGAACAGGGTGATGTCGCGCAGGGTCGGGTGGGCGGCATCGAAGGCGTAGAACATCGCCGAGTTGCGGGCGCGGATGTGAACGGGAATGACCGGCAGGGCGAACTTCCGCGCGATCATCGCGGCGGAGGCCATCCAGGGCCGCTCGTGGAGGCGCAGACCGTGGCGCTTCGCGAGCCGGCCCGACGGAAAGATGACGCCGAGGCGCCCCTGCTCCAGCGCGGCGCGGGTCAAGGTCATCGTCTCGCGCGTCTTCGTCACGCTGCGCCTGTCCTCGCGCCACTCGACAGGGATGATGATCTCGGCGAACTGCGGCAACACGCGGATGATGTCGCTGTTGGCGTAGATGAAGGCGTCGCCGCGGCGGCGGACCAACTGGTCCTGCAGGATGATGCCGTCGGCGATGCCGGTCGGGTGGTTGGCCACGATGAGCGCGGGACCCGATGTCGGCACGTTCTCCAGCCCCGTCGCGGTGACGCGCCGGGCGATGCGCCGGGCCAGGTCGGCCATGATATCGTGGATGCCCATGTCGAGGTAATGGGTGCCGATCTCGACCGTTCGCTCGTAGGCCAGCAGCCGGTTGAGGACGGATTTCGCCGCACGCGAGCGCAAGGTTCCGTCAAAGAGCCATGGGGCCCGTTCGGCGATCAGCGGGTCGATACGGTCGCGCATGGCGCTTCCCTGCCAGTTTGTGATGTCACGCCCATGAACGTCGCGGAACCTGATGTTGGAAATATAGGCGGGGCGCGGAATGATCCACCTCAAACTGCCGGGCAACGGCAGCCCGGCGACCGGCTGCCACACCGAGACAGGTCCGGGTGCCTCCCCGTCCTGTCGTCCGGCCGGCTGAGAGGGGCCGATCCGCCGGCGTCGAATCCGCCCGTCCTGCCTGTCTGGCGTCAGGTCCGGCGACATCTGCGCGCGCCGAGAGCCGCGAGCGCGCCGCCCAGCAGAAGCACGCCCGCCGGCAAGGGCACCGGCGCCGGAACGGAAGGAACGACCGGATCCGCCTCGAGCACGGTCCGCGTCCAGGTTCCGGGGACGAAGGTGCAGAGGTTTCTTTCATCGCAGCCGCCGGTCGAGCCGAAGCCGCCGGTCGAATCGCCCTCGGTCGAGATGTAGGCGTCCGTACTGCCGCCGTCGGTATCGCCGCCAAGCCAATCCGTTACCTCACCGCTCCGATCGAAACCGAGCACCAGAGAATTCTCCCCGACGGCACCGGGCTGCAAGAAGAGACCGATGCTCCCTGAAAACGACACGAAGAAAGGAATGTCCTCGATGGCCCCGAGGTCCGCCCCTTCGATCCGCGTTCCGTCGAACGAGGTCGCCCGGTAGGCGTAGAAGGCAGGGCCGGTCGGGCGCCGGGGTTCGTCAGCGCTTATCGAAAAGCTCGCAAGCTCCTTCGAGCCGAAGACCGCCGTATCGATGACGATCTGGCCGAAGAACCCCGGCTGCGGCGTGCTCTGGTTGCAGTCGGAAGACTCCGGGTTGCCGCCGCAAGTCAGCGGTGCTCCCTGGTAATCGTATTGAATCACGGCGCCCTGCGACGCGCCGGCCATACCTGTAACGCAGGCGAGCGTGAGGAGAAGTTTCCTGGCAGAAATCATGGTCGGATCATCCTGAAAATAAGGCGAGGGGTGCAAGGCGCACCGAATGCCTTAAGAACAGCGGGCCGCTCCCGAAATCAACCGCTCTTTTAACGATTGTTAACCATTCGCTGAACCATCTCCCGCAGATCCCGGCTCAAGCCCTCGGCAATGCCAAGTCGCTCGAGCTGCGCGCGCATCAGCGCCTGGCGGTCCGCGTCGTAGCGGGTCCAGCCGTCGAAGGCTTGCGACATGCGGGCGGCGGTCTGCGGGTTGGCGCGGTCGATGTGCAGAAGCCAGGAGCCGAGGAACGCGTAGCCGAGGCCGCGGGGGTCGTGGAAGCCCGCCGGGTTGCCCGCCGTGAGCCCGCCGACCACCGCGCGGAAGCGGTTCGGGTTGGAGGCGTCAAAATCGGGGTGCCGGGTCAGGCGGTCGGCCAGTTCGACGGCCTCGCGCGGGGCGGCGTGGGCCACCTGCGCCATGAACCACTTGTCCATGACGAGGCGGTCGTGGCGCCATTCGGCCTCGAAGGTTGCGGCGATGTCGGCGTCGCCCGCGTCCAGCAGGCAGGCGAAGGCGGCCATCCGGTCGGTCATGTTGTCGGCGCGGGCATAGGCGTCGCGGGCGGTCCTGCCGGCGTCGAGCAGGGTCTGAAGGCGCAGGAGCGTGCCGGCGAGCGCGCGCTTCCCGGCATTCTCGGCGCGCGGATCGTAGGGGCCGGGGGTGGCCATCGCGGTGCGCAGGTCGGGCAGGTCGTCGGCCAGACGGGTCGCCATCGCGTGCAGCGCGGCGCGGCGGACGGCATAAATGCGATCGGGGTCCGGCACTACGCCCGCGTCGTGCAGCGAGGTCGCCATGTCGTCCTCGGACGGGAGCGCGAGAGCCAGCGCCCGGAAGGCCGGGTCGGCGGCCGCGTCGGTGGCGAGGGTCGCGACGGCGTCGAGCCAGCCTTCGTCGAACTCCGCGTCGTCGATCACGGCGCGCATCAGGCGGTCCTTCGAGAGCGCGCGGCCGGCCTCCCAGCGGGCGAAGGGGTCGGTGTCGCGGGCCAGCAGGACGAGGCGGTCGGCATCGGACTGCGCGAAGTCGAGGATCACCGGGGCCGAGAAGCCGCGGAGGATCGACAGGACGGGCTTGCAGGTGGCGTCGAACGTCAGGCTGGCGGTCTCCTCCGCCAACTCGAACACCTCGGTCGGGCGCATCTCGCTGCCGTCCGGGGCCAGCAGGCCGAAGGCCAGGGGGATCAGCATCGGCACCTTGTCGGGCTGGCC
>JBBQDX010000036.1:0-21413 GCA_038320125.1 Rhodobacterales bacterium | reverse complement strand
GCCGCGGGCGCAGCCGGGGTGGCGATGCGCACGGATAAGCAGTGGTGGTTCGTCTGTTCGCCGCTCCACCGGGAAGAATGGCTTTCGGCGGCGATTGGCGCGGGCAAGGGCCGGACGCGCCTCCTGACGGTAGCCGACACGTCGACCCGTTTGGCGCGCGAGTCGGTGCAAGCGATTCGCTATGCGAGGCGCGACCAGGCCGGCATACCGCAGCCCGACGAATCAATCTGATGAGCCGATCCCTTTTCCATCAAAAAGGCCAGCATCACCCTTCAACATGCGGGGCTGCTGCCACGGTCTCTCTTCGCGGCGTTACCTCGGCCTTGAACCGGCATGACGGTAGAGGACCTAGCCGAATGTCGATCCGCTCTAGGCTCTGGGACTCAATTTGGTCCATCAGGTGACGGCGGCTGCGAGGCGGAATGAACGATCCTCGTCCGCCGCTAGACCTACTTGAGTACCAACCTAGGCCGATCCGGCGACCGGGCCTGCAGCGTCTCGGCCTGCGGCCGGTTTGGTTGTCGCGAAGCCATTCGGGCACCGCCATGCAGAACCAGAAATTATTCGACCTTGGATGGGTAGCTGGCCCCAGCATTCGCAATCCCATTTTGTACCACCGTCTTGGGCATACGCTGTTCGAGCCGCGGCACCGGACATTGCGCGGCGAAACGCCCCAGCGATACGGCTTCCACCGTTGGACCCAGGCCATGCAAAAGCCAATCGACAAGCCTGACGGTGTTGACGGGATCCCCTGCACCGTCGTGGAGCAGGCAGACCGAGCCAGCGACCGTCGCTGAGATCAAATCCTTCATCATCTCGATCAGCTCGTCCCCGCGCCAGTCGCACGGCGAGATATCATAGCCCGCGACGTCAAGCTCCAGGTCTCGGCAGGCTTCCGCCATCGGCGCCGTGAGCCACCCATAAGGAGGCCGGAAAAACCGAGGTCGAACGCCGGTCGCATCCGCCAGTGCCGCGAAGCCCTGTTCGACCTGCGCGCGGGCCGCACCGGTCGACAGCGTCGTGGGATGGGCATGATTCCAGCCGTGGACGGCGAGTTCGTGGCCTTCGGCGGCAATCCTCGCCAGAAGATCCCGCTCACCACTGAGCTTCGATCCAAGGACGAAGAAGGTCCCCTGACTGCCCCAACGACGCAGTGCATCGAGCACCATGGGGGTGCCCGTCGGATGCGGCCCGTCGTCAAATGTCAGCGCCACGACCCTCTGAATTTCGGCCGAGGTCGCGTCTGTCGGGATCACCGGCCGAACCTCGGGACAAAGCAGCGAAGCGGCGCCAGGAGGTTGCGAGGCGGGCACCTCTGCGGACAACGCGCGCATCTCGCGGGAGTGCTTGCGCGCAAGCGCCTCGGCACCGGTCCAATCCTCCTTCGGTCGCTGGTCGCGCACCTGGTGAAGCTGGTGCAAGGTCTCCGCCTGCAGGTTGGCAAGGATTGCCACGCCCTTCTGTTGCGCGCGCACCCCGAACTCCCAATCCTCCTTTGAGCGAAAGGCCTCGTCGAAGCCGCCCAGACGCTCGTACACAGGGCGTGAAATCGCCATATTGCCGCTGCCGACGCGCAGCCAGGCATGACGGAAGTGCGAAAGATCCTCCCCGTAATGAAGAATGATCCTGCCCCAGTCCCGCGACCAGACTTCGTCGAAGGCGAGATCTTGCGCCCGTTTCCACATCTTCGGGCCGGGCTCCACGAGCTCGATCCGATCGCCCCTCAGCAGGGCACCGGATACTTTTTCGAAAAGGGGATGGTTGTGGGCGAACTCGAGGATCTCACGCCGGCGATGGTCAGGGAGGTCGGTTTCGACGACTGTGATAGCACGCCGTGCAAAAACGCCGCCGCAGCTTAGTGCGTCGGATCTGCTCAGTGCATTCCTATGGGCGCTGCAGATGTGCGGTGGAACGAGGTGGTCTGCGTCACTGAAGATCAGATAATCATGCGCTGCGGCCCGCGCACCGGCGTTTCTCGCTGCGGCCGGTCCCTGTGTGGTTTCCAGGAAGACGAGCCGGATACGACCGTCGATCTCAAGGATCTGCTCCGGCGGCGCAGCAGCCGATGCATCATCCACCACGATAATTTCGCTATCGGGCGGCAGATCGCTTTCGGCCCAGGACCAGAGCGTGCGGCTCAGATATTCCCACTGGTTGTGATGAGGAATGATCACAGACCAGCTAAAAGGCGTTACCGGCTCATACGGTTTCAGCACGGCCCGCAAGAAGCCTCCGGCCATTCTATAGTCGAGCATCAGGCCGCGCGCATTGGCCTCATGGACGAGAATCGCGAGCTTGGCGGCGGCTGCGTCGAGCGGGCTCGACCTCGCCAGCGAGCGGGAATCTTCGCAGACATTGTAGAGTCCTTGGCCGGCGTAGTGGACGGCGCCGCGATCGTGCATGCGCGCAAGCATACGCCGATCGTCATAATAGCGGCCGCGATAGCCATCGTCGGTGCTCCAGCCGCCGAGAGCTCGCGCTGCGCTCACGGCATAGGCGCGCGGGGCCTGGATTTCGGGATACGAGAAATGCTCCTCCGCTGTCGCGACTTCCCGGCCGGGAGCCGTCCGCACGTTCCTGCCTGTCCAAATGCGCGGGCTGCCGTAGGCGGCGACGGTATCGGGATGGGAGAGTGAGACCGCGAGCCGCGCCAGGCATTCGCGCTCGAGCCAGTCAACGGCGTCGAGTTGGACAAGCCAATCGCCGCGCGCTTCGGTCAGCCCTCGATTAAGGGCGGCAGACTGTCCCTTGTTGTGGAAGTTGCGCACCAGGCGAACTCTGCCATCCGCGTGGAACGAAGCTATGGCCTGCGCCGTATCGTCGTGCGAACCATCATCGACCACGATGATCTCGAAGGACTGCTCCGTCTGGCGGAGCACGCTTCGCAACGCTCTCGGAAGGGTAGAAGCGGCCTTGTAGGATGGGATCACAACGGACCAACGAGGATGTTGCAGAACCTCCTGCTTCGGGACCACCACCGAAAAGTCCCAGCAATCGCGCGCGACCCCTACCACATACTGGTCGCATGATTCCCGCTCGTGCCGAATCCACGGGAGCGCACCGAGGCGCGCCTCGACAGCTGCGCGGGCTGTCCCGGGCCGCGCGACATGAACGGTCCCAGCATGGATTCCGGGAATTCGCTCCGCCACTTCGCGGAAGCGCGCTGCGGCCTCGCGGAAAATCGCCCTCAGGCGCTGCTGCCCCCCGGCGACGTTCTCCTCGGTGACCCCAGCGACTTGCGGAAACCGTTCAACCATCCGTTGCCATCCGGCGTGCTGCTCTATGCGGGAAGCGACGAAGGCGCAACGCTGCCGGCGGAGAGCGCAGGCGCTGCTTCCTCAGTGGAAACGGACGCCTGTTCGACGCAGAAACTGGTCACCGCCGCGTGCATGACTGGAAAATGCACGGGTTGGTGGAGCCATTCACCCGGTGTGCTGACCCGTCCGTTCAGTTCTCCCGCAGTCTGGTGGCCCGCAGTGCCGATGGCGATGAAGTTGGCTGAATAGGCCGACCCTGAGGGAGCAGATATTTTGTACCAGAAGCCAGTATCTGAAGGCCTGAAATTGACCGCAAGCATCGGCCAGCTCCCTAATCAATGGTGACGTTAGTTCGCGTGCGAGTCGGCTGCAGCTGCTAGATGGAATAATTGTCGCGCATCGCTCGGACTAGTCAACCCTTTTAGGGGAACACCGGCCGCCGCCCGTTCGAACTGGCCCCCGGCAGGCCAGCTGGGCAATGCCTTGGCCACTTCCTTCAGGATGCGCTCAGCGGTGCTGTCGCCAAAGGTGCTCTGCATCCCTTTGCTGGTGACCCCAACGGGAGGGGCCGATGTACGAAATTACACCGTATAATCAGTAGATTGGCCGCCGGGTTGTGATCCGTCGAACGCGGTCTCGATCGCAATGCGCTCGACATCGCTAGACTTCCGCGCCGGGCTGTAGCGCGAGCCATTGGCCAGCAGCGAATCGAACGCATCGATCAACTCACCAATCAGCCGCGGGTTGACCGTGGGATCCTCCCACCCCGCCGGCGTCGTGTTCAGGTCGATCGGATGGGGAATGCCCGCGTCGTCGAGCGCCAAGTCGAGCGCGGCGAAGTCCACTCGCATCGCCTGCGCGAGCCGAAACGCGGCCGACAGCGAATCGCGAGGATCGTTCGGGCGCTCCGAAGCGGAGGTTGTGGATATGAGGTCGACGCCCTTCCGGTGGTTCATTTCCTTGATTAGCTTGGGCGAGGCGGACGTGGCGACCGCGACATAGTCGCCGGCGACATAGGCGCGCTGGAACAGACCCTGGGCGTTCGTGATGTAGCGCTCGACCGCGATCCGGGGGTCATCCCACATGGCGTCGGGCACGTCGCGGCGCGCCAGCCGGTGAACGCGTTCGGGGTAGGGCCAGGGCGGCGGCGACATGTCACCGGCCACCTCCGGCGCCAGCAGCCGCTCATATTTACCAATGTGGTTGGCCCGCGTCTTGATGATCAGCATCTCGTCGGGATCGCCGTCGCGTGCCGCCCGGACCTGCGGCAACCCCGCCGCGGCGCAGGCGTCCTGTACCGCCCATTTGTCGATGCTGAGGCAATAGCCGTTGAGAACCGGCAAGCCCAGCTGCTCGTAACTCATCAACCAGTGTTCGTAGTCGGGGAAGACGGTGCGGGGGCGGCTCAAGTCAACATGGACGATCGCGGGCGCGCCGCGCTGCTTCACCGAACATAAGCGGATGCCCGGAGTCACCGGTACGCGCGCGGCGCCGGGCGCGATGTGGGTGATCAGATAATCCTCCCAGGCGAACCATTCGAAGACTTGCAGCTGCGGCACGGAAGCTCCCTCGGACGCCAGAATCGGCGTGGTCAAGTTGTAGCACGCCTGACCCGACCGGCGGCAAGATCGCGCCGCTGGTCGCAAAGCCCATGATGTCGATCGACCCGGTGACGACACTTGCAGGGAGTCAAGCGTGGCGGCTAACCTCCGAAATCATGATAACTATCCACATCGTATCCAATGTTTTCCCGCCGCAGCCCGGCGGGCTCCAGCGATGGACGGAGGCGCTCGCCACAGTGCTGAGCGAGGCGGGTTTCCGTCCAATCGTCTACATTTGCGCTCACCCGGCGGTCGCCGACCTGCACCGCGACGCGCCGTTCGAGATCGTCGATGTCGCTCCACTCGCGGATGTCTGGACTGCGCCGCTACGCGACCTGTGGGTGGGGTCGCAGGCCCTCGCCCGCGACCGGTCCAGGGTCGCCTTCGCCTGCCTGAAGGCGGAGATCGCCAAGCGATCGTCTCCCGAACCGCAGATCGTCCTATCCAATTTCATTACCACGGCGGGGTTCACCGCGCACCTTGTCGCTCAGGAGCTGAGCTTGGCCCACGTCGCCGTCGTGGTCGGGACCGATTATGCGCGCGGCCTGCGCAATCCGGAGGAACGCTATCTGTTCCAGGACGTCTGCGCGTCGGCGCGTCTCGTCGTCGCAAAGAGCGAGGAGCAGCGGCGCGGCATTGCGCGGCTCGTGCCGAACGCGCGAATGGAGGTGATCGACACCTCGGTCGACATGCCCGAGGAGCGTTGGCGCCGGTCGCCCGCTACGCCTATCCGGATTTTCTCGGATTGCGGCTTCAGCTTCAAAAAGGGAACCGGGGTGCTGATCGACGCATGCCGCTCGCTGAACAGGGAGGGAATTGGCGTCCATCTTGAGATTTGCGGCGGCGACCAGGCGCGCGAGAGCGCTTACTGGGCGGAACGGCGAGGCGAGGCATCGCAAGCGCCGGGCCTTTCAACCTCCTTCCCGGGCCATCTCACGCTCGACAACGTACTTGAGCGGATGCTCACGGCGGACATCTACGCATCCGCTACACTCGGCGAAGGATCATCGGAGGGGCGGGCGCGGGCATTGTGCGTCGGCATTCCGATGGTGACGACGCGCTGCGGCGAACTGTTCGACGATCCCGGCGCGGACCATGTCAAGCTGGTCCCGATCGCGGACGTGCCCGCCTTCAGCGGGGCGCTGGCCCGGCTCGCGCGCGACCTGCTCCAAGCAGGCTTCACTGTGAATGACGATGCGGTGACGGCGTACCGTGGCCGGTTCGACCGTCAAGGGGAATGGGCCCGCTGGATCGACGTACTGCGGCGGGAGGCGGAGCATGGCTAGGAAGCGCGTGCTGCTCTACGCCCACGATGGGATGGGCATGGGACACCTGCGGCGCGTCTCCCGGATCGCGGACACGCTGAGCGCAAATTTCTCCACGCTGGTGCTCTCGGGCATGCGGGAATCGGCATGGATCGTGCCGGCCTCGTCCGGGCTGGTCAAGCTGCCCGACTGGGACGGGCTGAGCCGAACCAGGGCGGAGCGCCTCGGTCGGCAGCCCTGGGTCGACCTCAAGCCGGATGAGACGCTCGCCTTCCGGTCGCGCGCCATCTTCGACGCGGCGCGTCTCTACCGGCCCGACGCGCTGATCGTCGACTATTTGCCGATGGGCCAGCGCCGCGAGCTGCAGCCTCTGCTGGAGACGCTGCCGTGCCCGCGCTACCTGGTCCATCGCGGCATCGCCGACGCATCGGACAGCTTCTGCCTCCGCGGCGAGGCGACGCGGGAGATCGCGGCGCACTATGACCGCATCCTGGTCGCATCGGACAAGCGGCTGGGGGACATCGCCGTCGCTGACGATTACTGCGCGGAAGCCCGGGCAATCATGAGCTACGTCGGGTTCGTGACCGCGCCGCCGGAGCCCCCCGGCTCCGGCCCGGACCCTTATGTCGTCTGTTCGGCAGGGGGAGGGTTTAAAGCGGAGCGGACGATGCTCGCGTGTCTCGCGATCGCCCGCCGGCATCCCTCCATCCCCTTCCGGATTGTGCTCGGTCCCCGCTCACGCCTCAAGACCGCCGACGTCGATGCGCCCCCAAGCTGCGACGTGCGACAGCACCGGGAGGACTTGGCAGACCTGCACCGCGATGCCGCCGTCGTGGTGACGACGGGCGGCTATAATTCGGTGCTCGAAGCCGCCTTCGGCGGCGCGATGGTCATCGTCCACCCGAACCAGAGCGGTGACGACGACGAACAAGCCTGCTTCGCCGATCTGTTGTCCGCTCATCATCCCGTCCAGCGGCTGGACGCGCTGGAGGATTTGGAGGCGGCGCTGCTGCTCTGGTGGAAGGAAGCCGCCGGACGGCCGCGCGCGCCGCTAGCGCTCGAACGGCGCGGCGACGAGGTGATCAGCTCGATCATTACGGACGACCTGACGGCAAGCTATCGTTCGCCCTATCTCTCGCCGGTCGGCCAGCCGATCGTCAATCTCGACGGCTTCCGCGCTGCGGCGCAGGCCCGGCTCGACCGGGAGGTCTTCGACTATGTCGACGGCGGCGCCGGCGACGAGCTGACGCGGCGCGCGAACCATGAGGCCTTCGACGCCGTCCAGTTCGCGCCCTTGGTGCTCCGTAACGTGGCGAGCGTGGACACCCGCTGGTCGAGCGCGCTTGGCGCATTCGCGGCGCCGATCGGCATCAGCCCCATGGCGCTCCACCGCCTGGTGCACCAGCGCGGCGAGGTGGCGACGGCGAGCGCGGCGCGCGCGCGGGGCGTGCCGATGATCGTCAGCATGATGGCGAGCTGTTCGATCGAGGAAATCGCCGCGGAGTCGCGACACCCCGCTTTGTGGCTGCAGACCTATGTGCTCGAGGACCGCGGGCTTGGTCGGGAGCTGATCGGGCGGGCGGAGGCCGCGGGGTACCGAGCGATCGTGGTAACCGCAGGGTGCCCGGTCATGGGCAAGCGCGAGCGCAATCTCCTCAACCGCTTCGCGCTGCCCGCCTCCGTCGCCCCGGCGAACTTCGCGCGGACCGCCCTGCTCGACCACAACAACCCCATCCATTCTTTCGCCGGCGCGGCGCTGGACGCGGAGGCGACGTGGGACGATTTCGAGGCGATCGCCGCCGGCACAACTCTGCCGGTGCTCGTCAAGGGTATCGTGAACCCGCGCGATGTGGCCCCGGCGCTCGCCTCCGGAGCGGCCGGGATCATGGTGTCGAACCATGGCGGCCGGCAGCTGGACGGCACGGTGGCCTCGCTGCGCGCGCTCGCGGCGGTCGCCGGGGCGGTGGCGGGCAGAGTGCCACTGCTGGTTGACGGCGGCATCCGCCGGGGGGCCGACGTGGCGAAGGCGATCGCTCTCGGCGCCGACGCGGCCTTCGTCGGCAGTGCCGCGCTCTGGGCGCTGGCGGTGGACGGCGAACGCGGCGTCGCCGGAGCGATCGAGATTCTGGCGGACGAGTTCGCGAACACGCTCGCCCTCTCGGGCTGTGCCGACGTCGCCGCGCTGCGCCGCGACGCTGCGGCGATCGTACGCCTGCCGGCTGGGTTCGGCCCGCCGCCCTGGCGGGCGGAGGCTGGCGAAGGAGGAGGAGAATGATCGCTTAACGCGACGAGCACGGCAACGCTACCACCGTGCGCGGCATCGACGATCTGGGCCGGCGGCTCGGCCCCAGCCTGGTTGAGGTGGCCATGGCGCGCCGGATCGCGGCCGGCCGGCCCTTGCACGCTCGAGGTCGGTCGCGCTTCCCGGGCGCGGGCTGCACAGCGTCAACCTGTCGCCGTGGCCGGCGACGCGCGGCAGCGAGACCTTGCCGGCGGTCGCCGCCTTCTTCGCGGTGCTCCCGCCGCCGCGGCCGGATGTGCCGCTGCCCGCGATCCACTTCTGTCGCGCGTTGGCGATGCGATTGCCTGCCGAGCACTTCGATCTGGTCTTCAGCCAGGCGATGTTCCATTTCGTGCAGCGCAAGGACCAGGCGGTGGAGGAGATCGTGCGTGTGTTGAAGGCAGGCGCGGAGGCGCATGTGCAGGTCGATCGCACGGGCGCGGACGCCGCCGACTGCTGTCCGCGCTTTGTCATCAAGGATGAGCGGCGGCGGATCCTGACGCCGGACTATCTAGCCGGCGGCTGCAGCGATTTCGTCCGGATCGACTGGCGGTGGAGCGAAGGGCGCAACGGCCGCCGCATCACTGTCCTGCATGCTGGCAAGGCGCGCGTGCGCCGCGTCCGCCTCGGCCCGACACAGACGAGGCCCGGTCCAGGCTCGTGGAAGAGAACGACAGGCCCCGCTGGCTTCAGTACAGCTACCGCAGCGTCTTCGCGCCGGAGCCCGCCAGCGCCTCTAACTTCATCCACGAAACCTGAAGCGTCGCTCCGGCGCGGGCCGGGTAAATAGGGGAGGGGTAGTCCTACGGAATTGACTCAAGTTCTACTTCGGCGCCCGCTCGCCCGCGCCGCTTAGGCATGGCCCCAAGGCCCATTCCTGAAGCGCTTGTATCGCTCAGTGACGTCGGTAATGCGTCCCTGGTCGACCGCCAATATGCGGGGCGCCGAAATGATCGTTTCGATCCTGTGGGCGATAATGATCCGGGTGATTCCGAGCTCAGCGATCGCCGCATTTACCATCTGCTCGCGCGCGACATCGAGATGGGAGGTGCCCTCGTCCATCACCAGCATCCGGGGCTGCCGATAGAGTGCTCGAGCGAGCAGCAGGCGCTGCTTCTGTCCGCCCGAAAGCGCGGAGCCCATGTCGCCGATCAGAGTATTGTAGGCCATGGGCATTACGGCGATGTCGTCGTGGATGGCGGCGGCCCGCGCCGCGACCTGGATGCGCTCCATGTCGGGCTCGTCGTCGAACAAGGCGATGTTGTCGGCGAGGGATCCGACGAACAGGCTGTCTTCCTGCAAGACGGCGGCGATTTGCTCGCGGAAGTTCCTGTACCCGAACTTGTGCAACGGCTTGCCGTCGATCAACAGCTCCCCCTCTTCCGGCTCGATCAAGCTGAGCAGCACCTTGACCAAGGTGGTCTTGCCTCCCCCGGAGGGGCCGGTGATCGCGACGAGCTCGCCGGGTTCAACTACAAGATTGATATCGTCGAGAACCAGCGGGTCCGTCGGGCTGTAGCGGTAGCTGACGTTGCGCAGCTCGATCCTGCCTTCGAACGGCGGCTGGGGCATGTTCCGTTCCGCGACGCTCCGATCCTGCTCGGCCAGGGCGATGTCGGAAAGGCGCTCCAGATGCAGGCCCAACATTTTAAACGCGATCGACTGATCGATCAGCGAGGCCCCGCGCTGCAGGAACTGAGTCTTATAGGCCATGTAGGCGAACACCATGCCGATGCTGAACCCGCCGTCGATCACCAGGCGAATGGCAAGCCAGATCGAGACGATCGTCTCGAGGCCGAGAATCAGGGTGTTGGCGGTCGTCTGCCAGATCTTGATCCGCGCCAGCGATACGCTGGCGTTCATGAAATCGGCCAGTCGAGTCTGCCACAGCAGGTGGCGCGCGGTTTCCCGATTGAACAACCTCAGAGTGACGATGCCGCGCAGCGATTCGATCATCGCCAGTTGCTCCCGGCCGGTCGCGATGATCGTCTCCTCCTGGGCCGTGCGCTGGGCCGAGAAGGACACGGCGCGGACGATGGTATAGAGGCCGAACGCGATCAGCGCGGCAACGGTGAGGATGCCGCTGTAGAAGAACATCAGCACCAGCGTGAATATCGCGAGGCTGCCGTCGATAATGGCCGATACAGCGCCCGCGGTCATGAACTGCTGGATCGGGGTGACCGATTGGAAACGCGACAGCACGTCGCCCACATGGCGCTTTTCGAACCACGCCACCGGCAACCGGAACAAGCGCCGCGCGACATTGCTGGCGATGCCGTAGCCGAGAGATGTGCCGGCCGATAGCAGGACGAACTGCCGAAGCAGCGAGGCACCGGCGTTGATGATCGTAAACAGGCCGAAACCGAGCGCCAATATGGTTAGCAGATTGTAATCGAGCGCGGGCAGAGCGCTGTCGATCGCGACCTGGGTATAATAAGGAGAGGCAAGCACGAACGCTTCCAGCACCAGGCTGAGAACGATCGTCTGAACGATCGCGCGCTTGAGACCGGTGATCCGCCGCCACAGCTGCGACAAACTGAGCCGCTCGCGTCGATGGGAGGGCTCGAAGTCGTCGGCCGGCCGCAATTCCAGCGCCACACCGGTGAAATGGGCGGAAAGCTCCTTGATCGGCCTCCATTGCGAGGAGCCTCCCGGGTTGTGAATGAGCGCCTTTCCCCTCGTGACCCGGTCCAGGACCACATAATGGTTCATGTCCCAGTGGAGGATCGCGGGGAGGTGGAGATCCTGGAGATTGTCGAGCGGCAGCTTCACCGCGCGGGGCGTCAACCCCAGTTGATCGGCCATCGCGATCAGCGACTGCAGGGGGGCGCCGCGCTGCGACGGCTGAAACTGCCGTCGCAACGTACCGAGATCGGTGTCGAAGCCGTGGTAATTCGCAACCATCGTAAGCGCGGCCAGGCCGCATTCTGCGGCTTCGGTCTGCCGAACCAGGCGAACGCGGTTGCGCCGCCACAACCCCAGGTCGAGGACGGAGCTCAACGCCTGCGAACCGCGAACAGCGGCTCGAACAGCCATTCGATGAGACTTCGCTTTTCGGTAGTGATTCGGGCCGATAGGGTCATCCCCGGCAGCAAGGGCTGCTTTTGGCCGAATGCCATGATCCATGGCTTTCCGATCGCGGCAGTGACGAGGTAGACTGGCACCGGTCCTTTCTCGCCCTGCTGGGTGACCGCTGCTCGAGAGACGGTCAGAATTCGAGCCTCGATCGTGCCGAACGTCTGGTAGTTGAACGCGTCGATCGACAACCGGACCTCCTGTCCGGACGCGATGAAGCCTGCCGCGGTCGTCGGAATGTAGAGTTCCGCGGTGGGTTGCGCCCGGCGTGGAATCACCATCATCAACTGCTGTTCGGGAGTGACAGGCTGACCCGGCCGGGCGGTGATGGCGGTAACGACGCCGTCCGTAGGAGATTTCAGCGCATAACCTTGCGCGAGATCGGCCTCAACCCGCTGCTGCGACAAGGAGGCTCGACTTGATTGCGCGCCCGCGGCCTGCGCTCTGGCCGAGATCGCCGCCTGGGCGATCGCCCGGCGCGCCTGGGCTATGGCCGCTTGCTTATCCGACACGGCCTGCTGCAGCTGGGCCAGTTGCTGACGCCGAGTCACGATGATTACCCGCCGCTGCTCCAATTCCCGCTTGCTGATGTAGCCGTGAGACGCCACCTCTCTGGCGTTACTATAGTCCGCCTCCGCCGCCGCGATGAGATCTCGTTGGTCCGCGATCTGCGCCCCGAGCGAAGAGATGATCGCGCGATCGCCATCGATCTGCGCCGTCAATCGTTGTTGATCCGCCGTCGAGGCCTCGAGATTCAGTCTCGTCTGATCGGCGAGCTGGGTGTCCTGCTGAGCCAAGGCGTCGCGGATCCGTTGTGGTGCGCTCCGGCCGTCTATCAGGCTTTCCTCGGCGCGGACCAGCGCAAGCCTCTCGCCCGCCCGAACCTTCGCCCCCTCGGCGACCATGACCGATTCGACGACGCCCGCGCGCGTCGGCAGGATGATTGCCACCCCCTTATCCAGTGCAATCTTGCCGGACACGACCTCGACCCGAGCGTAGGACGCAACGCTGAGGAAGACGAGAGTCGCGACCAGCGCGACAAGGAGCAGGAGGCCGATGACTTGCCAGGCGAGCGGCGTCGCGATGGTCACATTGCCGTGCAGTCGGTCCGCGTGATGCCGAGTTGCCTCTTCCCGAAACAGCGAGGAGCTATGCTCGGTCACGAACCGTCCTGCGTCGTTGATGTTTCCTCCTTTTGGAGGGGAACGTGCCATCCATGGCAGCAAATATAGCGGACAGCTTCTTGTTGATGAAGTGTCCATCGACGCCGTCCGGCGCCGACCTGCCGCCGCGGCCGAGAAGAAGCGGATGGCGATCGAGGAGGTGAACTCATGCTCCCGCACGGGGGCCGGCACTTTCCTTGCCCCGTTCGCAAAGAGCGTAATTGAAGGATGTGGACGCGGCGCAAGTTTCGATTAAGGCCCCTCGATTTTGCTCGGGGCGAACGAACTGAAGCGTGGCGAAGTCCTCCTCCTCCTCCTCCAATTCTTCGGCTTCTTCGGCGAAGGCCGTGTCCCTGCGCACGAGCTCTCATCGGCGGGCGTCTCCGAACCGGCCGTCCTCGCGCCGTCACGACGAGCAGCTCAAGAAGCGGCCTGGCGGATGTCTCCGGTAACATCCCGCCGATTCCAGTGCCGGGCGCCGGCCTCGCCGCCCGGGATGCCAGGGTCCGCCAGAAAGATGACGCCGCTCACCTCGGCTGCTGCCTCGTCAGGCAGTCGCGCCAAGCCGTAGGGCACGGCGTAGTCCGCGGGTCGCGCGCCGATTGCCTGTTCGAACCAATTGGCCGCGGCGCGCAGGTCCTCCCCAACCTCGGCCGCCGGCATCGCCGCCACGTCGCGGTGGTCCCAGCCATGGTTGCCGATGCGCACCCCAGCGGCGTCGAGCTGCTGCACCTCCGACCGTTCGATCGTTCGCCCATGCGCCGGCACGTCGACCTCGGCGACCCCCAGCCGCCGCGCCAGCTCGCCGAGCAGCCCGTCGGTGTCGGCTTCGGCCATGGCCATCAGCCGCGCCTTGCATGCCAGCCGCAGCGCGCGCATCCCCTGGCGCCTGTCGAGTTCGTGCTCCTCGCCATCGAAGGAGAGGCGGCGCACGCGCGTCGCATCAAGCATCGCGTCGAGAGTGCTGAACCAATAAGTGCGCCGCCGTGCGATCTGCGCGGGGTTGAGGAACAGCGCGACCTCGTGTCCCTCCTCCCGCGCGATCAGGCAGGCGCGGGCGCCGCCGGCGGTGGAATCGTCAATCGTCAGCGCGGCCGCCCGGTGGTCGTAGCGTCGGGGCTGACGGCGCAGGAACGCGACGAAGTCCGCCTCGCCAACATAGTTGCGATAGGCCTGGGCGTCGGACCACCATTGCGCGACGCAACCATGGATCATGTCGACGCGCAGCCCACCATCCCCCAAACTATCCGGTCCGTGGGCATGGCCATCGCATGAACAGCGCCGGTTCGCCCGCCGTCTTTCCCTTAACAGTCACCCCTGCGGATGAAAAGACGTAAGTAATCGTGCCGTTAACGCCCCGATTCGAACGGCGGCACGGGTTGTTCGGTTGCCGCATCATAGGGCGAGTTGGATCGGCGCCGGCGTAATTGCACCCGTTGCAAATGGAGCGGGGAGCAGGCATCGTCGTCAGGTCAGCAGGTAATGGTGCCGGCTATGATTGCCGCGATCGGACGGAGATTCGGACGAATGCGCAAGGTCGGCGACCAAGTCTGCGGTGGCTAGAGCGCGAGCGGTTGGCAAACAATGACGGACAATGCAGTGGCGCCTGCCGCCGGAGACGCTGGGAAGCGGCGGGTCGGCGTCGTCGGTGCCGGAGTCATGGGCAGGGACATCGCCGAGACGCTGGCGACGCACGGCCACCCGGTCGTTCTGATCGACCTTTCGCCCGATATCCTGAAGGCGGCCGGTGCGACCATCCGCGCGAGTCTGCGCGGAAAGGCGCTGACGGGACAGGGCGGCCCCGGCGTCATCGCGCGGACGCTCGACCGGATCGCCTTCACGACCGAGTTCGACGCGCTCGGGGACGTCGACTTCGTCATCGAGAATGTTTCGGAGAACATCGAGGCAAAGCGCTCTGCCTTTGGGCGCCTCGACGATTCCTGCCGGCCCGATACGGTCGTCGCGGCCAACACGTCGACCCACCCGATCACCGAATTGGCCCGACTGATGCGCCGTCCGGACCGGGTCGTCGGAATCCACTTCATGAACCCCGCCACCACCAAGCCGCTTGTGGAGGTGATCGCGGGAGCGCAGTCCTCGCCCGAGGCGATGCGCGATGCGCTCGACCTCCTGGCCGGGATCGGCAAGACGGGGGTGCTGGTCAAAGACACCCCCGGCTTCGTGTCCAACCGGGTTCTGATGCTGACGATCAACGAAGCCATCCAGGTCGTCGAGGCGGGGACGGCGAGCGCGGACGACGTCGACCGGATCTTCGTCGGCTGCTTCGGCCACGCAATGGGGCCTCTGGCAACGGCGGACCTGATCGGGCTCGACACGATCCAGCTCTCCCTCGAATCGCTGCGCGACCATTTTGGCGATTCCAAGTTCGAGCCCGCTGCTCTGCTCAAGGACATGACCCGGTCGGGCCGGCTCGGCCGGAAAACCGCTCAAGGATTCTTCCGTTATGATTTCGCCGGGAAAGCCTGACATGAGCGACAGGGTGGCGATCACCGACCGGGTCCGGGCGTTCGTCGAGGGGCGGATCGGGCGACCGGTGGCCGGCGACGAGAAGTATTTCGAGACCGGGTCGGTCAGCTCGATGTTTGGTCTCCAGATCATCTCGTACATCGAGCAGGAGTTCGGCTTGGCCGTCGACGACGACGATCTCGTCCTCGAGAACTTCGATTGCATAGCGAATTTGGCGGCATTCGTGGGACGCAAGCGAGAGCGGCTTTGACGTCGAGCTCGGCCGAATGGGAGGAGCGGCGGCGCGCGTTCGCGGCCTTCGCCGACAGCCGCCTCGCTCCGCACGCGGCCGCGGCGGATCGCTCGGGCCGCTTGCCCGACTCGGTGATCGACTCGCTCCGGGACGCCGGCTTTCTGGGCTCGCCGCTCCCCACTGGGTGCGGCGGCGGCGGGCTCGATCCCCCGACCTACGGCCTTCTCACCGCCGAAATCGCTCGCGCCTGCTCCTCATGCCGCACTTTGGTGACGGTTCACGACATGGTCGCCGCCACCCTGCTTCGCTGGGGAAGCGCGCAGCTCAAGGCAGATGTCCTCCCGGAGCTCGCCGCCGGCCGCCTCCTGGGCGCCTTCGCGCTGTCGGAAATGGGCGCCGGCAGCGATTCGGGCGCAATCGAAACCATTGCCCGCCGCGAGGGTAAGGAGCTGGTCCTGACGGGCGCCAAGGCCTGGATCAGCTTCGGCCTCGTCGCCGACCTCTTTCTCGTGTTCGCGACGATCCCGGTCGAGGGCGCGGCGGCTTTGCTCGTCCCGGGGAACACTCCGGGCCTTTCGAGAGAGCCGGTGCCCGACATGGTCGGAACGCGCGCCGCGATGATGGCGCACCTGAAACTCGATTCGTGCCGGATCCCGGCGGCGGCTTTGGTCGGAAGACCGGGCTTCGGCCTGTCCCATGTGGCGCAGACGGCGCTCGACCACGGCCGCTACTCGGTCGCCTGGGGCGCGGTCGGAATCGCCGATGCGGCGCTCGACGCCGCGGTCCGATACTCGCGCGAGCGCTCAGCCTTCGGGGGCGTGCTGGCCGATCAGCCGGCCATGCGCGCCAGCCTCGTTCGGATCGCCGCGGGCGCGCGATCGGCGCGCCTGATGTGCATGGATGCGGGGGGCGCACGGGCCGCGCAGGCGCAAGATTCGATCACTTGCACGATGCTTGCAAAATATTTCGCGTCCAAAGCTGCGGTGGATTGCGCCAACGCCGCCGTACAGATCCATGGCGCCCGCGGGCTGCTGAACGGCTCCGTTCCCGAACGGCTGTTGCGCGATGCGAAGGTCACCGAGATCATCGAGGGTCCGAGCGAAATCCTCGAAGATCTCATCGGCCGCGAGCTGCAAATCGGAGGGCCGGCGTGACCTTCGCGGACGAAGCAGGGGCGGCGATCAAGCTGATCGTATGGGATCTCGACAATACTTTATGGGACGGCATCCTGATGGAGGGAGACGCGTGCGCCGCCTTTCCCGATGTGGTCGACTTCATCAGGGACACGGATCGCAAGGGCGTGCTCCACTCGATCGCGAGCAGGAATGACGCGGCAGCAGCCACCGCTCACCTCGAGGGGAAAGGGCTGGGAGAGCTCTTCCTCTACCCGCAGATCGGATGGGGCGCGAAGTCGCAGAGCATCGCGCGAATCGCCGAGCAGCTCAACATCGGGTTGGATTCGGTGCTCTTCATCGACGATTCGGAGTTCGAGCTGGAGGAAGCGAGATCTCTTTCTCCTGAGCTCAGGACCTTGAACATCGCCCGCCTGGCGGAGCTCCAACACGGCAGCCTGCTGGAACGGTGGCGGGTCACCGAGGAATCGAGTCGCCGGCGGCAATTGTACCAGGAGGATATGCGGCGCCAGGACGCGGAGCAGAGCTTCTCCGACACCGCGGAGGCGTTCTTGGCGACTCTCGACTTGCGGATGAACATCCAGCGGGCGACTCCCGCTGACCTGGATCGCGCCGAGGAGTTGGTGCAACGGACCAACCAGCTGAACTCGACCGGCAGGATCTTCTCCCACGCCGAGTTGGCGGAGGTGATCGACTCCGGTGATCGCACCCTGCTGGTCGCTTCGTTGCAGGACCGGTTCGGTCATTACGGGACTGTGGCGCTCGTCGTCGTGGAGGAACGGCCGGAGCAGTGGACGGTCGAGCTGATCCTCGTCTCCTGCCGGGTGATTTCGCGGGGGATCGGCCCCATCCTCCTCGAATATATTGCGCTTCGGGCGCAGGATGCGGGCAAGACTCTGCTGGTTGAGTTTTGCGATACCGGCCGCAACAGGGCGATGAAGGTCGCGTTGATGATGACCGGCTTCGTCGTGGCGAGCGACCGGCAGGCGGCCTTTGTGCATCGGGCGGGCGGCGCTCGCCGGCTTCCGCCATGGCTGCACGTGACCGCAGGCTGGTAGGGCGATCGACGTGCTGCGAGCCTATGACGCGATCCGGAACCGGATCTGGAACCTGGAAGACGCAGTCTTCGAACGCCGCCTGGGCCTCGATTTCGGCCCTTCCGTTCGCCGCGCCGATCTGCGGACGAGCTACACCCAGTCGAGCGCGCATGCGAACGGCTATCAGGGCGTAAAATACCGCAAGATGCGCATCTTGCTGACTGAGGCGAAAAAGCTCGGCATCCCGTTCGATACGTTCATCGACATTGGGTGCGGCACCGGTAAGGCTTGCTGTATCGCGTCGCGCGAGAAGGGGTTCGCCAGCATCATCGGCATCGACTTCTCCGCGGAACTCATCGCCGCGGCCGACCGCAATGGCGCCGCTTTGGGCGACGGGCGGCTGCAATTCCGCTGTGCCGACGCGGCGGAATACACCCTCCCGGATGCCCGGTGCCTCGTCTTCCTGTTCAACCCGTTCGATCACGTGATCCTCGGTCGCTTCATTGAGCGCAATCGCGCCCTTCTCCACCGTAACGACTGTGCAATAGCCTACGCCAATGCCGTGTCTCCGCAGGTTGTCGAAGCGGCGGCGTTCCGGATCGTCTATCAAGACAAGGAATTGCGTCTGGCGCTGTATCGTCCCGCAAACGGGGAGCGGCCGCCTGCGGCGGGAAAGGTATGAGATCGGGCGATGGATGATGAAGGCCAGCCGGATCGGCAGAAGCGCGCTATCTTCTTCGTGTTCGACGGTGGCACGGGCCTGGGCCACCTGCGCCGCTTGTCGTACATCGCCAAGACTCTTCAAGGCCCCTTTTCATGCCTGATCGTCACCAGTCACAGGGCCGCGGCGGCGTGGTTCGTTCCGCCCGAGTGCGAATATGTCCACCTTCCCGCCTGGGACAGCCTTCTCCCGGAGAAGGCCTCATATTGGGGACGCCAGCCCTTTCTGTCCGTCGACGCGGGCGAGGCGCTCGATCTCCGGCGAAACCTGCTCCAGGGCATCGTCGATTCGTTCAAGCCCGATGTCATGTTCGTCGACCATCTGCCGCTCGGTATGCGGGACGAGCTCGAGCCGATCGTCGTCGGCGCGCAATGCCTGAAATATCTCGTCACCCGGGGCGTCCAGAACGAAACCGAAAATCTCGCGGAACTGCTTCTCGCCGGCAAGGCGCGGGACTCGATCAAGCGCCATTACGATCGGGTTTTCCTCGCCATCGACCAGCGCGTCTTCGATTTCAGGAAGCGCTACCGGGCGTTCGATGAGGTCGCCGGCAAGCTCTGCCCGGTCGGTTACGTCATAGAGCCGATCGCTTCGGACGCGATTGCCGAATGCCGGAGGGCGCGCGGGCTCGGAGCCGGGGAATTCTGGGCCGTCGCCTCCGCCGGGGGAGGGCAGCTCGGCGAAGGTCTGATCGCCGCCTGCTGCGATCTTGCGCGCGTGCACAAAGAGTTCGCATTCGACATCGTCATCGGGCCCAGGTCGAGACTGCCGCGCGAAAGCCTGGCGGCCTGCAGGGCGGCGAATCCAAAGCTGCGCCTGCATGACGAAGTGCCGGATCTGTCGAGCTGGCATTCAGCTGCGGATATCGTGATCAGCTCCGGAGGCTATAACTCCCTCCTGGAGACGCTGCGGGGGACCGCACGCATAATTTGCGTGCCCAATCGCAAGAGCAAGCGCGACGAACAATATGCGCACGCAGCCTGCCTGCGCAGGTTCGCCACGATCGACCTGGACCTCGATTCGGGACGGTTGCCGGCGATGTTCAAGGAGGCTGCGGCGGCGCTGCGGAAAAGTCCGAACGTCGACAGGCGCGCCGAGCTCGATTTCGCCGGCGCGGCGGCCATCAGGCGAATCGCCTTGGCAGACGCCGGCCTGGAAAGCGACGAATCGGCGCCCCGATAGGCTGCCCGCTTCGCTCGAAGTGCCGGACAGTGGGTTTTGGCCACGGAATTCGTGTACTTCCCTTGGTGACTTATTGAATTCGATGCGTTGACGAAGTTGAACGCCGAGAACTCCACCTCGCAAACTTGTTGCACTCTATCGGCAAAGCCACCTCGGCCCGTTGCTGCTATGTGCGGCACCGATCCCGGCAATTGCTTATCACGACGGATGAACGACTCGCCGATACCTTACGTCGAGGGGGAACAAAGAGGTTGACAGCGCCTGAGCGACGCGGGAGACTGCTGGTACTACACCAACCTGTAGTATTGGCAGTGAAGAAGGAACTTGACGATGAACAACAAGATTGCGCGCGATCTGGCGTCCGTCACTGAGGAGTTGACGGCTCCTGCCGTCGTCGAACTGACCGACGGCGAGATTTCGAAGGTCGCCGGCGGGCTGATGCTCGCCGAACTCATGCTTGATGACAAATAAAGAATTTGAGGATCGATCCTGCGCATGTTCGGGCGGTGTTCGGCCGGGCCGCTAATCCATGATATAGGTGAGGTTTCGACCGGACCCGTCACGCAGGAAACTGTCTTTCCGGTACGCACCGCGCGAGTCGCGGTCGCGAATTACGCGGCGATCGTTCACGACTTCCCTCAGGTTTTCGGAGTTGAGGCTCGTCGTGAGAGGCCGCTGATCGGGTGCGCCGCCTGCACTTCCTCCGGCCGCTTGTGTCGCGAGGCCGTCGACGACTGGCTGATCCGCAACGCAGCCTTCATCTCCGAGCAGCAGTCGAGGCCGAATGCGGTGAACTCCCCCGTCGAGGTGGGCGAGGGCGTTCGGACCGGCTTTCGGCCGCCCAGCTACGGCAGAGCCATCGTCGTCCCGATCGACTCACCCGCGCAGCCGGGCCAAGCCAGCTTCCTGGACTTGAAAGGCGCGGGCGTGGCGCCCGGCCGGGTTCCCAGCCACCAGCCCCATTCGAGCGGCCTCGAATATCTCGGCTACGCCCTTGGCGACTTCTTTTATGGCTGTCTGATCGACACCCTCTTCGCGCGTCACCAGCCAAGCTATCATGTCCTGCCCGTCTACGCGGTCCTGGATCTGGGTTTCGACATCGTCGGCGGATGGCACGGCACAGGCGCCGCTGGGCTGCACGTTCGCCGGGCGCATGCTCGTCCCGACCGGCAACACGCCCATCCGATGGCGGGGACCGACGAGGAAAAGCTGGTGCTGCACATTGAGCTGATGCTTCGCCTGTTCGGCTTGACGACTACCGGCGGGGGCACCGCATTCAGTTTCGCAAATCCGACCGGGGACGAACTGGAATATCATGGGGTTCCGATCGAGGTGAATAACGCCGCGGAACGACAGCAGGCCGCGGCGATCGCCGCCGCCATCCGGGCGAGCCGCGGCAGCCGGCTGGAGATGATAAACGTCCAGTCGACCAGCGCGGCCGACTGGGACGGGAAGACTTTCGAAATGCTGGATTTCGGAAACCTAAATGCGTTTCGCGATTTCTCCAATCCGGTTGGTAATATGGTCCGCAACGCGGCGCTCCACGTCGGCCGCATAATTTCGCCGGCGCAGACATCCTTCATCAGGCCCGATCCGCGGCTCGCCGTCGATGCCGACCTCTGCAACCGGCATTCGGTAAACGCCTACGGCTTCTATGCGGCGCAGGCATTCCGGCACGCGGGAAGCTCGTTCCGCCAGCGCAAGATCGAGCGGCTGCTTCGGATCGGACTACTGAAGGCGCTGCGGCGCGATACCGGCTGGGCGTATCGCCGGCTCGCCGAAGCACGCGCCTCCGGACGCGCCCAGGCGCCGTGGGAGCGCGGCTGCCGTCCCATCCTCTAGGACGGATCGACATTCAGGATTCCCAAGCGGTGTGATGTCTGATTCATAGGGTTCCATGTTTTTCGACATGGAGCTTTGGGATGGGGATCAGCCGTTACGAGTTGAGCGATTCGCAGTGGGAGCGGATCGCGCCGCTG
>JBBQDX010000035.1:0-21414 GCA_038320125.1 Rhodobacterales bacterium | reverse complement strand
TACAAGAACAAGGCCAAGAACGCGCAGGAAGCCCACGAGTGCATCCGGCCCACGGAGATGACGAAGCCGGCCGGCGAGTTGCGGCTCGAGAAGGACCAGAAGCAGCTCTACGACCTGATCTGGAAGCGCACGCTGGCGAGCCAGATGTCGCCCGCCAAGCTGGAGCGGACCGCGGTGACGGTGCGCGACAAGGGGGAGCAGGTCGAGCTGCGCGCCACCGGTCAGGTCGTGGTCTTCGACGGCTTCATGGCGGTCTATACCGAAGGCCGCGACGAGGATGCCGAGGAGGGCGACGACAAGCGCCTGCCGGCGATCCATCAGGGCGATGCGGCGAAGAAGGTGGCGGCCTACGAGGGCGAGACCTCCGACAACGCGCTCGTGACGTCGCCGTCGAACGCGGTGCTCGGCCAGCAGCATTTCACCCAGCCGCCGCCGCGCTACACCGAGGCGACGCTGGTCAGGAAGATGGAGGAGCTCGGCATCGGCCGGCCCTCGACCTATGCCTCGATCCTGTCGACGATCGTCGACCGCGGCTACGTGCGCAAGGAGGGCAACCGGCTCGTCCCGGAGGACCAGGGGCGGCTGGTGACGGCCTTCCTGTCGAACTATTTCCGCCGCTACGTCAGCTACGACTTCACCGCCGGCCTGGAGGAGGAGCTCGACGAGGTGTCGGCGGGCGACAAGGACTACAAGGACGTCCTCGGCCGGTTCTGGCGCGATTTCTCGGCCGCCATCGGCGAGACCAGCGAACTCAGGATCACCGAGGTGCTCGAAAAGATCAACGAGGTGCTGGAGCCGCATCTCTTTCCCGACAAGGGCGACGGCACCGATCCGCGTCTCTGCCCGCACTGCGGCGAGGGGCGGCTCTCGATGCGCACGGCGCGCTCGGGCGGCGCGTTCATCGGCTGCTCGAACTATCCCGAATGTCGCTACACCCGCCCCTTCGCGCCGCCGGGCGGCGACGAGGGCTCGGCGCCGGTGGGCGACGCCATGTTGGGCGTCGAGCCCGAAAGCGGGCTGGAGGTCTGGCTGCGGTCGGGCCGCTTCGGGCCCTACGTGCAGCTCGGCGAGGCGACGGAGGAGGTGCCGAAGCCGAAGCGGTCGTCGCTTCCCAAAAGCTGGGCGCCGGAGGCCGTCGATCTCGGCCGGGCGCTGCAGCTCCTGTCGCTGCCGCGGCACGTGGGGGTGCACCCGGAGGACGGGGCGGAGATCGAGACCAATCTCGGGCGCTACGGGCCTTACGTGAAGTGGAACAAGGTCTACGCCAACCTGCCCGACGAGGAGGAGATCTTCACCGTCGGCATCAACCGTGCGGTGGATCTTTTGGCCGAGAAGCTGGCCAAACGCGGCGGGCGCGGACAGGCGGCGGCCCCCTTGCGCGAGCTGGGCGAGCATCCCGGGAGCGGCGGGCCGATCGTCGTTATGGAGGGTCGCTACGGGCCTTATGTGAAGTGGGGATCGGTCAACGCGACCCTGCCCAAGGATGTGACGCCCGAAGCGGTGACGGTGGCGCAGGCCGTCGAGCTGATCGCCGCAAAGGCTGCGAAGGCGCCGACGAAGAAGGCTCCGGCCAGGAAGAAACCGGCAGCAACCAAGTCTGCGACAAAGAAGCCCGCCGCGAAGACGGCTCCCGCCAAGAAGGCCGCCGCGAAGAAACCCGCGGCCGGCAAGCCGGCTGTGAAAAAGCCCGCCACGAAGAAACCTGCGGCGAAGAAACCTGCGGCGAAAACGGCGGCGAAGGCCGGCGGCGATGACCTGATGGAGTGACCCTCCGGCAGGTCCGCCGGCATCTGTCGCGGCAGTAAAGCGGGAGAGACCGGCGCTGCCGATGGCGATCCTGCGCGGCGCAAATGGCTCTGCCGCGCAGGAGGAGCGTGGCGCCCGGCGATCAGGCGGGTCCCGCTCCCTGCGTGCCGGTGAAGACCGCGTAGATCGACTGCGAGGCTGCCATGAACAGGCGGTTGCGCTTGGGTCCGCCAAAGCAGATGTTGCCGCAGACCTCCGGCAGACGGATGCGGCCGAGGAGGGTGCCTTCGGGCGACCAGACCGTCACGCCCGAGTAGCCGACGTCGCGCCCGGCATTGGACGAGGCCCAGAGGTTGCCCGCCACGTCGCAGCGCAATCCGTCCGGTCCGCATTTCACCCCGTCCACCATGCAGTCGCTGAACACCCGGCGGTTCGACAGGGTGTTGTCGGAGGCGATGTCGAAGGCGATGATCTGGCCGGTGCCGCCCGGCCCGGTGTCGCCCGGACCCTTGCCGGTCGAGGCCACGTAGAGGATGGACCTGTCGGGCGAGAAGCAGAGGCCGTTCGGGTCCGCCACGTCGGCTTCCGTCGCCACCCGGGAGATCGTGCCGTCCGCGTCGATGCGGTAGCAGGCCGTCTCCATCTCGCGGACGTAGCCGCCGATTTCGGGCGGCTGGCCCAGCCGCGGGTTCAGCAGCCCGTCCGGGTTCGACGGCCCGCCCGCGGCATCCGGCGCGCCCTCGTAGAGCTGCCCGCCATAGGGCGGATCGGTGAACCAGACGCTGCCGTCCGGAAGCGCCACCACGTCGTTGGGCGAATTGAAGCGCTTTCCCTCGAACATGTCGGCGAGGATTTCGACCGATCCGTCGTGCTCGTAGCGCACGACGCGGCGCGTCAGATGTTCCGCCGAAAGCTGCCGCCCCTCGAAATCGAAGCTGTTGCCGTTGGAGTTGTTCGACGGCATGCGGAAGGTGCTGACGTGGCCGTCCTCCTCGAGCCACCGCATCTGCCGGTTCTGCGGAATGTCCGACCAGACGAGATACTTTCCGACGCTGTTCCAGGCCGGCCCCTCCACCCAGCGCCCGCCCGTCCAGAGCCGCTCGATGGCCGCGTTCGGCTGCATCACGCCCCAGAAGCCGTCGTCGGCCGCGACGAGGTCCGGATCCCAGAAATAGACGTTCGGCTCGGCCGAAGGCCCGAAGCTGCGGCGCGGGTCTGTGACGGTGGAGAGGGGCTCCACGGCGCTGGATTGGGCGAAGACGGGGGTGGCGGCGAGGCCCGCCGCGGCGGTGCCGATGGCGCCCAGCGCCGCCCGTCTGGTATGTCCGGTCATGGTATCCTCCCTGTCGAGGCGAGATCGCTTCGAGGTCTCAGGTTAGGCGGGGATCGGCCATCGTGGGTGGCGCTAGTTTACCCAGCGTAATCTATGAGCGACTTTCCGCCGCCCGGGGCGCGCCCTTGCATCCCGGCCCTACCCGTCCGACATGCAGCCCGTCCGGCATGCTGGCGGGCGACAGCGCGCAGGAGATGCCGATGCCCCCGCCGACCCCCCGCCCCGAGGTGATGGACTTCCTGCTCACCCGCCGCTCGCGTCCGGCAAAGACGCTGGCGATGCCGGCGCCGGACCGTGACGCGCTCGCGCCGATCCTCACCGCCGCGCTGCGCGTGCCCGACCACGGCAAGCTGGAGCCATGGCGGCTCGTCGTCCTGAGGGGGGCCGCGCTGGAGCGGCTCGCGGGGCTGACGGCCCGGCTTGGCGGGGCGCGGGGGCTCGACGCGGACAGGCTCGTCAAGACGCAGGCGCTGTTCCGCGACGCGCCCTGCATGGTCGCCGTGATCGCCGCTCCCGCCGCCTGCGAAAAGGTGCCCGAGGGCGAGCAGCTCCTGTCGGCCGGGGCGGTCTGCCTCAGCCTCGTGAACGCGGCCCTGGCCTCGGGCTGGGGGGCGAACTGGCTGACCGGCTGGACGGCGACGGACCGGACGTTCCTCGCTGACGGGTTGGACGCGGGCTCGGGCGAGTTCGTCGCCGGCTGGATCGTGATCGGCACCGAGACCGCGGCACCCCCCGACCGCCCGCGCCCGGACCTCGGCGCCAAGGTGACCTGGGTCGAGGCATGATCGGCGACGCGCTCCGCGCCGTGGGCCAGATGGCCGACCCGCCCTTTCGGCGGGTGCTGCTCCTCGGCATCGGCCTGTCGCTGGCGCTGCTGGCGGGGTTCTCCGCGCTGATGGTCTGGGGGGCGGCATGGCTGGTCGGCCCCGCCGTCACGCTGCCCTGGATCGGCGAGATCACCTGGCTCGACAATGCCGCCGGATGGGCGGCGGTGCCGTTCACGCTCATCGCCTCGGTGTTCCTGATGGTGCCCGTCGCCTCGGCCTTCACCGGCATCTTTCTCGACCGGATCGCGCAGGCGGTGGAGGACCGGCACTACCCCGGCCTGCCGCCGGCGCGCGAGGCGGGCTGGAGCGAGGCCCTGCGCGAAACCGCCGGGTTCCTCGGATTGATGCTGGGCGTCAACCTCCTCGCCCTGCTGGTCTACGTCCTCTTCGCCCCCCTCGCTCCGCTGGTCTTCTGGGGCGTGAACGGCTTCCTTCTGGGCCGCGAATACGCGCAGACGGTCGCGGCGCGGCGGATGACGCCGGTGGAGGCGGCGGGGTTCCGCGCCCGGCACCGCGCCGCGATCTGGGGCGCGGGCGTGCTGATGGCGGTGCCGCTGTCGATTCCGATCGTGAACCTCGCGGTGCCGGTGCTGGGGGCCGCGACCTTCACGCATTTGTTCCACCGCCTGTCGGGACGGTGACGGGCCGCTAGAAAAGCTGCTCGCGGCCGGTCCAGCGCCGCAGGTCATCGACCGTGAGCTCGCCCGAGACGATGAACCATACCAGCGGGCTCCAGAGGGCGAGGGCGATGAGCGTGGCCCAGAACAGGCGGCCGCGCAGGTTGAACGAGGTCGGGCTCGATGCATGCGTGCCGGGCACCCGCTCGCCCGCGTCGCCCTGGGTATGCTGGCCGATCTGCAGGCCGATGAGGAAGACCATCGCCCAGACCATCGCGAAGATCACGAAGGCGGAGAAGATTGGCATCAGCTTGCCCCCTCCGGCGCCCTCGAGGCTTCCTCAAGCTCGACGAGGACGCCCGTGAAATCCCTGGGGTGCAGGAACAGGACAGGCAGGCCGTGCGCGCCGATCATCGGGTCGCCGGTGCCGAGAACCCGCGCCCCCGCCGCCGTCAGCCGGTCGCGCGCGGCGAGGATGTCGTCCACCTCGTAGCAGATGTGGTGGATGCCGCCGGAGGGATTCTTCGCCAGAAATCCGGCGATGGGGCTGTTCTCGCCCAAGGGATGCAGCAGCTCGATCTTGGTGTTCGGCAGATCGATGAAGACCACCGTGACGCCGTGGGCCGGCTCGTCCCGGGGGGGGTTCACCTTCGCGCCCAGCGTGTCGCGGTACTGCGCCGCCGCGGCGTCGAGGTCGGGCACGGCGATGGCGACGTGGTTCAGCTTGCCGATCATGGGGCCTCCGGGTCCGGGGTTCGCCGGGACTTATGGGCCGCGCGCCCTGCGCCGGCAAGTTTGCGGGGGCGGTTTACGGTTCGTTAGGGATAGCGGCGTCAATGTGGCGCAGCACAATCGCAGCCGAGCCCCAGGAGAATCGCCATGCCAGCCCCGGAAATTGCCCCCGCCGAGTTCGCCCCGCGCCCGGCTCCCACGCCGCAGCGTCCGCTTCTGGGGCAGACCGTGCTGCTGGTGGAGGACAGCCGCTTCGCTTCCGAGGCGGTGCGCCTGCTGGCGCTGCGCTCCGGCGCCCGCATCCGCCGCGCCGACTGCATCGCCAGCGCCGAGCGGCACCTGGGCACCTACCGGGCGGGCATCGCGATCGTCGATCTCGGCCTGCCGGACGGCTCCGGCCTCGAGCTCATCGCGCGCCTCGCTCGCGTGCCGCAGCGGCCCATGGTGCTTCTCGCCACCTCCGGGCGAGCCCCCGACGAGGTGGAGGAGGAGGCGCTGGCCGCCGGTGCCGATGCCTTCTTGCCGAAGCCCATCGAGAGCCTCGCGGCCTTCCAGCAACTCATCCTGCGCCAGATGCCGTCCGATCTTTGGCCACGCGGCCTGCGCATCGTCGGCACCGAGACGGTCGAGCCGGACCGCCTCGCCCTCTCCGAAGACCTGATCCATGCCGAGCGCCTTCTGGGCGACGAGCGCGTGGCGCCCCGCTTCGTGGCAGATTTCCTCGCCGGTCTCGCCCGGACCGGGCACGACGCCGCCCTGCTGGCGGCCACCCAGGGCCTCGCGGCCTCCACGATGGACGACCTGCGCCCGCAACTGCAGCGCCTGATCGCCGAGCGGCTGGAGCAGCGCCGGGTCGTCTAGGGCCCGGTCGGGGGGGCCGTCGGGGAGGCGTCCCGGGAGGCCGTGAGATCGGCCAGCCGGCGCTTCTGCCGCCCGTCCGCCCGGAAGTTCCGCGCCTCGAGCCAGGTCCGCTGCGCCTGCCGCAGCCGCGGCCATTCCCCGTCGAGCATCGAGAACCAGGCGGTATCGCGGTTCTCGCCCTTCACGATCATGTGCTGGCGGAAGACTCCCTCGAAGGTGAAGCCATAGCGCGCGGCGGCCCTGCGGGAGGGTGCGTTCCGCGCGTTGCACTTCCATTCCACCCGCCGGAATCCGGCGGCGAAGGCGTGGTCCAGCATCAGATGGATCGCCTCGGTCGCGGCCACGGTGCGCTGCAGGGTCGGCGACAGGGCGATGTTGCCGATTTCGATGACGCCATGGGCGCGGTCGATGCGCATGAACGACGCCACCCCCGCCCAGCCGCCGGGGCCCCGGATGGCATAATAGGCCGGATCGTCGGAAGCCGCCGCGCCTGTCGCCCAGAGCGCGTAGACCGCGGGGTCGGGAAACGGCCCGTAGGCCATCCAGCGCCAGTGCTCGGCCTCCGCCGGGTTCGCCGCGTGCAGCGCTTCGACGTGTTCGGGTCCAAGCCGCTCCAGACGCGTGTGGCTGCCGTCCAGCGCCGCGGGCGGCTCCCAGCCGAGCGGCATGCGTTCCGACAGACCCGTTTGCGGCGGCCCTGCTTCCGGCGCCCCACCTTCCGGCGCCCCACCTTCCGACGGGCCGCTCATCGCGGCGCCATGCGGATCGCGCCATCGAGCCGGATGACCTCGCCGTTCAGCATCGCGTTCGTCGCGATATGCCCGACCAGCGCCGCGAACTCCTCCGGGTGGCCCAGCCGCGCGGGGTAGGGTATCTGCGCGCCGAGGCTGTCCTGCACCTCCTGGGGCAGCCCCTCCAGCATCGGCGTCAGAAAGAGGCCCGGGGCGATGGCCACGACCCGGATGCCCGATTGCGCGAGGTCGCGCGCCATCGGCAGCGTCATCGCCGCGACCCCGCCCTTGGACGCGCCATAAGCGATCTGCCCCATCTGCCCGTCGTAGGCCGCAACCGATGCGGTGTTGACGATCACGCCGCGCTCGCCGTCCGGGCCGCATCCCTCCTGACGCGTCATGATCGCCGCCGCCGCAGAGGCGCAGTTGAAGGTGCCGATCAGGTTGATGCCGATCACCCTGGCGAACAATCCGGGGTCATGCGCCCCGTCGCGCCCCACCGTCTTCGCCGCCGGCGCGATCCCGGCGCAATTCACCATCAGGTCGAGCCGCTCCGCCCCCACCTCGCCCAGAACGCGGGCGCAGGCGGCCGCATCCGTCACGTCGAGACGGTGGAAGCTGCCGCCCAACTCCTCCGCCAGCGCCGCGCCGTCGGCGAGGTCGAGCAGCGCCACGCGCCCGCCCGCCGCCGCCACGTGCCGCGCCACCGCGGCCCCGAGTCCCCCGGCCCCGCCGGTGATCGCCGCCACGCATCCGCTGAGTTTCATATCCGCCCTCCCGGTCCTGGGGCGAGGGTAGCCGGTCCGCGCTCCGGCGCAAGCCGCCAGCCGCGCTCGCGCCGCGATCTGGCGTTCCGGTCGCCCTGGACCCCTTCCCCTGCCGCTCCCCTTCCCCGCCCCTGCCCGCGACGAGGCACCACTCTCCATGGCATCGACACATTCCCGGACCCCCTGAAAGTTGTGGAGAAGCCGAGATGCAGGGTTTACATGGACTTCCCCCATCCCCACCATATCTGGTAGGACGGGCGCGGGTCGCATCATATCGGTCGCGTTACCCCCTACCCCTATGGCCACTTGGAAGGGCGGACCATGCTCCACCAGCGTCAGCAGTTCTCGCAGACCGGCGACCTGCATCCCATCGATCTCGTCGAGACCGTCGCCGAAAGCCAGGAATGGGCGTTCGACCGGGTGGGGGAGGACCAGATCGCGATGGTGGTGGAGGGCCAGTGGCGCAGCTATTCCGTCACCCTCGCCTGGTCGCCCGCCGACGAGACCCTGCGGCTCGTCTGCTGCTTCGAGATGGACCCGCCGCGGGAGAGCCTGCCACGCCTCTACGAGGTGCTGAACCTCGCCAATGACGAATGCTGGGCCGGCGCGTTCAGCTACTGGGCCGAGCAGAAAATGATGGCTTACCGCTACGGCCTGGTTCTGGCGGGCGGGGCCTGCGCCGAGGTCGAACAGATCAACGCCATCGTGGCCGAGGCCATTCTCGCGGGCGAGCGGTACTACCCCGCGTTCCAGCTCGTCTGCTGGGGCGGCCGCTCTCCCGTCTCGGCCATGCAGATCGCCATGGCGGAGGCCTACGGGCACGCCTGAGGCCGCAGCCGGTCCCTTGCGCGCCGTCGTCTGCCCGATAGGGTGCGCGGGACGGAGGACATGACCATGGATTTCACCGATATCGGAACGCGCGGCGTCGTGCTGCTGGGCTGCGGCAAGATGGGCTCCGCTCTGCTGTCGGGCTGGCTCGACCGGGGGCTGCCGCCTAGGGCCGTGAGCGTGATCGACCCGAACCCCTCAGACTGGCTGCGCGGCACCGGCGTGACGCTCGGCGGCGACCTGCCCGCCGCGCCCGCCGTCGCCCTCATCGCGGTCAAGCCGCAGATGATGGGCGATGCCCTGCCGGCCCTGCGGGACCTGCGCGACGCGCTCTTCGTCTCGATTGCCGCCGGCACGCCGATCGCGGCCTTCGAGCGGGCCTTCGGGGCGGGCGCCCGCATCGTGCGCGCCATGCCCAACACGCCCGCCGCCGTCGGACGCGGCATCACCGCCCTCGTCGGCAATGCCGCCGCCACGGCCGCCGACCTCGACCTCGCCGAGGCGTTCCTCGCCACGGTGGGCGAGGTCGTGCGGCTGGAGAGCGAAGACCAGATGGACGCCGTCACCGGGCTCTCCGGCTCCGGCCCGGCTTATGTCTTTCACATGATCGAGGCGATGGCGGCAGCCGGAGAGGCGCAGGGCCTCGCGCCCGAGATGGCCCTTCGGCTCGCGCGCGCCACCGTCGCGGGCGCGGGCGAGCTGGCGATGACGGGCGAGGACCCGGGCCAGCTCCGCATCAACGTGACCTCGCCCAATGGCACGACGCAGGCCGGGCTGGAGGTGCTCATGGCGCAGCTGCCCGACCTCATGGCGCGCACCGTCGCCGCCGCCGCCGACCGCTCGAGGGAGTTGCGCGCATGACCACCGAACCCGAGGGCAAGACCGACTTCGAGACCTTCCGGAAGATCGACATCCGCGTCGGCCGCGTGACCCGTGCGGAACCCTATCCGGAAGCCCGAGTCCCCGCGATCAAGATGTGGATCGACTTCGGCGGTGCCATCGGCGAGCGAAAGACCTCCGCGCAGGTGACGCGCCACTACACGCCCGAGAGCCTCGTGGGGCGCCAGGTCGTTGCCGTCGTCAACTTCCCGCCGCGGCAGATCGGCAAGTTCCGCTCCGAGGTGCTCGTCCTGGGGCTGCCCGACGAGGGCGGCGAGGTCGTATTGCTCGCGCCCGACATTCAGGTGCCCGAGGGGGGGCGGATGCATTGAACCTCCTCGTCTCCCGCGCCCTGCCGGGCAGCATCATGGACGCCCTTCGCAAGCACTTCGACGTGACGGTCCGCGACACGACGCAGCCGATGGACCTTGCCGAATGCCGCGCGGCGCTGGCCGGATACGACGTCATCCTGCCGACGCTGGGCGACGCCTTCGGCGCGGCAGCCTTCACCGGCGAGATCCGGGCCGGGGGCCTCGCGAACTTCGGCGTGGGCTACAACCATATCGACGTGCCCGCCGCCCGCGCCGCCGGGCTGGTGGTGACGAATACGCCGGGGGCCGTCACCGACGCCACCGCCGACATCGCGCTGACGCTCATCCTGATGACCGCGCGCCGCGCCGGCGAGGGCGAGCGCATGGTCCGCGCCGGCGACTGGAGGGGCTGGCACCCCACGCAGATGCTCGGGATGCATGTGTCCGGCAAGACGCTCGGGATCATCGGCATGGGGCGCATCGGCCAGGCCATCGCCCGGCGTTGCCGCCTCGGCTTCGGCATGGAGGTCGTCTTCCACAACCGTTCCCGCAAGGACATCGAGGGCGCGACGCAGCTCGGCTCCGTCGCCGAAGTCTGCGAGCGAGCCGATATCGTCGTGACCGCCGTGCCCGCCTCCCCCGAGACGCGCCACATCATCGACGCCGCCGCCCTCGCGGCCATGCGCCCGCACGTCATCCTGGTGAACATCGCCCGCGGCGACGTGATCGACGAGGCGGCGCTGATCGACGCGCTCCAGGCGGGCCGGATCGCGGGCGCGGGCCTCGACGTCTACGAGGAGGAGCCGCATGTGCCCGACGCGCTCAGGGCGCTCGAGAACGTCACGCTTCTGCCGCACCTCGGCACCGCCGCGCTGGAGGTCCGCGAGGACATGGGCCGGATGGCGCTCGACAACGCCCTGGCGATTGCCGAAGGCCGCGATCCGCCGAACCCGGTCTGAGGTCGTCTTTGCTCCGCAAATATCCCGGGGGAGGCCCGAAGGGCCGGGGGCAGCGCCCCCTCAGATGCCGTCGATGCAGACGTATTTGGTCTCGAGATAATCCTCGATCCCCTGCGATCCGCCTTCCTTGCCCAGCCCGCTCTCCTTGACGCCCCCGAACGGCGCCTCGACGGTGGTGATGAGCCCCGAGTTGATGCCGATCATCCCGTATTGCAGCCCCTCGTTGAGCCGGAAGGCGCGACCGAGATCGGACGTGTAGGCGTAGCAGGCCAGCCCGTAGACCGTCGCGTTCGCCATCTCGATGGCCTCGGCCTCCGTCTCGAACCGGAAGACCGGCGCCAGCGGTCCGAAGATCTCCTCGGTGGCGAACTTCATCGCCGCGGTGGCCCCGGTCATCACCGTCGGCTCGAAGAACGTGCCGCCGAGGTCGTGCCGCGCGCCGCCGGTCTCGATTTTCGCGCCCTTGTCCGTCGCGTCCGCCACGAACTCCTCGACCTTCCGTACCGCGTCCATGTCGATCATCGGTCCCTGCTCGACCCCGGCCTCGCGCCCGTCGCCGACCTTGAGCGCCCGTGTCCTCTCCACCAGTTTCGCCACGAAGGCGTCGTGGATGCCCGATTGCACGATCATCCGGTTGGCGCAGACGCAGGTCTGGCCCGAGTTGCGGAACTTCGACACCATCGCGCCTTCGACCGCGCGGTCGAGGTCGGCGTCGTCGAAGACCACGAAGGGGGCATTGCCGCCAAGCTCCATCGAGACCTTCTTGACCGTGTCCGCCGAGCCGCGGATCAGCTCCTTGCCCACCTCGGTGGACCCGGTGAAGGTGATCTTGCGCACGGCGGACGACGCCATCATCGCGCCCGCGATCTCCTTCGCCGACCCGGTCACCACGTTGACCACGCCTTTCGGGTAGCCGACCTCCTCTGCCAGCTGTCCCCAGGCCAGACCCGAGAAGGGCGTCGCCGTCGCGGGCTTGGCCACCACGGTGCAGCCAACGGCCAGCGCCGGCGCGATCTTGCGGGCAAGCATCGAGCTCGGGAAGTTCCAGGGCGTGATCATGCCCACCACGCCGATGGCATGCTTGGTCACGAGGATGCGGCGGCCGTTCACGCCCGCGGGCACGATCTCGCCCTTGGCGCGGCGCGCCTCCTCGGCGAACCAGCGGACGTATTGCGCGCCGATGGCGATCTCGCCCTTCGCCTCGGTCAGCGACTTGCCCATCTCGACGGTCAGCAGTTCGGCCAGGTCCGCCTGGTTGTCCATCAGCGCGTCGTGCAGCTTCCACAGGAGCGCGCAGCGGTCCATCAGGCTCATGTCTCGGTAGCCCGGAAAGGCGTCCGACGCGGCCCGGATGGCCCGCTCCGCCTCGGCCTTGCCGCCCTTGGGCACAGTGCCCAGCACCTCGCCCGTCGCGGGGTTCGTCACGTCGACGGTGGCGCCGCCCTCGGCCCCGACCCACTCGCCGCCGATGAGGTTCGCCTCCTTCATCCAGTCCTTGAACGCCATGTCTTATCCTTTCGAGAATCTGAATGATGTCGTCTGCGCATATGTCTCGCCGGGGCGCAGCACCGCGCTCGGGAAGCCGTCGTGATTGGGCGCGTCGGGCCAGACCTGCGGCTCTAGCACCATGCCCGCGTGGGCGCGGTAGGTCCGCCCGTCGAGGCCCGGCACCGGCGTGTTCACCTTGGCCCCGTCGTAGACCTGCAACCCCGGCTCGGTCGTGGCAAGCGTCATCATCATGCCCCGCGCGCGCAGCACGGCCACGTCGCGCAAGGCCCCCCGTGCATCCGACAGGCACAGGTTGTGGTCCAGCAATCCTTCACCCGGCAACGCGCGCCCGGCGCGGAAATCGAAGGTCGTGCCATCCACCGAGGCGACGCCGGTGGGAATGAGATCGTCGTTCACAGGGACGTATCGATCGGCCCTGACCGTCAGGGAGTGGCCCGAGATGTCGGCGGAGCCATCGAGGTTCCAATAGCTGTGATGCGCGAGATTGCACAGCGTGGCCGCATCGCAGGTCGCGCGATACGTCACGCGCAGCTGCGTGCCGAGCGCGCAGGTGAACAGCGCCTCGATGCGCATCCTGCCGGGAAATCCCATCTCGCCGGCGGCCAGCGAGATACCGAAGCGGATGGCATCGCCCTCGTGGTCCAGCAGCTCCCAGACCCGTTTGCCGATGCCCGCCGACCCGCCGTGCAACGTGTGCTTCCCGAGGAAGTTCGCGTCCGTCCGATGCTCCGCCCTGTCCAGCACGAACCGCGCGTCACCGATGCGGTTGGCCATCCGCCCCGCCGTCGCCCCCATGTATTGCGCGTGCCCAGCGGCGTAATCCTCGAGCCGCTCCAGCCCCAGCACCAGCGGCGGGGCGTGGCCGTCCAGACGCAGGTCGACCAGCGTCGCGCCCCATTCGGTGAAGGTCGCGGTCAGGCCGTGACCGGCGATGACGTGGCGGTTGAGGTCCATGCCGCCTTCCTAGACCAGCCCGAGATGCGCCGCCACCTTGCGCGCCGTCATTTCCGAGGTGCGGGCGTTCGCCTCCTGCGTCAGGCCGGCTATATGCGGCGTCAGGATGAGGTTCGGCGCGCCGGCGAAGGGGTGCTCCGCGCCCAGCGGCTCGGACGCGAAGGTGTCGAGCGCGGCGCCGCCCAAATGCCCCGAGCGCAACGCCTCGGCCACCGCCGCCTCGTCCACCACGCCGCCGCGCGCCGCGTTGATGAGGATCGCGCCGGGCCGCATCGCGGCGATGACCTTCGCGTCGATCATGCCCCGCGTCTCGTCGGTCAGCGGAATGTGCAGGGTGATGACGTCGCTTTGCGTCAGCACCTCCTCCTGCGTTCCCTCCATCGCGCCCGGAAACACGTCGGCATAGGGGTCGGACGCGAGGCAACTCATGCCCATGGCCGCGCCCAGTCGCGCCGTCACCCGCGCAATTTCGCCGAAGCCGACCAGCCCCAGCGTCCTGCCCGCCATCTCGCGCCCCTGCCCCGCGGGCCCGCGCGGCCAGTCGCCTGCCTCCATGGGCGCACGCAGGTCGTAGGCGCCCCGCAGCAGCATCGCCGCGGTCGTGATCACGTATTCGGCGACCGACAGGGCATTCGCGCCGGTGGCCGGGAAGACCGCGATGTCGCGCTCGGCGCAGCCCTTCATGTCGATGTTGTCGAGCCCGACGCCGAGCCGGCCGACGCAGGAGAACCCGGCCAGCAGCAGATCGCCGCGCACCTGCGTCCGGTTGCGCACGATCAGGGCCTGCGCGTCGCGGGCGAGCGCCATCAGGTCTTCGGGCCGGTCCGGCAGGTCGGGCGCATGGGTCACCGCCGTGCGCGCCCGCAGCCAGTCGACCCAGTCCTCGTCCATGAACTCGGTGATCAGGATCATCGCATCTTCCTTTCCGTTCCCGCCCGCGCGGGGCCTCTCATGCGGCCCGCGAGGACAGGTCGATCACCTGTCCCGACCGCGCCGATTGCTCCGCCGCCTCGCCCACGAGGACCGACCAGTAGCCGTCCTCGAGCGAGACCTCCGGCGCGCCGCGCCCGCTGCGGACCAGCGCTGCGAAGCGCTCGTGCTGGTAGTAGGTGGAGCCGTTGTGGTCCCCCGCCACCAGCAGTTCGGGGGGCGTATGCACCGCCTCCCGGATCTGCTGTTTCGAGGTCCGGAGCGACGTCACCACCTCGGCTTCATGGGCCCGGCCGTCCGGGGCGAAACGCAGCGGTCCCGGGATGAGCGCCTCGATCCGCGCCAGCGGTCCGGTCACGGCGATCCGCTCCTGCCAGTGCGACCCTTCGGCGAACATGCACAGATCCAGCATCCCGCGGGTTCCATTGGCGAAATCGACCACGACGAAAGCGTTGTCGAGGATGTCCGGCACGCCGCCCGCATAGCTTTCGTCGCGGTGGTTCACGTCGGCCCCGGCGCTGGCATAGACGCGCACCGGGTCGGACCCGAGCAGAAGGCGCATCAGATCCCAGAAGTGGCAGCACTTCTCCACCAGCGTCCCCCCGGTGCGGGAGTTGAAGCGGTTCCAGTCGTCCACCTTGCGCAGGAACGGGAAACGGTGCTCGCGGATGGAGACCATGCGCGGCGGTCCCGCCACCCCCTCCTCCAGCAGGGCGAGAAGGCGCTGGATCGGCGGCATGTAGCGGTATTCCATCGCCACCCAGACGGGGGCGGCCCGGCCCTTCGCCATGTCCAGAAGGTCGCGGCAATCGGCCGTCGTCGTCGCCAGCGGCTTCTCGACGAGGATCGGCAGGTCGGTCGCCAGCAGCCGCCGCAGCAACCCGGCGTGCAGGTCGTTGGGCGCGGCGACGAGGAACACGTCGCAGAGGCCGGAGGCGATCAGGTCGTCGGCCGCAGCGAATCCCCGCGCGCCGGAGGCTTGCATCGAGAGGGCGCGCATCGCCGCGTCGGGGTCGGCCACCGCCGTCACTTCCGCGCCAGGCAGCAGGGCGATGTTGCGGATGTGCTCCTGCCCCATCATCCCGGCACCGATCAGGCCGTAGCGGATCATGCGCCCGGTTCCAGGGCACCCAGTTCCAGAACCGGCAGGCCGAGGCCCGCCGCGACTCCGCGCAGCGCCGCCGCGTGGTCGCCGTAGGCCAGCGCCATGTGATGCTCGAGCCCGCTCGCCATCACGTCGGCGCAGACCGCCTCGGCTCCCCGGTCGAAGCGGACGGTGCCGCTGGTGCCGGTGAAGGCCATCGGCCGGTCGAGAACCTCGCCCGTGGCGATGACGACCTGCGGCGCGCCGTAGGCCTGGCTCAGGCGGAACAGCGTCACGCGGCCGGCCTTGAGCGGAAACTCCAGCAGCAGCGCCTGCCTGCGGTTGGTGTGCACCGTGGCACGGGGCGAGGTGGCGGCCATCGACACCGGCGCCTGGCCGCAATGCCAGACGACGCCGGTCTCCTTGTCCATGTCCACGAGGTCCGCGAGGAATACCGGCGCGTCCGCCACTTCCTGCAAGATCGCCTGGGTCACCGCGCCATAGACGTCCGCCTCGCAGGCGCAGGGCGTGCGCGCCTCGCCCAGCATCGACACCGGGCCACAGACCGCGCCGCCGTATTCGGTGAAGGTCTCCGGCCAGCAGCGGATGGCCATGGCGTCGAAGCGATGCTCGGCCCGCAAGGCATCGAGCGCGCCCGCGAGCCGCAGCGACCGATCGAGCTCGCCCGCGTCGAGCGTATCGATAGCGCCCAGCCCCGCCGCCTTTGCCGCGTAGGGTTCGACCGCGTCCGCCGGCAGGGCCCGTGCCCGGTCGAAGAGGTCCGGCAACTCCAGTTCCGTCACCCGCGCCCCGGTCAACCGCTCCAGCGCGGCGGCATCGTAGGCGCAGGTGTCGAACCCCTCGGGCCGCGCGCCGATGCGGGCGATGCGCAGGTCGCGGCGGGTGGCGATGGGAGCGGCGCCGGTCGGCACGCCGCGCCTGGGCTCCACCAGCGGCCCGCAGAGCAGGGCGTCGAGGTCGACCGCATCCCCGTAAGCCCAGGCGAACCGCCGGTCGTTCAGACCGAGGGCATGCGACAGCAGGTTGAGCCCGCAGAAGGCGTTGAGCCGCAGCCGCCCGCCGGTGCGCGGCTCGGGAACCGCCCAGATGGCGACGCGGCCCGGGTGCGCCACGGCGGCGCGGGTCGCGAAGGCGGCGTCGGTGAAGGTGACCTGCAGGATCAGCAGCACCTCCGCGTCCGCGACCGCCGCCAGCGCCGCCTCGTCCGGTCCCATCAGCAGGCTCCGCGGGCCGACGATCTCGTGGCCCGACGCATCGAGGGTCGCCAGCATCGCCGCCAGCTTCTCCCCGGCGAGGGCCACGTCGAAGGTGGGCCGCGCCAGCGGCAGGATGCCGATCCGCATCAGGCGGCGTCGCCGGACGGCGGCGGCAATGCCCGGCGGTCGGGGTCGGCTATCGGTCTCATCGCTCCTCCGGGTCCTGCGACGCGGAGCGCGCCTGCCTCCGCCGCCCCACGATTGGCGAAACGCCCGGCAAGGTCCAGAGCTTCCGCCGCGCCCGCCCGATAGAAAAAAGGGTGACCCGAGGGCCACCCTCCTCCTGCACATCCGCAGCGGATCACTGCATCTCGGCCGCGCGCCGCGCCGCGATGGTCTCTTCGGCCTGCGAGATGGCGGTGCGGAAGTTGCCCAGCATCTCCGTGCCGCCGTCCACGTTGCCCTCGAACCATTCGTAGACCGGCTGCGACGCCTCCTGGAACGCCTGCTTCTGCTCGGGCGTGGGCACGTAGACCTCGCCGCCGCCGGCCAGGAAATCCTCGTAGGCCTGGATCGACTTGCGCTTGGGGCTGGCGAAGGTCGCCTGCTGCAGCTCGGCGAAACCGTCGACGACGACCTTCTTCATCTCGTCGTCGAGCCCGAGGAACTTCTCGTTGTTCATCACCCAGACGGCCGCCATGTAGGAGTGCCGGTCGAGCGTCAGGTACTGCAGCCCCGCGTCGAGGAACTTCATGCCCATGATGTCGGTGATGCCGTTCGCCGTCCCCTCCACCACGCCGGTCTGCAGCGAAGTGAAGAGCTCCGGCCACGGGATCGGCGTGGGCGAGGCGCCGAGCGTCGTCACCAGCTCCTGCGGCAGATCGGCCACCACGGTCCGCAGCTTGAGCCCCTCGATGTCGGCGGGCGTCTCGATGCGGCGCTTGGTGTTGGCGAAGTTGCGCCAGCCGCCGGTGTTGCCGATCGTCATCAGGCGGATCGCGTCGCCCGAATCCTCAAGCATCATCGCGCGCATCTGCGCCGGCAGCTCGGTGGCGGTCACCACCTCCTCGGCGACGCGGTCGTCGTTCATCAGGTAGGGCAGGTCGAAGATCTGGATGTAGGGAAACAGGCCCGCCGCCCCGCCGCTCGTCGTGACGAAAACGTCGATCGAGCCGTCGGCGACGCCCTGCAGGCATTCCGCCCCGTTGGCGCAGAGCTGCGTGCCGATGAAGAGCTCGACGGTGATCGCGCCGTTCGAGGCGGCCTCGACGTAGTCCTTGAAGACCACGAGGCCGTCGTAATCCTCGTCGGCCTCGTTGGAGTTGGCGGTCGCGCGGATGTTGACGGTCTGGGCCACGGCGGGCACCGCCATCACGGCGAGCAGTGCTGCGGCCGTCAGCTTGGACGTGAGTCTCATGGGTCTCTCCCTTGGTCGTTTGAAGTCAAAGAAAGCCGAAGAAGCGCGGCAGGGCCAGCGAAATAGCGGGCACGTAGGTGATGAGGAAGATCACCGCGACCTCGACGGCGAGGAACGGCAGGATTGCACGGGCGATCGTCTCGACCCGCTCGCCCGACACGCTCGACGCGACGAAGAGCACGAGGCCCATGGGCGGCGTGGCGAGGCCGACCGTGAGGTTGACCGACATGATGATGGCGAAATGCACCGAATCGACGCCGAGCGAGGTGAAGATCGGGCCGAGGATGGGGCCGAGGATGATGATCGCCGGGCCCGCGTCGAGGAACATGCCGACGATGAAGAGGAGCAGGTTGATGAGCAGGAGCAGCACCAGCGGGTTCTCGGACAGCGACAGGATGATCGCGGCCAGCGCCTCGGGCGCGTGGCTGAGGCTCACCACGGTCTTGAAGGCCATCGCCGCGCCGACGAGCAGCAGCACGACCGAGGAGATCAGGGCGGCGCGGCCCAGCACGTCGGGCAGGTCGCGCCACGACATCTCGCGCAGGATGAAGATCGAGACGATGGCGGCATAGGCGACGGCGACGGCGCTGGCCTCGGTGGGGGTGAAAACGCCGCCGAGGATGCCGCCGAGGATGATGACGGGGGTCAGCAGCGGGAAGAACGCCTTGAGCGACGCCTGCCCTTTCTCGCCCCAGGTCGCGCGGCGCTTGAGCGGCGGGAAGCCGGCCGGGTTGCGGCGCACCATGACGTTGGTCACCAGCATCAGGCCGATGCCGACGAGGATGCCGGGCAGGATGCCCGCGAGGAAGAGGGCGGCGACCGATTCCCCCATGACATAGGCGTAGATGATCATGATGCCCGAAGGCGGAATGATCGGGCCGATGACGGAGGAGGCGGCGGTGACGGCGGCGGCGAAACGGCGGGTGTAGCCCTCGCGCGTCATCGCGGGGATCAGCATGGAGCCGAGCGCGGAGGTATCGGCCACGGCGGAGCCGGAGAGCCCGGCAAAGAGCATCGACGACAGGATGTTCACCTGCGCCAGACCGGCGCGGAAATGGCCCACCAGCGCCTGGCTGAACTCGACGAGCCGCAGCGTGATACCGCCCCGGTTCATCATCTCGCCCGCCAGCATGAAGAACGGGATCGCCATCAGCGGAAAGCTGTCCATGCCGTTGTAGACGTTGCGGTAGAGCAGCACGAAGTCGCGCTCCTGCCCGTTCAGCCAGAGCAGCACGCCGGGGGCTGCGAGCAGCGCGAAGAACACCGGCAGGCCGGCCATCAGGAGGAGAAGGAAGAACGGAAGGAACCAGACTAGCATGGCGATCTCGGCATCTACTCGGCTCCCACCACGTCGGTGTGCGGGATGACCGGCAACGCGCCCGCATGCCCGACCAGGGTGAGGACCTGCCGCAGGATCAGTTCCACCGTGACCGACGTCAGCATGACCGCGCCCGTCAGGAGCGCGGCCATCATGTATTTGAGCGGCACCTTCTCCCAGCCATCGCCCGAAGGGTAATAGAGCGACGACGACTTGAACTTCCCCGCGAGCCCGGTGACCTCCGACCAGCCGATGCGCACGGCGAAGACGAGCACCAGGAGCGACAGCAGCAACAGGACCAGCACCAGAACGCCCGCCACGACGCGCGGCAGCATGAGCTGGACCATGTCGATTGCGACGAAGCCGCCCCGGCGCAGCGCGGTCGGGGCCACGACCATGAGCCAGAGCATCAGGAACCGCGCCGCCTCCTCCGGCCAGGCCAGCGGATTGTCGAGGACGTAGCGCCAGAAGACCTGCGCCAGGATGAAGACCACCATCAACGCCATGCAGAAGATGCCGACGGCCCGCCCCGCGGCAAGCACGGTCGCATTCACCGCCCCGAGCGCGCGCACGATGGCCAGCAGTCCCCCCAACGTTCGCCTCCCGCGCCGCAGCCCCGACCGGGCGGCCGAAGGTGACGCCCATGTGAATGCGCAGCGCGGTGCTGCGTCAACAGGGTTGGCGCGGCGCGGCGAAATTACCGCGCGTCCAACCGATCCGCGCGCCCGCAGCCGCAAGGCCACGATGCGCTCCGGTTCGATCGAAGGGCCGACGCCGTCGCCCGCCGTCGCGGGACGTCGCCGCGCGCCTCCACCACCACCATCCGGTCGCCGGTCTCCGCCGTCGGACAGGCACCGCCGAGGCCGCCCGGCACCTCGGGGACGTCGGCCGCGACCCACGCTCGTCAGATGTTCGACCCGCATCCCCCGTGTGGTTTCCCTCCCCTCGGTGGGGGCGACGCCGGTTCGGAGCGCCGGCACCCCGACCGGACCGCCCGAGACCGCCTGGCAGGGGACGCTCATTGACGGCCCGCCGGTGAAGCCCGCGATGAAGGGGCGGGCCGGATTATGGGAGAGGTCCAGCGGCGCGCCGACCTGCTCGATCCGGCCGTCGCGCCGCACGACGATCCGGTCGGCCATCATCATCGTTTCAACATGGTCGTGGACAACATGGATCTTCGTCGCGTCGATCTCCTCGAGGGGCTGTGCGGCATCGAGGTTCGAGAGCGGCGCGTCGAAGCGGAACCCCTTGTGCCCGAGCCCGATGGCCACCCGCTGGCGCCGCCCGCCGGAAAGGGCCGCGGGCCTCCGATCGAGACGGTCTGCGAGCCCGATGCTGCTGGCCCGGACCACCTTGCCGTCGATCCTTCCCTTCGGGGGACCGGTCATCTTCGGGCCGACGCGCATGTTCCGGCGCTGGCTCAGGTGCGGCGAGAGCGCAGTGGTCTGGAATAGCATCGCCACGCCCTGCGGCGACGGATCCTCGCGGGGGACGTCGCGCGCGCGCGAATCGCAATCCGTCGGCCCGTCGTCTCCCCGAGCCCCGCGGTTATCCGCAGGAGCGTAGACGTGCCGAGGCCCAAGCGGACCACGAAAGCGCAGAACCTGCCCTCCTTTCCGCTCGCGTCGATGCCGGGTCGATGCTCCACGGGCTCGACGGCCTCCCTTCGCCGGCCCCGAAGAGAGGCGGCGCGGACGTTCGTCACCAGCGCGGAGTTCAAGACCGGGATCGACAGCGGCCATGCCCTCGGCCAACTTGCGGTGAACCCGCACGCCGGCGTCGATAATTGCCTATGCCGCGGGTGGCATAACCCGGTTCTTCGACCGGGATTCATTCGCCCCGATGGCCGCTGACGGCATGAAGGGCCTGCGGGAATGCATGATCGTCCCGGACACCCTCGACGACATCCCCTTGCGCCCGGAGCAGACCCGGCAGCGCCTCTCCCGGTGAGGGGCAGGCAGGCAACGCGGGGCCGGCCTTCGGATCGGTCCCGTCCGGCACAGGTCGCGCCGATCCGCGTCTTCGGCGACTCGCTGCAATCCGCACCGGATACTGAAAACTGAGGTGACAATCCAAACCTCGGGAAAATCTCCATGCAGGCGGATCAAGGAATCTGCCTGCGGTCGTCGGATCCATATGAGGTCCACCAATCTCGCCGACGCGCTGGATGTGGTGAAGAACGATGCCAGCCTGGACGGCGCAGGGGGCCCTCACGACCCATCCGACGCGAAACCGCGTCATGAGGGAGCTCCTGTCCCGACGCGCGGGTTCCGGCAAATCTCGGCACCGCCAGTTTTCGCTGTCGCTCGAGCAATTTCGGGCAATGCGCAGACCATCGATTGCGCCGGACATGATGGAGGGTTCGGACGCGGCCCCCGGTGCGGTCGTCTCCGC
>JBBQDX010000034.1:0-21806 GCA_038320125.1 Rhodobacterales bacterium | reverse complement strand
CAGGCGATCCAGACCATCGTGAGCCGCAACCACTACGCGCTCGACGAGCTGGTCGTCTCGATCACGCAGATCCACAGCGGCACGGCGGACAACATCATCCCCGGCAGCGCCTGGCTCGAGGGCACGGTGCGGACGTTCGAGCCTGCGGTGCAGGACATGGTGGAACGGCGCCTCAAGCAGATCGTCGAGGGGCAGGCCGCGAGCTACGACGTGTCCGCCACCTGCCGCTACGAGCGACACTATCCGGCGACCGTCAACGACGCGGAGAAGGCGGCCTTCGCGGCGCGGGTCGCGGCGGACGTCGTGGGCGAGGCCAACGTGACGCCCGACGCGCGCCGCGAGATGGGCGCGGAGGATTTCAGCTACATGTTGCAGGCGCGACCGGGAGCCTATCTGTTCCTCGGCGCGGGCGACGGCCCGGTGCTGCACCATCCCGAATACGATTTCAACGACGCCATCGCCCCGGTCGGGGCCAGCTTCTTCGCCCGCATGGTGGAGACGGCGCAGCCCGCCTGACTCGGCGGGATTCAACCGGCCGGATCGGGCGCGACGCGGCACTCCCGCAACCGCGCCTTCAGGCCCTGCGCCGTCCATCCCGCATCGCGATAGACAGCGATGGACCGCGCGCCGTCCCGCTTCGCCAGGCGCTTGCCGGCGGCGTCGCGGACGAGGTCGTGGTGGTGATAGTTGGGCGTGGGCAGCCCGAGGAGGGTCTGAAGCGCGACGTGGATCGGCGTGGCGTCCGCAAGATCCTCGCCACGGGTCACGAGGTCGATGCCCTGCGCCGCGTCGTCCACCGTGACCGCGAGGTGATAGGACGTGCCGAAGTCCCGGCGGGCGACGACGACGTCGCCGATCACCTTGCGGAATGTGCGCCCGTCCATGCTCCGCATTGCATCCTTCTCCCTCCAAGACAGGGCACCCACGGCCTCCGCGTCGAGGCGCAGCGCCATGTCGCGGGGCCGCGGCCCGGACCGCGAGACGCTACGGCAGGTGCCGGGATAGACGATGCCGTCGGGCCCGAGGAGTGGCGCGCCTTCCTGCGGGGCGGAGGCGGCCTCGAGAATGTCGCGGCGGTTGCAGGTGCAGGGGTAGAGAAGCCTCATGTCCCAGAGGCGGTCGAGGGCCGCGCCGTAAGTCGCCTGACGCCGGGACTGCCGCAGGACGGGCTCCGGCCAGTCGAGGCCGAGCCAACGCAGGTCGGCGAGAATCGCCGCCTCCCAATGAAGTTTCGACCGCTGCCGGTCGATGTCCTCGATCCGAAGCCGCATGGTGCCAAGATCATCCGCCACCATCGCCGCCCAGGCGTGGCCCAGATGCAGCGGCCCGGTGGGCGAGGGGGCGAAGCGGGTGATCACTCCGCCGCCTGCCGCACCCCCAGCCAGTCGTGCCAGTCGGCCTTGGCCCGGTCGGTATACATCTTGTAGCGGACCTGCCGTCCCTTGCGGCCGCCGCGCGCGTCCACAGGGGGAAAGAGGCCGAAGTTCACGTTCATCGGCTGGAACGTCCTGGCCTCCGCACCGCCGGTGATGTGGTGGACGAGGGCGCCCATGGCGGTGGTCTGCGGCACCGGCGGCAGGCTGGTTCCCGCGATCTCGGCGGCAGCCATGCGGCCGGCGAGCAGGCCCATGGCGGCGCTCTCGACGTAGCCCTCGACGCCGGTGATCTGCCCGGCGAAGCGGATGTTCGGCCGCGAGCGAAGTCGCATCTGGGCGTCGAGCAGGGTGGGCGAGTTGATGAAGGTGTTGCGGTGGATGCCGCCGAGCCGCGCGAAGCTGGCGTTTTCCAGACCCGGGATCATCCCGAAGACGGCCTTTTGCGCGCCGTACTTCATCTTGGTCTGGAAGCCGACGATATTGTAGAGCGTGCCGAGCGCGTTGTCCCGGCGGAGTTGCACGACCGCATGGGCCTTGACCTGCGGGTCGTGCAAATTGGTCAGGCCGACGGGCTTCATCGGACCGAAGCGCAGCGTCTCGCGGCCCCGCTCTGCCATGACCTCGATGGGCAGGCATCCGTCGAAATAGCCGGCCGTTTCTCCCGGCTTGAACTCGGCCTTCTCAGCGGCGAGCAGCGCGTCGATGAAGGCCTCGTAGGTCTCCCGGTCCATCGGGCAGTTGATGTAGGCGGTCCGCTCCGCCTCCGTCTCGCCCTTGTCGTAGCGCGATTGTCTCCAGGCGATGTCCATGTCGATGGTCTCGGCATGGACGATCGGGGCGATGGCGTCGAAGAATGCGAGGGCGTCCTGGCCGGCTTCGGCGGCGACGGACGCGGCCAGCGCCGAGCCGGTCAGCGGCCCGGTCGCGATGATCCAGTGGCCAAATTCGGGCAGCGCGGTCACTTCCTCGTCGACCACGGAAATCAGCGGGTGGGCGCGAAGCCGCGCGGTGACCGCTTCGGCGAAGGGGTCGCGGTCGACGGCGAGGGCTCCGCCGGCCGGCAGGCGGTGTGCATCGGCCGTCTCCATGATGAGGCCGCCCGCGGCGCGCATCTCCCAGTGCAGGAGGCCCACGGCGTTCTGTTCGTCGTCGTCGGAGCGAAAGGAGTTGGAGCAGACCATTTCGGCGAGGCTGCCGGTGCGATGCGCAAAGGTGCCGACGGTCGGGCGCATCTCGTGGATCACCACCGGCACGCCTGCGTTCGCCGCCTGCCATGCGGCCTCGGAGCCGGCCATGCCGCCGCCGACGATGTGGAGGGTCTCGGTCATGGGTCGCGACATAGGCCTTCGCCGCCGGGATCGAAAGGGGCCTGGGCACCCGGCAGCGGCGCGTCGGCCCCGAGCTTGCAGAACCAGTCGACGACGGAGCGCAGCACCGCATCCGCATGGCGGGTCTCGTGATAGGTCAACCAGAGTTCGCCGGGGATCTCGTTGCCCGGCAGGTCGGCGGGGACGAGGTCGTCGCCCGGGCCGACCATGAAGTCCGGCAGGAGGCAGGGCAGGCCGGTCGCCCGCGCCATGTCGAGGGCCATCGGCATCTCCTCGACGCGGTAGCGCGGGATCGCGCCGGCGTCCTGATAGATCGAGCGGACCATGTCGGCATCGCGGTACCGCGTCGAGAGGCCGATCCAGTCGCCGTTCATCGCATGGTCGGGGGCGTGGTAGACGCGGAGCGCGTAATCCCGGAACTTGCGCGCCTTCAGCCGGCCGCCTTCGGGACGGCCGATGCGGATCTGGATGTCGGCCTCGCCGAGGCCCTGGGAGAAGACCTTGTCGGTCAGGGTCAACATGACGTTGGGCAGGACCACCGCGAACTCGGCCGTGCGCGGCAGCATGAAGTGATGGTGCACCGCCGGGGGGGCCGCGATCTCGATGGAGACCAGGCGGTGGGCATCGCCGGTCCGCCGGTTCGCCAGCTCGGCCCGAAGCCGGTGGTCGAGGTCCTCGGCAAGTCTCGACAGCCGTTCCGCCATCGCTGTAGCCTTGAATACGGTTCCCCGCTTCTCGAAGAGCGGCAGGCCGAGCGCCTGGCTCAATCGTTCGATCCGCCGCGAGACGGTGGCGACATTGGTATCGAGATAGCGCGCGGCCGACGACATGGTCCCGTGCCGCGTCATGGCGAGGACGAATCTCAGGTCGTCCCAGTTGTCGATCTTCATCCGCACCTCCCGCGCGGCGCGGCTGGGGTCCTGCCGGGTCCGGCCCCCACGATAGTCGGATCCGGCGCATTCGCCAGACCCGATCTGCGGTTCGCCGGCGGGGCCATTCTCAGGCGTCCGCTGCGCCGCCCTCCGCAGGGTCCGCGTCCGCGACGATGTCCTCGTCGCCGTTGTCGGCCACGCGGGCGACCGAGACGACCCGCTCGCCGGCCTTGGTGCTGAACACCTTCACGCCGCCGGCGCTGCGCGACCGGAAACCGATGCCGTCGACGGGACAGCGGATCGACTGGCCGGTGGAGGTTGCGAGCATGATCTGGTCGTCCATCTCGACGGGAAAGGCCGCGACGATGGCCCCGCCGCGCGCCGCCTTGTCCTGGGCGCCGACCCCCATGCCGCCGCGCCCGCGGACCGGATAGTCATGCGACGACGACAGCTTGCCCGCCCCGTTCTCGGTAATTGTGAGGATGAGATCCTCGTAGGCCGACATCTCGGAATAGCGCTCAGTCGAGAAGTTCGGGTCGGCCGGGGCTTCCTCCTCGTCGCCCTCGGCGCCATTCTCGTAATCGTCGGCGAGGCCCGCCATGGCGCGGCGCATCTTGAGATAGGCGGTCCGTTCCTCGGAGGTGGCGTCAAAATGCCGGATCACCGCCATCGAGACCACCGCGTCGTCGCGGCCCAGCCGGATGCCCCGCACGCCGGTGGAGGCGCGGGAGTTGAACACCCGCACGTCGGTGGCGGGGAACCGGATGGCGCGGCCGGACCGGGTGACGAGCATCACGTCGTCGTCGTGGCTCGCGATCCGCGCGTTGATCAGCGCCCAGCCTTCGCTATCGCCCTCGAACTTCATCGCGATCTTGCCGTTGCGCATGACGTTGGCGAAATCCGACAGCTTGTTGCGGCGCACCGTGCCGTGGTCGGTGCAGAAAACGACCTGAAGCTCGTCCCAATCCGCCTCGTCGCGGTCGACCGGCATGATCGCGGCGATGCCCGTGCCGGAGCTGATCGGCAGCAGGTTGACCAGCGCCTTGCCCTTGGCCGTGCGCCCGCCCTGCGGCAGCCGCCAGGTCTTGATCTTGTAGACCATCCCGTCGGTCGTGAAGAACAAAAGCGGCGTGTGGGTATTGGCGACGAAAAGCGTCGTCACCACGTCCTCGTCCTTGGTCGCCATCCCGGCGGTGCCCTTGCCGCCGCGCTTCTGGGCGCGGAACTCGGCCAGCGGCGTGCGCTTGGCGTAGCCCGACTGGGTGATGGTGACGACCATGTCCTCGCGCTCGATCAGGTCCTCGTCGTCCATGTCGCCGGACCACTCGGTGATCTCGGTGCGGCGCGGCACGGCGAAGAGACCCCTGATTTCGGTCAGCTCCTCGGAAATGATGGCGAGAATTCGGGCGCGGGAGCCGAGGATCTCGAGGTATTCCTTGATCTTGGCGGCGAGCGCCTCGAGTTCGTCCGTAACCTCCGACACGCCGAGCTGCGTCAGGCGTTGCAGGCGAAGGTCGAGGATGGCGCGGGCCTGCGCCTCCGACAGGTTGTAGGTTCCGTCCTCGTTGGGCGGGTGCGTCGGGTCGTCGATCAGCGCGATGTAGGCAAGGATGTCGCCCGCGGGCCAGCGCCGCTCCATCAGCTTGCCGCGCGCCTCTGCCGCGTCGGCGGAGGCGCGGATGGTGCGGACCACCTCGTCGACATTGCTGACGGCGACGGCGAGGCCGCAGAGGATGTGACTGCGCTCGCGCGCCTTCATGAGCTCGAACGCGGTGCGGCGCGCGATGACCTCCTCGCGGAACGACAGGAACGCGGTGAGAAAGCCGCGCAGCGTCAGTTGCTCCGGGCGACCGCCGTTGAGGGCCAGCATGTTGCAGGCGAAACTCGTCTGCATCGGCGTGAAGCGGAAGAGCTGGTTGAGCACCACCTCGGCCGTCGCGTCGCGCTTGAGCTCGACGACGACGCGGACGCCGACGCGGTCGCTCTCGTCCTGGACGTGGGCGATGCCCTCGATGCGCTTGTCCTTGGCGGCCTCGGCGATCCGCTCGATCATCGTGGCCTTGTTCACCTGGTAGGGAATTTCGTCGAGCACGATGGCGTAGCGGTCCTTGCGGATCTCCTCCACCCGCGTCTTCGCGCGCATGACCACGGAGCCGCGTCCCTCGAGGTAGGCCTTGCGGATGCCGGAGCGGCCCAGGATGATGCCGCCGGTGGGAAAGTCGGGTCCGGGGACGTAGTCGATCAGCTCCTCGGAGGAGAGATCCGGGTTCTTGATGAGGGCGAGGCAGGCGTCGATCACCTCGCCGAGGTTGTGCGGCGGGATGTTGGTCGCCATGCCGACGGCGATGCCGCCGGCGCCGTTGACCAGCATGTTGGGGAACCGGGCGGGCAGGACCGACGGCTCGATATCCTTGCCGTCGTAGTTCGGCACCATGTCCACCGTGTCCTTGTCGATGTCCGACAGCAGGTAGGCGGCGGGCTTGTCCATGCGGACTTCGGTGTAGCGCATCGCGGCGGCATTATCACCGTCCATCGAGCCGAAGTTGCCCTGGCCGTCGAGCAGCGGCAGCGACATCGAGAAATCCTGCGCCATCCGCACCAGCGCCTCGTAGATCGCGGAGTCGCCGTGGGGGTGGTATTTGCCCATCACGTCGCCGACCGGGCGCGCCGACTTGCGGTAGGATTTGTCGTGCGTGTTGTTGGTCTCGTGCATCGCATAAAGGATGCGGCGGTGAACCGGCTTCAACCCGTCGCGCAGATCGGGGATCGCGCGGGAGATGATGACCGACATCGCGTAGTCGAGGAACGAGGTGCGCATCTCGTCGACGATGGAGATCTGCGGCCCGGCATGCGGCATCACCGCGCGCCGCTCCGGTTCTTCGTCCTCGTTCTCTGGCATCTGCGGGTCGTCGTTCATGCGGTGTCCCTGACTCTGCGGTATCTATATCTGGGTGTGTTCTTCCCTATCACCCCCCCGATCTGGGCTCAACGAGCAACGGCCCCCCGGGGGCCCGCCTTCGCCGCGACGAACCAGATCGCCGCCAGCGCCAGCGACAGCACACCGTTCCAGCCGGCCATCGTCAGGCCGAGCTGCCAGACGATGTCGTCGCACATGACGATGGTATCGGCCACGCCGGTCGAGAGCAGATCCGCGCCCGTCAGGCCGCCGAGATCGCCGCCGCCGGTGCACGACGCGGGGCCGGGCCACCACTTCCGCTCGACGCCCGCGTGAAAGAAGCCGATGCCGGAGGTGACCAGCGCCGCGAGCCCGGCCAGAGCGGCACTCGCGCGGGGCGCTGCACCCGCGAGGGCCGCGATGCCGAGCGCGATGGCCGCCGCATGGGGCCAGCGCTGCCAGAGGCACATCGCGCAGGGCGCGTAACCGGCGAGCTGGAACAGGAAGGCGCCGCCAAGCAGTCCGATATGCCCGGCGGTGGCCAGCGCGACGAGACGGGAGGGCGTCAGCCGGATCACACGAGCCTCAGCAGCAGGAAGGCTCCGAGCAGGCAGGCGATGAAGAGGGTGAAGACGAGGCCCAACCGCCGCTCGATGAACTCGCGCACCGGCATCCCGAACTTCCACAAGAGCGCCGCCACGAAAAAGAAGCGCAGGCCGCGCGCCACGATGCTGGCGATGATGAAGACCGGCAGCGACAGCGCGGTCGCCCCCGACAGGATGGTGATGACCTTATAGGGAAAGGGCGTGATGCCGGCGATCAGCACCGCCCAGGCTCCCCATTCGGTGTAGCGGTCGCTGAAGCCGTCGAAGCTGCCGCTCTTGCCGAGCGCCTCGAGGATCGGCTGGCCCAGTCCCTCCCACGCGAAGTAGCCGATCGCGTAGCCCGCCATTCCGCCCGCGACGCTCGCGGCGGTGCAGACCCCGGCGATCAGCCAGGCCCGGCGGGGGGCCGCGAGGACCATCGGAATGAGCAGGATGTCGGGGGGGATCGGAAAGACCGAGCTTTCCGCAAAGCTGACGATGGCGAGCACCCAGAGCGCTTGCGGGTGGGCGGCCCAGGCAAGGGTCCAGTCGTATAGTCTGCGGATCATGGCTTGCCGGTCCCATGGAACCGTCGCAGGGTCAAGCGCGAACACACGCGGGACGAGGAGAGCGGCGATGCGCTGGCAGGGACGACGCGGCAGCGGCAACATCGAGGATCGACGCGGCCGCTCCGGGGGGCGCGGGCGCGCGGGCTTGACCGGCGGCATCGGCGGCTTCGGCCTGATCGCGGTGGTGCTCGTCGGATGGTTCTTCGGCGTCGACCTGACGCCCTTGCTGCAGGGGGATGGCAACCTCGAGACCAGCACGGAGAGCCGCCCGATCAGCGAGGAGGAGCAGCAGGAGGGCGAATTCGCCTCGGTCGTGCTGGCCGACACCGAGGAGGTCTGGTCGGCGATCTTCGAGGAGCAGGTCGGCGCGCCCTATGAGCCGCCGGTGCTCGTGCTCTTCTCCGGCGTGACGCAGAGCCCCTGCGGCGGGGCGTCGGGGGCGACCGGCCCGTTCTACTGCCCGGGCGACGGCAAGGCCTATCTCGACACCGCCTTCTTCACGACGCTGGAGCGGCAGTTGGGCGCGAAAGGCGATTTCGCCGCCGCCTACGTCATCGCCCACGAGGTCGCCCATCACGTCCAGGACGAACTGGGGATCCTCTCGCAGGCCAACGGCATTCGGGCGCAATCGTCCGAAGAGGAGTCGAACGCCATCTCGGTCCGGGTCGAGCTGCAGGCGGATTGCCTCTCTGGCATCTGGGCGCGCGAGGCCGACGCGCGGTTCGGCACGCTGGAACGCGGCGATCTCGAGGAGGCGGTGAACGCCGCGCGCCAGATCGGCGACGATACCCTGCAGGAGAGCGCCGGGCGCGTGCCGATGCCCCACACCTTCACGCACGGCACCTCCGAACAGCGGGCGCGCTGGTTCGCGACGGGCTTCGAATCGGGCCGGATCGAGGCCTGCGACACCTTCTCGGCCGAGCGGCTGTGAGAGCCAGGCGGCCGGGGAATATTGACGTGCTGCGGGGGCGCCTCTAGGGAGGTCACGTTGCCCCCGGGCCCGTGTGGCGGAATCGGTAGACGCAGCGGATTCAAAATCCGCCGCCGCAAGGCTTGCCGGTTCGAGTCCGGCCACGGGTACCACGGGCTGCGTTCCCACACTTCAAGCTGTCTTGACGGCGGTCCGCTCGACCCCGGGGGGGCCGGGCGACATTGGCGGCAGGCATCGCCACACCGGCGCATCTGCGGGCCCTGATTTGCGACCGGCCCCGGGCGGCGCGCGGCCGAGATGGCGTCCGTAATCGTTTGTGGCGCCCGGTATTCATGCTAAGCGCCCTCCGGAAGTTAACGCGCGGAGGCGACATGCAGCGCTTGCATTTCTACGTGATGGGTCTGATCTCGCTGGCTTACGGGGCGCTCACGATGGCGGAGTTCCTGCTTGTCTCGCTGCGCGGAACGCCCGGCTGGCTCGACATGTATCCGCCCGAGCAGATCGCATGGCTCAATGCCCTGCCGGAATGGGTCTATTGGGTCTGGGGCGCGCATTGCACATTGGCGCTGGTCGGGGCGCTCTGCCTTCTGGCGCATCTGCGGCCCGCGGTCTGGATGTTGGCATTTGCCTTTCTGACCCTGATGGTGGTCCTCGTCTGGGCCTTTGTCGTGGCCGAGCCCGCGCTGCCCAACCTGGTCGGAACGGAATGGCCGGTGTTTACCATCGCCGCGCTGGTCGCGACCCTGAACCTGCTCCTCTACCTCTACGCCCGGCACGAGAAGCGCCTGGGCGAGGTCCTCTGAGCCGGGTTTACCGCTTTCGGCGCGGCTGCTAGGCGACACCCGACTGTATTGCTCGGGTATCTGATGACGGTATTGCTCCAGATCGACGGACTGACCCGGATCCTCGGGGGGCGCGCCGTGGTCGAAGATCTGTCGCTTACCGTGGAAGCGGGGCAGGTGACGTGCCTCCTCGGGCCGTCCGGCTGCGGCAAGTCGACGACGCTGCGACTGGTCGCCGGGGTGGACCGGCAGGATGCGGGGACGGTCTCGCTCTGCGGGTCGGTCGTGTCGGATGCGACCCGTCATCTCGTCCCCGAAGCGCGCGGCGTCGGTCTGATGTTCCAGGACTTCGCCCTGTTTCCGCATCTGAACGTGGCGCGCAACATCGCCTTCGGGCTGCGGCGTGGCGTCGCGGCGCAGGCGCGCGTGGCCGAGCTTCTGGAGCGCATCGATCTGAGCGGCTACGGCGCGAAACATCCGCACGAGCTCTCGGGCGGCGAGCAGCAGCGGGTCGCGCTGGCCCGCGCGCTGGCTCCGCGCCCCAAGGTCCTGCTGATGGACGAGCCCTTCTCGGGGCTCGACAACAGGCTGCGGGACGGCATCCGCGATGCCACGCTTTGCGTCCTGAAGGAGGAGGGCACCGCGGTGCTGCTGGTGACGCATGAACCCGACGAGGCGATGCGCATGGCCGACGAGATCGCCCTGATGCGCGACGGGCGGATCGTCCAGCGGGCTGCACCCTACAACATCTACAACGCGCCGGTGGACCGCTCGGCGGCGGCGTTCTTCAGCGACATCAACACCCTGACGAGCCGCGTCACCGGAGCCCTGACGAGCACCCCCTTCGGGCAGTTCCTTGCCCCCGGCCTGCCCGACGGGACCGAGGTTGATATCGTCTTCCGTCCGCAGCATGTGCGGATCGATTTCGACCGGGGCGGGCGGGGGCCGGCACCGACAGCGCAGGAGGGGACGCCGGCCCGCGGCACGGTGCAGCGGGCGCGGTTCATGGGCAAGGAGAGCCTCGTGGAATTCGTCATGGACGACGGCACGTCCCTCGTGACGGCGACGGTGCCGGCGGTCTTCCTGCCGAAGCCCGGAACCGCGATGTGGCTGTCGATCCGTCGGGAGCGTTGCTTCGTGTTTCGCCGCGCCTGAGGCGGCAGGGTCCCGCATCGCGCCAGCTTGCCAGTGGTCGCGACAGACATTCCGGGCCGCCCCGGGGCGGGGGCGGTCCTTGTCGCGGCGATGAAGGTCGTCGGGGCTTCAGCCGCCCCAGCTTCGGACGCTTCCACAATCGACGTGGGTGAAGTTCGATCCAGAGTAGCGGCCGACGCCGCCGGCGGAGCAGGAGGCGGCGGCGCGCGCGACCTGGTTCACCGAGCGCGACGACAATCGGATGTCCGCGGCCTGGCCCTGCAGGTGCAGGGAGTTCCGCGCCACCCCGCCGGAGCGCGACCGCAGCATCGCGTTGGTTGCCGGCGAACGGTAGCCCGACAGCAGCAGGAACGGTTCGCGCGACTCGACGAGGCGATGCGTCGCCGCGATGATGTCTACGGTCCGGTTGTCGATCTGCTTGACGTCGTTGCTGCGCCAGTCGCGGAAGAAGAACGTGACCTCGGCGAGCGCGTCGCCGACGTAGTCGCCGTCGACCCAGTAGATCGAGTCCATCGACTCGCCCGTGCGCGCGTTGTGCATCTTGATGCGGCGGATGTCGCCGCCGCCGCGCAGGAAGCCTGCTGCATTGGAATACGTCGGTGCCGCCGCGACGGCCGTGGCCGCGAAGGCCCCGAGGAGAACGCGCCGCGTCAGCGACACGCCCGTGGAGGTATGTTCGGTCAAGGTCTGCCCCAATTCACTGTCTTTGGGCCGTCTGTGCGGCCTCAGGTGTCTCATCCCCATGTGACAGTTCGGATGTGGCATAAGTTTGGCAAATCCCGAACTTTGTTCCCATCAAGGCCGGGAATGGGCGAAAGTCCGCCCACCGGTTTCAATCCTGGAACCATTTGCAGCCTGTTGCCACGGGGCCTACAATCAATTTCTTTCGGTCCGGTGAATGGACTCGAAACTTCGTGCCGCTACGGTCGGGGCAACGTCGTTCTCCGTCCCCGGGATATTCCTGATGTTCTTCCGCCCTCCCGCCCTCGCGCTGGCAGCACTCGTCGCATTTGCGGCGCCGACGCTCGCCGCACCGCTGGTCTCGCCGCTGCAACAGGCCGTCGCGCAGGCTGCGGCTCCCGACGCATCGATCGCCGCCTTCTACCGCGCGCGCGATTTCGCACCGATCTGGATGGGCGAGGGGGCCGCGGAGCGGCGGGCGGCGTTCCTCCGGGCGCTCGACCAAGCGGTTGCTCACGGCCTGCCGGTCGGCCGCTACGATGCCGCCACACTTCGCGCCGAGTTCGCCGCCGCCAGCGACTCCGTCGGGCGCGGGGCGCTGGAGGTCGCAACGACGCAGCGCTTCCTGCAATTTGCGCAAGACGCGAGTTCCGGGGTCCTCGACCCCAAGACCGTCGATTCCACCATCGTCCTCGAGGTGAATCGCCGCGACCGGCTGGCGCAGATCACCGCCTTTGCCGAAGGCGACCCGGAGGCGTTCGTGCGGGCACTGTGGCCGGCCTCGCCGAACTACACCCGGCTGCTGCGCGAGAAGTTGCGGCTCGAGGAGATCCAGGCGGCCGGGGGATGGGGCGTCGAGGTTCCGTCCGGCGGGTTGGAGCCGGCAGACGAGGGCGCCGGCGTCGTGGCCCTGCGCGACCGGCTGATGCGGATGGGGTATCTGCACCGCTCCGCCGTGCGGACCTATGACGCCTCGATCGAGGGGGCGGTCCGCGCTTTCCAGACGGATCATGGCCTGACGCCGGACGGCGAGGCGGGACCCGCGACCCTCGCCGCGCTGAACGTGCCGCTGGACAACCGGATCGCGCAGATCGTCGTCGGACTGGAGCGGCAGCGGTGGATGAACAAGCCGCTGGAGGCGCGCCACATTCTTGTCAACCTCGCCGAGCAGCACGCCTATGTCTACGACGACGGCAAGGTCACGTTCGACACGGTCACGGTGGTGGGCGCGCCGGCACCCGACCGCCGGACGCCCGAGTTCAGCCACCGGATGACCCATCTCGTCGTCAATCCGACATGGCACGTGCCCCGTTCGATCGCCGTCAGCGAATACCTGCCCGACCTGCGGCGCGGCGGCGCCCGGCATCTGCAGGTCCATGGCCGCGACGGCCGCGTCGATCCGGACCGCATCGACTTCAGCCGCTACACCGCGCGCAATTTTCCGTTCAGCCTCAAACAGCCGCCGGGGCCGCGCAATGCGCTCGGTCGGGTCAAGTTCATGTTCCCAAATCGGTGGAACATCTACCTGCACGATACTCCGGCGCGCGATCTCTTCGCCCGCGACGACAGGGCGCTCAGCCACGGCTGCATCCGTATCGGCGAGCCGCTTGAGCTGGCCTATCACCTGCTGGCCGCACAGACCGCGACCCCGCAGGCGGATTTTGACCGGATCCTGGACACCGGCCGCGAGACCCGCATCGACCTCGATCAGCCGGTCGGTGTGCATCTCGTCTACTGGTCGGCCTGGGTCACCGCCACGGGGCGCGCGAACTATCGCGGCGACCCTTACGGGCGCGACGCGGCGGTGATCGAGAAGCTGCGCGACGCCGGGGTGGAACTGGGCGCGGCGCGCAGCTAGAGGTCGGCGTCGCAAGATCCGCTCCCGGAGGCCCCGCATGTTCACGCTGATGCAGATCGCCGAAGCGCTCGGCCGCCCCGTCGAGGGCGACGCGACCCTCTCGTTCCGGCGTGCCGCCGAGCCCGGAGCGGCGGGACCGGAGGAGCTCGCGCTGGCGATGACGCCGACCTACGGGCCGGCGCTGAAGGCAGGTCGCGCCCGCGCCGCGATCCTCTGGGAGGGGGCCGACTGGCGGTCCTACGGTCTCGAAGGGGCGATCCTCGTTCCACGCGCGCGGCTCGCCATGGCAGGCATCACGGCGGCGCTGGACCCCGGCCCGAGGATCGATGCCGGACTGCACCCGACGGTGATCCTCGGCGAGGGGGCCGAGCTCGGCGGGCAGGCCCGCATCGGGCCCTATGTCGTCATCGGAGCCGGGGCGCGCATCGGGGCGCGGGCGCGGATCGCGGCGCATGTCACGGTGGCGGACGAGGCCGAGATCGGCGACGACGCCCTGCTCTTTTCGGGGGTCCGCATCGGGGCGCGGGTCCGCATCGGTCACCGGTTCGTGGCGCAACCCGGCGCGGTGATCGGCGGCGACGGGTTCAGCTTCGTGACGCGCGAGGAATCGGGTGTGGAGAGGGCGCGCCGCACGCTGGGCGACCAGGGCGAGATCGCCCGGCAGGACTGGATCCGGATCCATTCGCTGGGGTCGGTGACGATCGGCGACGACGTGGAGATCGGCGCCAACAGCACCGTCGACCGCGGCACGGTGGCCGACACCGTCATCGGGCGGGGCACCAAGATCGACAACCTCGTGATGCTCGGCCACAACAACCTCATCGGCGAGGACTGCCTGTTCTGCGCCCAGGTCGGCATCGCCGGCGGCACCACCGTCGGCAACCGCGTCGTGCTCGCCGGCAAGGTGGGGGTGAACGACAACATCACCATCGGCGACGACGTGGTCGCGGGCGGCGGCAGCAACATCTACACCCGGGTCGCGGCGGGCGAGGTGATCCTCGGGTCTCCCGCCGTCAGGATGGAGACGAACATGGCGATGTACCGTGCCTTGCGGCGGCTGCCGCGGGCGCTCGAGCACCTCTCGGAATTGCGCCGGAGCGCCGCCGGGACGGTGCGGGGCGAGCCGGATGCCTGACGACGTGCGGGCCCGCGTCCATGCCATCATCGCCGAACAGGCGATGATCGACGCGGGCGACGTGACGGATGCTTCGGTTCCGGCCGACCTCGGCGTCGACTCCATGGGCCTCGTGGAATGCATCTTCGCCATCGAGGAGGCCTTCGACATCGACGTCCCTTTCAACGCCAATCTGCCGCGGTCGGCGGCCTTGGACATCTCCTCGGTCGGGGCCATCGTCGCGGCGGTGGAGCGGCTGGTGGCGCGGCGGACGCCGTGACCGGGCCGTGAGGGGGGGCATGAGGAGGGCATGAGACGCGTCGTCATCACCGGGGCGGGCACTGTCAACGCGCTCGGGGCGGACGTGGCATCGACCATGGAGGCCCTGCGCGAGGGGCGCTGCGGCATCGGCGATCTGGAGATCCGCGACGTCGAGCGGCTGACGATCCGGATCGGCGCGCAGGTCAGGGGCTACGACGAGGGCGCGCATTTCAACCGCCAGCAGATCGCGCTCTACGACCGCTACACGCAGTTCGCGCTGCTGGCCGCCGGGGAGGCGCTGCGCCAGGCCGGTCTCGAGTTCTCGGGGGAGCTCGCGGCGCGGTCCGGCGTCGTGCTGGGAACCTCCGGCGGGGGGCTGAACACCCAGGACGAGAATTACCGCGCCGTCTACGAGGAGGGCAAGAACCGCGTCCATCCCTTCGTCGTCCCCAAGCTGATGAACAATGCGGCCGCGGCCCATGTCAGCATGGAGCACAACCTCAAGGGCCCGTCCTTCACGGTCGCCACCGCCTGCGCCAGCAGCAACCACGCGATCGGGCAGGCCTTCCAGTTCGTCCGCTCGGGGCTGGCGGACGTGATGGTGACCGGGGGGTCGGAGGCGATGCTGTGCTTTGGCGGCGTCAAGGCCTGGGAGGGATTGCGGGTGATGTCGCGCGACACCTGCCGCCCGTTCTGCGCCACCCGGTCGGGCATGGTTCAGGGCGAGGGCGCGGGCATCTTCGTGCTCGAGGACTACGACCACGCACGGCGGCGCGGGGCGGAGATTATGGCGGAAGTGGCGGGCATCGCGATGACCTCGGACGCCTCCGACATCGTGATGCCGTCGCGGCAGGGGGCGGAACGGGCGATGACCGGCGCGCTGCGCGATGCCGGGCTGAACGCGTCCGAGATCGGCTACATCAACGCGCATGGCACCGGGACTGCGGCCAACGACAAGACGGAATGCGCGGCGGTGGCGCAGGTGTTCGGGGCGCATGCGGACCGGCTGATGATCTCGTCGACCAAGTCGATGCACGGGCACTGCATCGGCGCGACCGGGGCGATCGAGCTTCTGGCCTGCATCATGGCGCTGCGGGACGGGGTCATCGCGCCGACCGTGAACTACGTCGAGCCGGACCCGGAATGCGCGCTCGACATCGTGCCCAACGAGGCGCGTGAGGCGCGGGTGTCGGCGGTGCTGTCGAACGCCTTCGCCTTCGGCGGCATGAACGCGGTGCTGGCGCTGAAGGCGGTCTGAGGCGGCGGTGGCCGCGCCCGCCGACGGGCGCGGCCGGAAGCTGCGCGTTACTCCGCGGCCGTGACCTCGACGGCTCCGAGACCGGCGGTGAAGCCGGAGAGCGACATCGTCATCTCGGCCTGCTGATCCGGCGCCAGCGCAGGGACGACGACGAGCGTCGCGGTGCTTCCGCGCTTCAGGGTCGCCACGTCCTCGGCGGTGAAGCCCATGCGGGCATAGCAGCCGGCGGTGTCGCAGAAGCTGAACGGGTAGCGGCGCGGCTCTCCGCCGTCGATCGACAGCGTGACCTGCGCGGTCAGCAGCGTCTGCAGCGGCGTCAGGATCGTCGCGCCCGCCACGATCTCGTTGCCGTCGGGCAGGTCGAAGATGTTGACGTCGGCGGTCGGGTTGCCCTGCTGATCGGCCAGGCGCTGATACATCTGGCAGGGATCCTCCTGCCCCTCGGGGGCTTCCAGGCAGCGGATCTCCCAGTCGCCATGCTCTTCGCGGATGTAGATCTCGGGTCCGCCGCCGAGCGCTTGCCCGACCGAGAGGCCGCCGCCCGGAGCGGCCGGCGTGCCAGCCTCGCCAGCGGGGTCCGCGGTCGTGCCGGCACCGGCAGGGGCGTCGGCAGGCGCGTCGCCGGCGGGGGTTTCCGTGGTGCTGTCGCCGGCGGGGGCGTCTGTCGTGCCCTCGTCGGCGGGGGCATCCGTCGTGGCGGGCTCGGTGGCCGGAGCGTCGGTCGCGGGCGCCGGGGTCGTCGTCTCCTGCGCCGGGACCGGGCCTGCGAGCGTCAGGATCGCGGCAAGGGCTGCCGAAATGCGGATCGGGGTATTGGTCAAGGTCTCTCTCCTCCTCGGATATCGCGCGCGCCCTCTAGCACGGGCGGCGGACGGTGGGCAGGGGCAACTGCGGGTGCGGCGAAAGGTGCCGCGATGCCCCGGCGCGCTCCGGACGCAGGCCCCGGCAGGGCAGGCCAACGACAGAAGAACGGCGCTCGGGATACCGTCTGCCGGGCGAAGAAAAAGGGCCCGTCGAAAGGCCCTTTTCCAGATGCATTTTATCTCCCTGCCGGACTGGCCGACTTGATAGAGCGGGTTTCTAGGGAGACGGTCCCCACGCGTCAACAGGCTTGTCTTCGCTTGGGCGTTGCCGGTGGGGAGAGGGTCGCGCCGGAAGGGCCGGGAAAAGCGCTACGCGACGCGACGCATCGCGCGGCCAGTTCGACAGGGAGAGAGACCGCGACGCGACCCTGTGCGACGCAACCCGTGACTGCTATGGCAGGCCGAGGTTAAGATCGCGTGAAGGGGGGGGCGGCATGACGGACGGGGCGGGGATGATTTTCGTGGGCGGCGGCGGCGAGGACTACGGCGTGCCGCAGCATCTGAGGCTCGACCATGCGAACCGGCACGGGCTGATCGCGGGGGCGACGGGCACCGGCAAGACGGTGACCTTGCAGATCCTCGCGCAGGGGCTCTCGGACGCGGGCGTGCCGGTCTTCCTGTCGGACGTGAAGGGCGACCTGTCGGGCCTCGCGCGGCCCGGTTCCGCCGATCACAAGCTGCACGATGCCTTCGCCGCGCGGGCGGCCACCATCGGCCTCGACCTCGTCTACGGCGCCACCCCGGTCACGTTCTGGGACATCTGGGGCGCCGCGGGCCACCCCGTTCGCGCCACCGTCGCGGAGATGGGGCCCTTGCTGCTGGGGCGGCTCCTCGAGCTGACGGAAGCGCAGGAAGGCGTGCTCAACATCGCGTTCCGCGTCTCCGATGAGGAGGGACTGGCGCTCCTCGACCTCAAGGACCTGCAGGCGCTGCTCGTCTGGGTCGGGCAGAACGAGAAGGACCTGTCGCTGCGCTATGGCAACGTCTCGACGGCGAGCGTCGGCGCGATCCAGCGGGCGCTTCTGGTGCTCGAGGGGCAGGGGGGCGACCTGCTCTTCGGGGAGCCCGCGCTCGACCTTGCCGACGTGATGCGGACCGACGCGGAGGGGCGCGGCGTCGTCAACATCCTCGCCGCCGACCGGCTGATCGCCGCGCCGCGCCTTTACGCGACGTTCCTGCTGTGGCTGCTGTCGGAACTCTTCGAGCAACTGCCGGAGGTGGGAGACTTGGAGAAACCGAGGCTCGTCTTCTTCTTCGACGAGGCGCACTTGCTCTTCGACGATGCGCCCAAGGCCCTCATCGACAAGGTGGAGCAGGTGGCGCGGCTGATCCGTTCCAAGGGCGTGGGCATCTACTTCGTGACGCAGGATCCGGACGACATTCCCGAGGACATCCTCGGCCAGGTCGGCAACCGCGTGCAGCATGCCCTGCGCGCCTTCACCGCGCGCGACCAGAAGGCGCTCCGTCTGGCGGCGCAAACCTACCGCGCCAACCCACGGTTCGACGTCGAGGCGGCGATCCGCGAGGTGGGGACCGGCGAGGCGGTGACCTCGTTTCTCGATGCTGAAGGCACACCCGGAATGGTGGAGCGCACGCTGATCCGGCCGCCCGCGTCGCAGCTCGGACCCATCGCGCCGGCGCAGCGCGCCGCGATCATCGCGGCCTCGCCCCTCGCCGGTCGCTACGCGGCGGCGGTGGACCGGGACAGCGCGTTCGAGAAGCTTGCCGAACGCGCGGCGGCGGCCGCAAGGGCAGCGGCGGCGGCCGAGGGGGATGCGCGCCCCCACAAGGCGGGTCGCCGCTATACCGGCGGCACCGTCGCCTCCGACGCTCCGAAGCGGAGGGGCGACAGCGTCGGCGAGGCCTTTGCCAAGTCTTTCGCCCGCTCGCTGGGGTCGCGCGCCGGGCGCTCGCTGGTGCGGGGCGTTCTGGGCGGGCTTTTCAAGGGAAGATAGCGGCGTTTCCCTTGGCTTCGCCCGGACCGCCTGCCAGGGTTCGTCGCCGACCGACCCTCGTTTCCGGAACCGCCTCCGCGCTTGTCATCCACATCGGCCCGCACAAGACCGCGACCACCTTGATACAGCGCTTTCCGGCCCTGAACCGTGATGCGCTCGACCGGAAGGGATGGGCCTGTCCCGTCATCCAGGGCGGCGACATTCCCTATGCGCAGCATGAAATCGCCCGCCAGCCGGAGCGGTTTTTGCCGCCCCGGTCGGAGGGCCACGCGCAACTCGAGGCGCTCGCGGACCGCAAGGGAAACACCGTCCTCTCCGCCGAGGCGTTTCGCGCCTGGCCGCATGCGAAGTTCGACCGGCTCGCCGACATTCCGGGCACCGAGACCTACGATCTGGTCTATGCCGTGCGCGATCCGCTGGCGCTTTTCCGGTCGTATTGGTCGGAGGAGGTGAAGCAGGAACGCGCCCTGAGCCTGCCGGAGCGGTTCGCCGAGGTCTTCGTCGGTCCGCTCGGGAACCGGCTGCTCAACCGGCTCACCGAGTTCGCGGAGTATCGCAAGAGCCCCCGGGCCAACCTGCGGGTCATTCCCTTCGACGTGCTCGCCGCCGACCACGTCGAGATCTCCGCGCATTTCATGCAGGTGGCTCCAGGCGTGGATGCGACGAAATACAGACGTCAGCTGCCCGCCAACATCCGCTTTCCCGTTAAGTTGACCGAACTGCTGCGCGTCATCACCGTGGTCCGGGGCAAGGGCCGGCCGAACGTCGGGTCCGCGTTCCGACTTCGGTTCATGGAGGCGACGACGGCGAAGGATCGCGTCGACATGGTCGGGGTGATCGAACGGGAGGGGCGCGCGGCGCTCAGGACGGTGCGGTTCCCCGAGCGGCCCGAGTTTCTCGACATCCTGCAGACCAGGCTGAAGCAACAGTTGCCCGGTAATTATGACGTCGCCGGGCGCGGCCTCTTTGCGGAGACCAGGCTCGAGTCGAAATGCTACAATGCCGCGGCCCTGCTTGAGGTGCCTGCGATCCGCAGGCTGGTCGACGATGTCATCGCCCGGGTGGAGCCGCTCGTCGCACCCAGACGCATCGGGTCTTAAGCCACGACCAGCACCGCGGGGGCGTCGCGGGAAAGCCTCCGGACGCCTCCCGAAGCCCGCGGCCTCCGGGATCATTCCCACTCGATTGTTTACGAGGCTTGTAATCAATTGATTTATCTCACTAAAGATATTTTTAGTCGCCGCCATACCGTCAGCCAACCCGTCAAAAAACGGCGCTTGTGAAAACATTGGTTTTTTTCGCCCAATTCTCGAAAACTACCTTCCGCCATCTATCGGCACGCAAGCGAGGCTCCTTCATCCGCCTGCCCATCGCCCGCATCGCTCAAGCCTTCCGCTCGACCAGGCGACATGCGAGCTCCTGATCTCCCCAGGAGGTGGCGAAGGTGTCGGACACGACTTTCCACTTGCCTGCTGGGCCATGCATGCCATGGTGCTCCCCCATACAGGAGCACTGACATTCATCGCTGATCGCGTTCCAACAGGCGGGCGCGCACTTCTCCTGCTCCCGATACGGCTGCACTATATAAACTTCGCCGTAATTCTCGAGACTTTGCGCTACGAGAGCGTTAAACCATGCCTGCGGAATCTCCCAAAAGCGGCGCTGCTGATCCCACTCCGGGTTCGATCGTCGCTCCTGGCGCATTCAGGCTCTGTTCTCAGGATCAAATGGCAGCCGCATACGAAGTCGGTGACCCGCCCCCCGCCTCAGCAGCACAGGGATTTCCTTCTGATTCCAGATGCGCCTCAGCCGTTCGGGTGTACCTTAATCCACGCTGAGCCTTTCTTATCATCCTACGCCTTGACCAGCCTAATGTCCGTACCGCGGTTTTCCGGGCCACGACGGACCACACCGTCAACAAGACGAAACAGAACACTTTCGAGTTCATGCGTTGGCAGATGTAGTGCCGCCGCAATATGGTCACGCGTGGTGCGCTCGTTCCATAGGGCGCCCAGCACCTGAGGCCAGACGACAGAGCACTCTGGCTTCAGACCTTCAGGCTCGTGGGAGCGATATCCTCGCCGAGAAATCTCGATATTGAACGTCCGATTTTGCCATTCGCTGACGATGCCCATCTTGTTCAGTCGATACGTCAGAGCTGCTACCGAAACGCCCCATCGTTTTTTTGCTCGTATGAGTTCGTCTAACCCCGTGACGTAGCGAATGCGGCTTGCGACGTCGTCTTGAGGCATGAGAAAGTGTGACGCGAATTGGTCCGCCTCGTTCTCGGCCTGCCTGCTGTCTTGCTGCTCACCGTGCCGGTGCATGACCAAATGTCCAAGCTCATGAGCAGCGTCGAACCGACTTCGCTCGGTCGATTTGAAGGTGTTCAGGAATACGAAGGGCTGCGAATTCCTCCAGCATGAGAAGGCATCGACGGTCTTGGTGTCCTCGCGAAGCGAAAAAACGCGCACACCCTTGGCCTCCAGTAGTTTCACCATGCTGGGAACGGGTTGCTGACCTAAGCCCCAATATTCGCGGACAGCCTGTGCTGCCGCCTCCGGCGTAGCGTCGGCGCGAAGATCCGGCGCATCGGGTGCGGGGAGATTGAAACGCTCCTCGATCCAATCGTTAAAGAGGAACGCTATGGTACCGGCAGCCAGTGCCGCATCGCGCTCACGCGCGGTCATCGACGTCAGGCTCCGAAAGCTCGCCGACTGGACCGGCAGGTCATCGAAATCGCCTGCGGAAAAGAACTCACGCGGGAAATTCAATACTCGTGAAAGCGCATTGAGGGTTTCTTCCTCAGGTTCATTCACGCTGTTTTCGAGCCGCGAAATCGTGATCGGCGAGACACCCACCGCATTGGCGAGCAAACGTGCGGTCATCTTTCGCCGCTTCCGGCCGAGAATGAGCCTACGATGATTAAACATGACAACGGTCAAATCTTACGCGAGACATTCACCTCAAAATCGACTGGCGGAGCTTCATCCGCGAGCGGGTCAGGGCTGTCCCATTCTCCCCTCTGCACAAGCAGAATACGCTCGTGAAATTGATCGAACTGCTCGTCATTGATTGCCGCTGGGCACGAAAGTTCAGCCCGGACGTCCGGGCCAACGGCGTAGACGAACCAGTACCATGGGGCCGCCGTGATCTCTGCAGCTTCCAGCTCGCGCATTTCTGGTGACCTGCCCCCCGGAAGTTCCCTCAGTCTGATGTAGAGTCTGCCCAACCTGTAGGAGCAGACAAGATGAGGAAAAGTCGTTTCACCGAGGCGCAGATTATCGGGATGATCAAAGAACAGGAGGCGGGACTGCCGACCG
>JBBQDX010000033.1:0-22247 GCA_038320125.1 Rhodobacterales bacterium | reverse complement strand
CGATCTGGTCGTAGGCCCTGAACTCGCCGAAATACTTCGTGATCGCCGCCGTCAGCGTCGTCTTCCCGTGGTCCACATGACCGATCGTCCCGATGTTCACATGCGGTTTGGTGCGTTCGAACTTTGCCTTCGCCATGGAAGGTCTCCTTCTGATCAGATGGGCGGCGGGGTCAGCCCCGCGCTAGATTGGAGTGGGCCGGGCAGGGAAAGACCCGCCCGCCGCAAATCAGGCGTATTTCTTCTGGATCTCTTCCGAGATGTTCTGCGGCACGGGCTCGTAATGGTCGAACTGCATCGTGAAGTTCGCCCGACCGCTCGACATCGACCGCAAGGTGTTGATGTAGCCGAACATGTTGGCTAGCGGCACGAAGCAGTCGATCGCGATGGCATTGCCGCGCGTGTCCTGCCCGTTGATCTGGCCGCGGCGCGATGTGAGGTCGCCGATGATGCCGCCGGTGTAATCTTCCGGCGTCACCACCTCGACCTTCATGATCGGCTCCAGAAGCTTGGCGCCGGCCTTCTTCATGCCTTCGCGCATCCCCATCCGGCCTGCAATCTCGAACGCGAGGACCGACGAGTCGACGTCGTGGAACTTGCCGTCCAGCAGCATCACCTTGAAGTCGATGACCGGGAAGCCCGCCAGAGGACCGGAGTCCATCACCGACCTGATCCCCTTCTCGACGCCCGGGATATACTCCTTGGGCACCGACCCCCCGACGACCTTGGATTCAAACGAAAATCCTTCGCCAGGCGCGGTTGGCGAGATCAGCAGCTTGACCTCGGCGAACTGACCCGACCCGCCCGATTGTTTCTTGTGAGTATAGGTATGCTCGACCTCGCGGTCGATCGTCTCGCGGTAAGCCACCTGCGGCGCGCCGATATTGGCCTCGACCTTGAACTCGCGCTTGAGGCGGTCGACGAGGATGTCGAGATGGAGCTCGCCCATCCCCTTCATGATCGTCTGACCGCTCTCGATGTCGGTCTCGACGCGGAAGGACGGATCCTCCGCGGCGAGGCGTGCGAGGCCCTGGCTCATCTTCTCCTGGTCGGCCTTGGTCTTGGGCTCGACCGCGATCTCGATCACAGGATCGGGGAAGGTCATCGTCTCGAGCACGACCGGATCCTGCGGGTCGCAGAGCGTGTCGCCGGTGGTCGTGTCCTTTAGGCCGGCCAGTGCGATGATGTCGCCGGCGAAGGCCTCCTCGATTTCCTCGCGGTTGATCGCGTGCATCATCATCATGCGGCCGACACGCTCCTTCTTCCCCTTGGTGGAGTTGAGCATGCTGTCGCCCTTCTTGAGGACGCCCGAGTAGATCCGCGTGAAGGTGAGCGAGCCGACGAAGGGGTCGTTCATGATCTTGAAGGCAAGGCCGGAGAAGGGCATCGCATCGTCCGCGCGGCGCGGGATGTTGCGGGTTTCCTCCTCGTCGCCGGGCTTGAAGCCCATGTAGTCGACGACATCCATCGGCGAAGGCAGATAGTCGATGACCGCGTTCAGCAGGGGCTGCACGCCCTTGTTCTTGAAGGCCGAACCGCAGAGCACGGGAATGAACTTGATGGCGATCGTGCCTTTGCGGATCAGGCGGCGCAGCGTGTCGACGTCCGGCTCGGCGCCGTCCATCAGATAGTTCTCCATCGCGGCATCGTCCATCTCGACGGCGATCTCGATGAGGTTGGCGCGCCATTCGTCCGCCTGCGCCTTGAGGCTGTCGCGGATCGGCTTCTTGACCCAGGACGCACCCAGGTCCTCGCCTTCCCAGACCCATTCCTCCATGGTCACGAGGTCGATCATGCCTTCCAGCTCGGTCTCCGCCCCGATCGGAATCTGGATCGGCGCAGGAGTGGCCCCGGTGCGGTCCTTGATCATCTTCACGCAGTTGAAGAAATCGGCACCGATCTTGTCCATCTTGTTGACGAAGACGATGCGCGGAACCTTGTAGCGGTCGGCCTGACGCCAGACCGTCTCGGTCTGCGGCTCGACGCCGGCGTTGGCATCGAGCACGGCGACGGCACCGTCGAGAACGGCGAGCGAGCGCTCGACCTCGATGGTGAAATCCACGTGACCCGGGGTGTCGATGATGTTCATCCGGTATTTGGTATCGGACGTCGCATCGGCGGTCGGCTCTTCCTGGCGCTGCCAGAACGTCGTCGTCGCGGCGGAGGTGATGGTGATGCCGCGTTCCTGCTCCTGCTCCATCCAGTCCATCGTGGCCGCGCCATCGTGCACTTCACCGATGTTGTGGGACTTGCCGGTGTAGAACAGGATCCGCTCCGTGCAAGTCGTCTTGCCGGCGTCGATATGTGCCATGATGCCGAAGTTGCGGTAGCGGGCGAGGGGGTAGTCGCGTGCCATGATAGGGGCCTCGGATGGGAGGAGAAACGGGCGCGGAGGCCCTGCGGTCAGGCCCCCGTGATCTGCGTCAGATAAGGTGCGGACCTTACCAGCGGTAGTGGCTGAACGCCTTGTTGGCATCGGCCATCTTGTGGGTATCTTCGCGCTTCTTGACGGCGGACCCGCGCGACTGGACGGCGTCGATCAGCTCCCCGGCCAGACGCTCCTCCATGGTGTTCTCGTTGCGGGCGCGGGCCGCGTTGATCAGCCAGCGGATCGCCAGCGCCTCGCGGCGCTCGGGGCGAACCTCGACGGGCACCTGATAGGTGGCACCGCCCACGCGGCGCGAGCGCACCTCAAGCGACGGCTTGATGTTTTCGAGCGACTCGGTGAAGACCTCGATGGGCGAGCGCTTCAGCTTGCTCTCGACACGCTCCATCGCGGAGTAGACGATGCGCTCGGCGACCGACTTCTTGCCGTCGATCATCAGGTTGTTCATGAACTTGGTCAGGACCTTGTCGCCATATTTGGCGTCGGGCAGGACATGGCGCTTCTCAGCGGCGTGACGGCGGGACATATCTCGTATCCTCTGGAAATCTCGGGATCGGGGCGGGGTGATCCCCGCCCTGCGGATGGGCGTGGCCCGGAATTACTTCGGACGCTTGGTGCCGTATTTGGAGCGGCGCTGGCGACGGTCCTTGACGCCCTGCGTGTCGAGAACACCGCGCAGGATGTGGTAGCGCACGCCCGGAAGGTCCTTCACCCGGCCGCCGCGGATCAGCACGACCGAGTGCTCCTGCAGGTTGTGGCTCTCGCCGCCGATGTAGGAAATGACCTCGTAGCCATTGGTCAGGCGAACCTTCGCGACCTTCCGCATGGCCGAGTTCGGCTTCTTCGGCGTCGTCGTGTAGACGCGCGTGCAGACGCCGCGCTTCTGCGGGCAGTTCTCGAGGTGCATCGACTTGGATCGTTTGATCCGGGGCTGGCGCGGCTTGCGGATCAGCTGCTGGATGGTGGGCATCAGGTCTTCCCGTTCGTTGGTTCGCGTTTCAACCGGCCCGCTCCCGCGCTGACCAAAAGCCGAAGGCCGCAGCCGCCCGGAATTCCGACCTGGGCGATGCGGTTTGATGACAGAGGACGCGGGAAGCAGTATCCCGAATCTTGTGCGACGGTTCTGGCTTGGCTGGACCGCGCGCGAACGCCCGGACCGAATTGAAGCCGCGTTTAGGGGAATCGCCGGGGTGTGTCAACGCGCGGCCGTGCAGGTCCCGAAGGCGGCCAGGGTGCGCCGCGATTTCCTGCCCCTAACGTGGCGCGTTGGCACGCGGCATCGGGGCGGGCCGTCCCTCGCGCCAGAGGGTATAGAGACCGGTTGCCGCCACCAGCGCCGCGCCGACCAGCGTCAGCGGCTTCGGCCATTCGCCGAATACCGCCCAGCCCAGGAGCAGGCCCCAGATCAGCGCGGTGTAGCGGAACGGCGTGACCGCCGCGATCTCGCCGACGCGCATCGCCATGATCGACGCGAGATAGCCGCCGAAGACGAAGACCGCCGCCGCGATCAGAAGCCCGCCCTGCCCCGCCGACACCGGCTGCCAGGGTTCGCGGAACGACAGGACGAGGCCGAGGAGCATCACCCCGACCGCCGTGAAGAGGGCGACCTTGAGCGAGGGCACCTCCGCCGACAGGCGCCGGGTGATGAGTTCGCGCGCCGTGATCACCAGCATCGCCAGGAGAGCGACAAGCGACCAGCTGTCGAAATCCGCGCCGCCCGGCCGCACGATCAGCAGGACGCCGACGAAGCCGACGGCGATGGCTGACCAGCGACGCCAGCCCACCCTCTCGCGCAGAAAGATCGCGCTCGCCGCCGTGAGCGTCAACGGCAGCGCTTGCAGGATAGCGGTGACGTTGGCCAGCGGCATATGCGTGAGCGCGAGAATGAAGGGCACGAAACTCGCGACTTCAGCGACGGAGCGCCCGATGACATAGGGCCAGTCGCGCCGCGGGATGGGCCTGCGCAACGCGCCGGTCGCATGGGCCAGCAGCGCGATCAGGAGGGTTGCGCCGACGCCGCGGAAGAATACGACCTGAAATGTCGGCAATCCCTCCGCAAGGTATTTGATGGTCGCGTCGTTGAGCGTGAATGTCGCCATCGAGGCCATCATCAGGCATGAGCCTCGAAGATTGTCATTCACCTGAGGCCTCCTCCCGACCCGGTCGCACCGCCCGACGGTTTTCCCTCGGTGCCCGCACACTCATGGCACCCCCATCCACCGGCGGATGCCCGGCGGAAACCCGGCCGGCGGATCGGGCGGCTTTCAACTGTCCAGGCTTCTGGCGCCACCGCAAGCGACGCGCGATCGCTTGGGGCATCGTGACATCTTGGCGAGAAAAGGGCCAAGAGACTATCGTCCGTCGAATGCGGAGTGAACTGGAGCCGCCGCAGGGACCGCCGTCATCCTGGCCGGCCCGCCCCCTATTCCGACGACGAGAAGCCCCCGCCCGATCTGGCGGGCGGGGGCGACAGTCCGGGGAAATCAATCCCCGTTTTGCGTTTCGGCGACGGGCTCCGGCTTGCGGAACGCATCTTCCGCCGCCGACGTCGGCTCGGGGGCGGCGAGGGCCGCGGCCTTCTCGGCCTCGATCCGGGCGTCCTCGATCACGACGGCATCGCGGGCGGCGGCGATGGCGCGCATCTTCTGGGTCGCGCCCCCGGTGCCCGCCGGGATCAGGCGGCCGACGATGACGTTCTCCTTGAGTCCGACCAGCTTGTCGCGCTTGCCCTGCACCGAGGCTTCGGTGAGCACGCGCGTCGTCTCCTGGAAGGACGCCGCCGAGATGAAGCTGCGGGTCTGCAGCGACGCCTTGGTGATGCCCAGCAGGATCGGCTCCGCGATGGCCGGACGATCGCCGCGCTTCTCGACCTTCTCGTTAGCCTCCTGAAGCTCCGCCTTGTCGACGTGCTCACCCTTGAGCAACGTCGTGTCGCCGCTGTCGAGCACCTCGAACTTTTGCAGCATCTGACGGACGATGACCTCGATGTGCTTGTCGTTGATCTTCACGCCCTGCAGGCGATAGACGTCCTGCACCTCGTCGATCAGGTAGTCCGCCAGCGCCTCGATCCCCATGATCCGCAGGATGTCGTGCGGAGCCGGGTTGCCGTCCATGATGTAGTCGCCCTTCTGGACGAAGTCGCCTTCGCCCACCGGGATGTGCTTGCCCTTGGGGATCATGTAGTCGATCGGCTCGAGGCTGTCGTCGGTCGGCACGACGGTGATCCGGCGCTTGTTCTTGTAGTCCTTGCCGAACTTCACGTAGCCGTCGCGCTCGGCGATGATCGCGTTGTCCTTCGGCCGGCGCGCCTCGAACAGCTCCGCCACCCGCGGCAGGCCGCCGGTGATGTCCTTGGTCCTGGCACCCTCGCGCGGAATGCGCGCGACGACGTCGCCGGCCTTGAGCATCTGGCCGTCCTCGATCGACAGGATTGCGTCCACCGACATCGGATAGGTCACCGGGTTGCCCGCCTCGTTGCGGACCGGCTCGCCCGCCTCGTCGGCGATGAGAACCTCGGGCTTCAGTTCGTTGCCCTTGGGCGCGGAGCGCCAGTCGGTCACGATCTTCTGCGTCATGCCGGTCGCGTCGTCGGTCTCGTCGCGAACCGAAATGCCGGCATAGAGGTCCACGAACTTCGCCCGGCCGTCGGCTTCCGCGATGATCGGCAGGGTGTAGGGATCCCATTCATAGAGCTTGTCGCCCCGCGCCACCCTGGCGCCGTCCTTGACCCAGAGGGTCGTGCCGTAGCCCAGCTTGTGGCTCGCCCGCTCCTCGCCGTTCTCGTCGATGATCGCGAGGGTCATGTTGCGGCCCATGACCATCACCTGGCCGGCCTCGTTCGTCAGCACGTTGGTGTTGCGCAGATCGACCGTGCCCGGCGACGAGGCCTCCATGAACGATTGCTGGCCGCCCTGCGCCACGCCGCCGATGTGGAACGTCCGCATCGTCAGCTGGGTGCCCGGCTCGCCGATCGACTGTGCGGCGATGATGCCGACCGCCTCGCCGAGATTCACCCTGGTGCCACGCGACAGGTCGCGGCCGTAGCAGGCGGCGCAGACGCCCTCCTCGGCCTCGCAGGTCAGCGGCGAACGGATCCGCATGGACGCGACGTTCGCCACGTCGATGGCATCGGCCCGGCGCTCGTCAATGAGTTCGCCCTTCTTGACGATCACCTCCTCGGTGCCCGGAACATGCACGTCATCGGCGGCGACACGGCCCAGAACGCGCTCCGCCAGGGTCGCCACAACCTCGCCGTCGTTGACGGCGGCGGTCGCGGTGATCGCGGTCTCGGTGCCGCAATCCTCGATGCGGACGATGCAATCCTGCGCCACGTCCACCAGACGCCGCGTCAGGTAGCCCGAGTTCGCGGTCTTGAGCGCGGTGTCCGACAGACCCTTCCGCGCGCCGTGGGTGGAGTTGAAATACTCCAGGACGGTCAGGCCTTCCTTGAAGTTCGAGATGATCGGCGTCTCGATGATGTCGCCGTTCGGCTTCGCCATCAGGCCGCGCATCCCGCCCAGCTGCTTCATCTGCGTGACCGAGCCACGGGCACCGGAGTGGGCCATCATGTAGACCGAGTTCGGCTCGTTCTCGGCTCCGTTCTCATCCACCCCGGCGATCGAGATGTTCGACATCATCGCCTCGGTGACCTTGTCGTTGCACTTCGACCAGGCATCCACAACCTTGTTGTACTTTTCGCCCTGGGTGATCAGGCCGTCCATGTACTGCTGCTCGAAGTCCTTCACCTGCTCGCGGGTGGCATCGACGATGGGCCACTTCGAGTCCGGAATGACCATGTCGTCCTTGCCGAACGAGATGCCGGCCTTGAAGGCCTCGCGGAAGCCGAGCGTCATGATCTGGTCGCAGAAGATGACCGATTCCTTCTGACCGCAGTAGCGATAGACGGTGTCGATGACCTGCTGAACCTCCTTCTTCCGCAGCAGCCGGTTGACCAGGGTGAAGGGCGCCTTGGCATTGAGCGGCAGGAGCGCGCCGAGGCGAACGCGTCCCGGGGTGGTGTCGAAAAGCTGGCCGACCTCCTCGCCCATGTCGTCGATCTGGGTGACGCGCGCCTTGATCTTGGAGTGCAGATGCACCGCACCCGCCTCGAGGGCGTGGTTCACCTCGTCGACGGACGAGAAGACCATGCCCTCGCCCTTCATGCCCGACCGCTCCATCGTGACGTAGTAGAGGCCAAGGATCATGTCCTGCGACGGCACGATGATCGGAGCGCCGTTGGCCGGCGACAGCACGTTGTTGGTGGACATCATGAGGACGCGGCATTCGAGCTGCGCCTCGAGGCTCAGCGGCACGTGGACGGCCATCTGGTCGCCGTCGAAGTCGGCGTTGAAGGCCGAACAGACGAGCGGGTGCAACTGGATCGCCTTGCCCTCGATCAGCACGGGCTCGAAGGCCTGGATGCCGAGGCGGTGCAGCGTCGGAGCCCGGTTCAGGAGCACGGGGTGCTCGCGGATGACCTCGTCGAGGATGTCCCAGACCTCGGGGCGTTCCTTCTCGACCAGCTTCTTGGCCTGCTTGACCGTCGAGGACAGACCCTTGGCCTCCAGCCGCGAGTAGATGAACGGCTTGAAGAGCTCGAGCGCCATCTTCTTGGGCAGGCCGCACTGATGCAGCTTCAGTTCCGGCCCGGTCACGATGACCGACCTGCCCGAAAAGTCGACCCGCGTGCACAGAAGGTTCTGGCGGAAACGGCCCTGCTTGCCCTTGAGCATGTCCGACAGCGACTTCAGCGGGCGCTTGTTGGCCCCCGTGATGACGCGGCCGCGACGCCCGTTGTCGAAGAGGGCGTCGACGGATTCCTGCAGCATCCGCTTCTCGTTGCGCACGATGATGTCGGGCGCGCGCAATTCGATGAGCCGCTTGAGGCGGTTGTTGCGGTTGATCACCCGGCGGTAGAGGTCGTTGAGATCCGACGTGGCGAAGCGGCCACCGTCGAGCGGCACCAGCGGGCGCAGCTCGGGCGGGATGACCGGGATGACTGTCAGGATCATCCATTCCGGCCGGTTGCCGGACTCGATGAAGCTCTCGACGATCTTCAGGCGCTTGATGATCTTCTTGGGCTTGAGCTCGCCGGTCGCCTCCTTGAGGTCCTCCCGCAGCGTCGCGGCTTCCTGCTCGAGGTCGATCGCGGCCAGCATCTCGCGGATGGCCTCGGCCCCGATGTTCGCCTGGAACGCGTCGGACCCGAAGGCGTCCTGGGCGTCCATGAACTCCTCTTCCGACATAAGCTGGCCATATGTCAGGTCGGTGAGGCCCGGCTCGATCACGACGTAGTTCTCGAAGTAGAGGATCCGTTCGAGGTCGCGCAGGGTCATGTCCAGCATCAGGCCGATGCGGCTGGGCAGCGACTTAAGGAACCAGATGTGCGCGATCGGAGAGGCCAGCTCGATGTGGCCCATCCGCTCGCGACGGACCTTTTGCAGCGTGACTTCCACGCCGCACTTCTCGCAGACCACGCCGCGATATTTCATCCGCTTGTACTTGCCGCAGAGGCATTCGTAGTCCTTGATCGGACCGAAGATGCGCGCGCAGAAGAGGCCGTCACGCTCGGGCTTGAACGTCCGGTAGTTGATGGTCTCGGGCTTCTTGATCTCGCCGTAGGACCACGAGAGGATGCGCTCGGGCGAGGCCAGCGAGACCTTGATCTCGTCGAAGACCTTCTGCGGAGCAACCGGGTTGAACGGGTTGTTGGTGAGTTCCTGGTTCATATCGTGACCTTTTTAAAAGGGTGCATGGGAAGGGTCGGCGAGGTCGCCCCCGCCTGGTCGCCGATCACTCGGCGTCCTCCTCCTCCGTATCCAGGAGTTCCATGTTCAGGCCGAGGCCGCGGACTTCCTTGACGAGCACGTTGAAGCTCTCGGGAACGCCCGCCTCGAAGTTGTCCTCGCCCTTGACGATGCTCTCGTAGACCTTGGTGCGGCCCGCGACGTCGTCGGACTTCACCGTCAGCATCTCCTGCAGGGTGTAGGCCGCGCCGTAAGCCTCCAGGGCCCAGACCTCCATCTCGCCGAAACGCTGTCCGCCGAACTGCGCCTTGCCGCCGAGCGGCTGCTGCGTGACGAGGGAGTAGGGGCCCGTCGAGCGCGCGTGGATCTTGTCGTCCACGAGGTGGTGCAGCTTGAGCAGATACTTGACGCCCACGGTGACCTGACGCGCGAACTTCTCGCCCGTGCGGCCATCGAAGAGATCCGACTGGCCCGAGGTGTCGAAACCCGCACGGATCAGCGCGTCGTTGACATCGTCCTCCTTGGCACCGTCGAACACCGGAGTGGCGATCGGCACGCCGCTGGTGACGTTGCCCGCGGCCTCGACCAGTTGATCCTCGTCCATCTGTGCCATCGCCTCGTCATAGGCTTCCTGACCGTAGGCGATCCGCATGGCTTCGCGCACCGGGGTCAGGTCGCCGGAACGCCGGTAGCCGTCCAGCGCCTCGTCGATCTTGAGGCCAAGACCACGCGCGGCCCAGCCCATGTGCGTCTCGAGGATCTGCCCGACGTTCATGCGCGAGGGCACGCCCAGCGGGTTCAGGCAGAAGTCGACCGGCGTGCCGTCGGCGAGGAACGGCATGTCCTCCATCGGCACGACCTTGGAGATGACGCCCTTGTTGCCGTGACGGCCGGCCATCTTGTCGCCCGGCTGAAGCTTGCGCTTGACCGCGATGAAGACCTTGACCATCTTCATCACGCCCGGCGGCAGGTCGTCGCCGCGACGCACCTTCTCGACCTTGTCCTCGAAGCGGGCCTCGAGCGTCCGTTTCTGGATCTCGTACTGCTCGTTGAGGGCCTCGACCTGCTTGGCCGCCTCCTCGTCCTCGAGAGCGACCTGCCACCACTGCCCGAACGACAGGCCCGCGAGGGACTCCTCGGTCACGGTGGAGCCCGGCCTGAAGCCCTTCGGACCCTTCACGGCCTTCTGCCCCTCGATCATCGAACGCAGGCGGGCGTAGATGTTGCGGTCCAGAATCTCGCGCTCGTCGTCGCGGTCGCGGGCCAGACGCTCGACCAGTTCACGCTCGATCTGAAGCGCGCGCTCGTCCTTCTCCACGCCGTGCCGGTTGAAGACGCGAACCTCGACCACGGTGCCGTAATCGCCCGGCTTCACCCGCAGCGAGGTGTCGCGCACGTCGCTGGCCTTCTCGCCGAAGATGGCGCGGAGCAGCTTTTCTTCCGGCGTCATCGGGCTCTCGCCCTTGGGGGTGATCTTGCCCACGAGAATGTCGCCCGGCTCCACGTCGGCGCCGATGTAGACGATGCCCGCCTCGTCGAGGTTGCGCAGCGCCTCCTCGCCGACATTCGGGATGTCGCGGGTGATCTCCTCCGGCCCGAGCTTGGTGTCGCGGGCCGCGACCTCGAACTCCTCGATGTGGATCGAGGTGAAGACGTCGTCGCGGCTGATGCGTTCGGAGATCAGGATCGAGTCCTCGTAGTTGTAGCCGTTCCACGGCATGAAGGCGACGATGACGTTCTTGCCAAGCGCCAGCTCGCCCATGTCGGTCGACGGTCCATCGGCCAGCACCATGTCCTTGGTCACGGCGTCGCCCACCTTCACCAGCGGGCGCTGGTTGATGCAGGTGTTCTGGTTGGACCGCTGGAACTTGCGCAGACGGTAAATGTCGACGCCCGCATCGCCGAGGATCAGATCCTCGGTGGCGCGCACGACGATCCGCTCGGCGTCGACCTGGTCGATCACGCCGCCGCGGCGCGCCATGATCGCCGCCCCGGAGTCGCGTGCGACGACCGACTCCATCCCGGTGCCGACGAAAGGCGCATCGGCCCGCAGGAGCGGAACCGCCTGACGCTGCATGTTCGAGCCCATCAGCGCCCGGTTCGCGTCATCGTTCTCAAGGAACGGAATCAGCGCGGCGGCGACTGAGACGAGCTGCTTCGGCGACACGTCGATCAGGTCCACGTTGTCGCGCGACTGCAGCATGTAGTCGCCCGACTGCCGGGTCGAGACCAGCTCGTTCGCGAACCTTCCCTCGGACGTCAGCTGCGCGTTGGCCTGAGCCACCGTATGCCGCATCTCCTCGGTCGCCGACATGTACTGGACCTCGTCGGTCACCTTGCCGTCGATCACCTTGCGGTAGGGCGTCTCGATGAAGCCGTACTTGTTGACGCGCGCGAAGGTCGCGAGGCTGTTGATGAGACCGATGTTCGGGCCTTCCGGCGTCTCGATCGGGCACATCCGGCCGTAGTGCGTCGGATGCACGTCGCGCACCTCGAAGCCCGCGCGCTCACGCGTCAGGCCGCCCGGCCCGAGCGCCGACAGGCGGCGCTTGTGCGTCACCTCGGAGAGCGGGTTGGTCTGGTCCATGAACTGCGACAGCTGGCTCGAGCCGAAGAACTCGCGCACCGCGGCGGCGGCCGGCTTCGCGTTGATCAGATCCTGCGGCATCACCGTGTCGATCTCGACGGACGACATCCGCTCCTTGATGGCGCGCTCCATGCGGAGCAGGCCGACGCGGTACTGGTTCTCCATGAGCTCGCCCACCGACCGCACGCGGCGGTTGCCGAGGTGGTCGATGTCGTCGATGTCGCCGCGCCCGTCGCGCAACTCCACCAGAGCCTTGATGCAGGCGAGGATGTCGTCGTCGCGCAGCGTGCGCACGGTATCGTCGGCATCGAGGTCGAGGCGCATGTTCATCTTGACCCGGCCCACCGCCGACAGGTCGTAGCGCTCGCCGTCACGGAACAGCTGGTCGAAGAGGTTCTGCGCCGCATCCACGGTCGGCGGCTCGCCCGGACGCATCACGCGGTAGATGTCCATCAGCGCGGTGTCGCGGCCGGCGTTCTTGTCCGCCGCCATCGTGTTGCGAATGTAGGGGCCGACATTGACGTTATCGATGTCGAGCACGGGCAGATCGGTGATGCCGGCGTCCAGCAGCGCCTTGAGCGTGCCGCCCGACACTTCGCCCGCCTTGTCGAACTCCCAGGTCAGCTCGTCGCCGGCCTCCACGAAGATCGCGCCGGTCTGCTCGTCGATGATGTCGCGCGCGGCGAACTTTCCAACGATCGCGTCAAAGGGAACTAGGATGTTCTCGACGTTCGACTGCTCGCGCATCTGCTTGACCTGACGGGGCGTGACCTTCTTGCCCGCCTCGGCCACGACCTCGCCGGTCGCCGCGTCGATCACGTCGCGCGACGGCCGCGAGCCGGACAGGCGCTCGGGGAAGAACTTCGTGGCCCAGCCCTCGCCCTTGCGGTGCGTATAGGTCACGGTGTCGTAATAGGCATTCATGATGCCTTCCTGATCCATGCCGAGGGCATAGAGCAGCGTCGTCACCGGCAGTTTGCGGCGACGGTCGATGCGGCAGAAGACCAGGTCCTTGGCGTCGAACTCGAAGTCGAGCCAGGAGCCCCGATAGGGGATGATCCGGCAGGCGAACAGCAGCTTGCCCGAGCTGTGCGTCTTGCCTTTATCGTGATCGAAGAACACACCCGGCGACCGGTGCATCTGGGAGACGATCACGCGCTCGGTGCCGTTCACGATGAACGTGCCGTTCTTGGTCATCAGGGGCATGTCGCCCATGAAGACGTCCTGCTCCTTGATGTCCTTCACCGACTTGGCGGACGTATCTTCGTCCATATCGAACACGATCAGGCGCAGCGTCACCTTGAGAGGCGCACTGTAGGTCATGTCACGGGTCTGGCATTCCTCGACGTCGTACTTGGGCTCCTCCAGCTCGTATTTCACGAACTCGAGAATTGCGGTCTCGTTGAAATCCTTGATCGGAAAGACCGACTGGAACGTGCCCATCAGACCCTCGCCCTCGGACGGCTGGGGCTGGTCTCCGGAATTGAGAAACAGGTCGTAGGACGATTTCTGAACCTCGATGAGGTTCGGCATCTGGAGGACTTCTTCCAGCTTGCCATAATACCGACGGATACGCTTGGAGGACGCTTGCGTCTGAGCCATGTGATGCTCGCCTTTTTTTTCGTTTTCGCGCCGTGGCATCCGTTGGGCACCGGATACCGTCGGCTTGCGAAGGGATCGTGAGGGAGGACCATCCGGCACGCCGTCCCAAAGGCGCGCCCCCGTCCTGCCTCCAGACCGGAAAAGCGCTGCGCGCGGCAGGGCTTTTCGGGACGGGAGAGGGTGGTGCCGGATCGCCCGGCACCACCCGTCCTTGTCATGATCCCGCTCTTGCGGAACCGTCTGCAACTATTCCCCGCCACGTCGGACGCGCGACGGCGGGGTCAGCACGGCCAAAGCCGTGACTACTTGAGTTCGACTTCCGCGCCTGCCGCTTCCAGCTTGGCCTTGATCTCGTCGGCTTCGGCCTTGGAGATCTGCTCCTTGACGGCTTTGCCGCCGGCTTCGACCAGATCCTTGGCTTCCTTCAGGCCAAGACCGGTGATCGCGCGAACTTCCTTGATCACGTTGATCTTGGACGCGCCGGCCGACTTCAGGATGACGTCGAATTCGGTCTGCTCCTCGGCGGCGGCAGCGCCGGCACCGTCGGCCGGTCCGGCCATCATCACGGCGCCGCCGGCGGCGGGCTCGATGCCATACTCGTCCTTGAGGATGGTCTTCAGTTCTTGCGCTTCGAGCAGGGTCAGTCCGACGATTTGCTCGGCAAGTGCTTTCAGGTCAGCCATTGTTCATTTCCAGTTTGTTAAGATGTGTTCCGGTGCCGCGGTCTTCAAGTCCACGACGAGGGATGACGTCAGTGCCTCAGGCAGCCTTCTCTTCGATGGTCGAGAGAATGCTCGCGATGTTCGAAGCAGGCGCGCCGATCGCCCCGGCGATGTTCGAGGCAGGCGCCACGATGCAGCCGACGATCGAAGCGATGAGCTCGTCGCGGGAAGGCATCTTGGCGACGGCTCTCACACCATCGGGGTCGAGGGCCGTGCCGCCCATGGCACCACCGAGGATCTCCAGCTTCTGGTTATCCTTGGCGTATCCGTCGATCACCTTCGCCGCGGCGACGGGATCTTCGGAATAGGCGAGCACGGTCATGCCCAGCAGGTACGTGCCGATGCTTGCGGCAGGCGTTCCCTCCAGGGCGATCTTGGCGAGCTTGTTCTTGGCAACGCGTACGGAACCCCCGGCTTCGCGCATCCGCGCCCGCAGATCCTGCATTTCGGCAACTGTCATGCCCTCGTAGCGGCTGACCACCACGACGCCAGAGCTTTCGAAGATCTGGCCGAGTTCCTCGACCACTTTCTCTTTCTGGGCTCTATCCACAGTTTCACTCCAAGTCTGGCGGGTTGCCCCACCAATGGGGGTCGCCCCCCGGCTCTACGGAGGGGTCTTGCCCTCCTCATACGGGGGGCCTTACCCCCGGCGGGTCCAATGAAGGGCCCCGCGCCAGATCGCCCGGAACACGTCCGGAAATCGGTCTCGGGTCCCATCTCGGGAAGGATTTAGCGGGTTTCCCCTACCCTCCGTCTCGGACAGGACGAGGCCCAGGGGCCTCGCCGACCGGGTTCCAAGCGGAAACACCGGATCTTGCTCCCGCCCCGGGAGGCGGGAAATCACCGCAGCGCTACTTCGCCGCCATCTCGTTGCCGGTCGCGCTCTCGACGCTGACCGTCACGCCCGGGCCCATCGTGGAGCTCAGCGAAATCTTCTTGAGGTAGGACCCCTTGGCGCCGGCCGGCTTGGCCTTGGACACGGCATCGACGAATGCGAGCACGTTCTCCTTCAGCTTGGCCGCATCGAAGCTGACCTTGCCGATCCCCGCATGGATCACGCCGGCCTTCTCGACCTTGAACTGGACCTGACCGCCCTTGGCGGCCTTGACCGCCTCGGCCACATCCATCGTCACCGTGCCGACCTTGGGGTTTGGCATCAGGTTGCGTGGGCCCAGCACCTTTCCCAGCCGACCGACGACCGGCATCATGTCGGGCGTGGCGATGCAACGATCGAAGTCGATCTTGCCCGACTGGACGATCTCCATCAGATCCTCGGCCCCGACGATGTCGGCTCCGGCGGCCAGCGCCTCCTCGGCCTTCGGCCCGCGGGCGAAGACGGCGACGCGGACAGTCTTGCCGGTGCCGTTGGGCAGGCTGACCACGCCGCGAACCATCTGGTCCGCGTGGCGCGGATCGACGCCGAGGTTCATCGAGATTTCCAGCGTCTCGTCGAACTTCGATTTCGAGTTGCCCTTGATCAGCGTCACGGCCTCGTCGATCGTGATGTCATCCTTGCCGACGAAGGCTTCGCGGGCGGCTTTCGTGCGTTTTCCGAGCTTCGCCATCACTTCACCTCGATGCCCATGGACTTCGCCGAGCCCAGGATGATCTGCATTGCGCCCTCGACGTCCTTGGCCGAAAGGTCCTTCATCTTCGCTTCCGCGATCTCGCGCACCTGAGCCACGGTGACCGAAGCTACGGTCTCGCGGCCCGGCAACGCCGAACCCCTGGGGCGGTTGCGCTTGCCCACGGGTTTCATGCCGGCGGCCCGCTTGAGGAAATACGACGCCGGGGGCGTCTTGATCTCCATCGTGAAGGACTTGTCCTGATAATACTGGATCACGGTCGGGCACGGCGCGCCCGGCTCCAGATCCTGGGTCTTGGCGTTGAAGGCCTTGCAGAACTCCATGATGTTGATGCCGCGCTGACCGAGCGCGGGACCGACCGGCGGGCTGGGGTTGGCCTGCCCGGCCTTGATCTGCAGCTTCATCTTGCCGACGAGCTTCTTCGCCATTGGCTTCTCTCCTAAACGGCGGCGGGAAACTCCCGCCCTACAGTGCGCCCGGCGGCGCGTTTGCCGTGGTTCGGTCCGAAGGTCGCCCCCCTCGCCTCCCACGTCCGGAATCCGGAACCTTCGCCGAAACGAAGACCCGGAGGATCACGCGGCCTTGCTGACCTGCGTGAATTTCAGCTCGACCGGCGTCGCACGTCCGAAGATCGAGACGGTCACCTTCAGGCTCTGCGCCTCGTCGTCGACTTCCTCGACCTCGCCGGCGAAGCCCTCGAACGGGCCGTCGACGACGCTGACGTTCTCACCGATCTCGAAGGTGATGAGGCTACGCGGCGCATCCTCGCCTTCCTGGACGCGGTTGAGGATCTGGTTCACCTCGGCGTCGCGCATCGGCATCGGCCGGCCCTGCGGCCCAAGGAACCCCGTTACCCGATTGATCGAGTTGATCAGATGGTAGCCCTCGTCCGACATCTCCATGCGCACAAGCACGTAACCGGGCATGAACCGCCGCTCGGACGTCACCTTCTTGCCGCGCCGGACCTCGAGCACCTCTTCGGTCGGGACGAGAACTTCCTCGATCTGGTCCTCCAGCCCCTGCTCCGTCACCGCGGTCCGGATCTGCTCCGCGACGCGCTTCTCGAAGTTGGACAGCACGCTGACCGAATACCACCGCTTCGCCATTCTGGTCCAATCGCCTCTTGTCTTCCGGTTCCGCCGCGGCCCGGCCAGAAAGGCCCGCCCGCCCGAAACGGCAAGCGGCACGCATCCCGAATCGACGCGCGCCACCTGAAAGTACAGTCGGGTCGCACTACCGTTCCGCGACCGGAGTTTCAAGGCCCAATGGCGCGACGGATCAGAACGACGCGAGAAGTTGCGTCAGGCCGGTGCGGATCAGAAGATCGACGAAGAAGAAGAAGGTCGCCGCCAGCATCGCGAGCAGGAACACCATCACCGTCGTCAGCACGACCTCCCGCCGCGTCGGCCAGGTGATCTTGGCAATCTCCGAGCGCGTCTGCTGCAGGAACTGCACCGGGTTCGTCATCGCCATCTTAGCCTCTCCGCAATCTTCGCGTGCTGATAGGCCCGGATAGGCCGCGACGCAAGCCAGGGGTCGGGCGTCCGGCGCTACCGGCAGTTCGCCACCTCCGCAATCGGGGCCGGTCGCGCGTGGCGCCGGCAGGTCTGGCGGACGACCCGAACCCGACCGGCGCGCGAGCAGGCTCCGAAGCACACCCCAGCCGAACGTCGGATCGCATCTCGATCGAACTGCCCTGCAAACCGCCCGACAGCGGCGCGCAATTGCGGACCGGATGGGGCGCGCCTCAAAACGCGGCAGCTTTCGGCAGGCCTTCGGGCCTGGCGGAAAGCTTGAGACCAGCCTTGCGGGCCCAGTCGCGGCGGGTCTGCTCCAGGGTCGCCGGCGATATGGCCTGCGATCCTTTTCCGGGCCTGACGACAGGCTGCTTCGCAGGCGCCTCGTCGCGGTCGCCGGCAAGCTCGAAGCGCTCGATGAGCCGCAGCATCTGCGACGCCGCTCCCTTCAGCGAAAGGTTCGCGGTGGTGACTTCCTCGAACATCGCCGTGTTCTGCTGGGTCGCGCCGTCGATTTCTCCCATCGCGCGATTGATCTCGGCGGCGGCGTTGGACTGCGATTCGGTGGCGCGGGCGATGTCGGAAACCTGATCGCCGATGCGTTCGATGCTGTCGCCGAGCGCCGTCAGCGTCTCGCCGGTCCGCGCGACGCGCTGGACGCCCTTGTCGATCTGTGCGGAACTCGTCGAGATCAGGGTGCCGATCTGCTGCGCCGCGTCCGACGCCCGCTGCGCGAGAGCACGAACCTCCGAGGCGACGACGGCAAAGCCGCGCCCCGCCTCGCCCGCCCGCGCGGCCTCGACGCCGGCGTTCAGGGCGAGCAGGTTGGTCTGAAAGGCGATGTCGTTGATGACATTCAGGGTCTGCGAGATTTCGGCGGAAACCGCTTGGATCTCCTGCATGGACTGCACGGCATCGCGCACGATCCCGTCGCTTTGGCGCGCCTCGCGCCGGGCCTCCTCCGCGGAGCCTCGTGCGCTGGCGGTGAGCGCCGCCGTCGCCGCGATCGACAGGACGATCTGTTCGAGCGCGTTCGTCGTCTCCGCAAGCGATCCCGCCGTGCGTTCCGTCCGCTTGGAGAGGTCCTCGGCGGAGGCAGAGAGATCGCTGCTGTCGTCGAGAATGCCGGTGGCGTGCTGCTGAAGATCCTCCAGCGCCTGCTCTAGCCGTTCCGCCAGCGCATTGGTGGAGGACTGCAGCCGTGCGAAGACACCCGCGCGCTGCCCCTCCATCCGCGCCCAGAGCCGGCCATCCTCCAGTGCGGAAAAGACCTCGATCGCATCTTCCACGCCGGTCTGCATCCGGTCGAGCAAAGCGTTGAGCATCGCGCGCAGGGCATGCTGCGACGCGGGACTGGCTTCGACCGCCATCCGGACCCTGAAGTCTCCCTCGGACGCCGCCTGCAGCAGCTCGTTGATATCCTGCTGGAGCTGCCGCTCTTCGGCGAGGTGCCGATCGGCTGCCTCCCGCTCCTCCCGGTCGCGCAGGGCCAGGGCCGCCTGTTCCTGCGCCAGCGACAGGTCGCGCTCCGATTGCAGGACCGCGGTGCGCCTCTCCGCCTCCGCGCTGCGCTCGACATAGGCGCGCCGGTCCGCCACGCTGTCTCGGAATACCGCAAGTGCTTCCGCGATACGGCGGATCTCGCTGCTGCGCGCCAAGGGCAACGCGACATCGGTATGGTCGCGGGCGATATCCTGCATCGCGGTGATCGCGGCGTTCAAGGGTCGCGCAAGCTGAAGCCGCAAGGTGGCGAAGACGACCGCGCCGATGATGAGCGCGAGCGTCAGGGACGCAGCGATCAGCCAGTTGCGCTCGGCGGCAATCCGTCCGGTCAGCGACCCCTCATCGAACAGGACCTCGACGACGCCGATGGTCGGCCCGCCCGATCCCAACCGGGTGAGGATGGGCACCCGGATGAGCACGAGCGAATCGATCGTCGACATCTCCACCCGGTCCGGAAGGGTTGCGTTCGGCGGTATCCCGGCGAAGAGGTCAGGATACCCGCGCACGGATTCCGCGAAGATTGCATCGCCGGCGGCACCGAAAGCGCGCGCACCGGCGATCGAGACGCCCTCGATCCTGAGGACGGCGCGCGCCGCCGTCGTGGCCGCGCGCGTCTGGTTCACTCGCATATACCCCGACAGCCGATCTGCGAGCAGCGTCGCCTCCAGATGCGCCGTCGCACGAAAGCCGGTGATCGCCGCGTTGCGCACGGTGCCGAAACCGAACATCGAGAACATCACCAGGCCGACGGTCAGGATTGCGATCAGGAGCAGCGTCGTCCGCACGACCAGGGAATCGAACAGGGGGAACCGCATCGAGAAAGCAGACCTGCCTTGCCCTCGTGAATCCAGCCCGGGCCCGACAATGTCCTGCATCGGTTCGACAGTCTCGGTCATCGCGGTATCCCCAGAGAATCTTCGACCCTCGATAGCTCCTGCGAATTAACGAAGACTTACCCCACAAAGGGCCGGCGCATTTCCGATGATGGACCTGGCAGGGGCATCAGGGTTCGAACCCGAGACCTGCGGATTTGGAATCCGCTGCTCTACCAACTGAGCTATACCCCTGCAGGTGTGCCGGGGATAATGTCACATCCGCCTCTGCACAAGGGGGAGAACGACTTCCGGGCCGTCCGGATATGCTTGCGTGATGCCGCGGGCCGCCGCTCGGGGGCAACCGGGGCGGGCAACGCATCGGCGACGGGGCGCACGGATGCGGATCGGGAATGGGAGGCGCTTGCGGACATCGGGCCGGTCTGATGCCTCTTGGGACGCACGGGCTCGCGGGTTCGCGAGGAGGTCGAGGGCGAGCGGATGACGGGCCACGATCGAGCCGCTGGAGGCACGCTTCCAGGAGATGGACGCCGGATGCGTCAGGGGATGGAGGATGCGGCGATGGACGTGAACGCCCGCCACCTGCCATCGTCCCCGCCCGGTCATGTCGGCCGAAGGCTCCGGTCCAAAGGGGGGTCGGCCCCGCGCCCAAGAGAGGGGCTACGCCGCTGTCCGACACCTCGGCCTTTACCCCGAAGCGGGACCTCCCTCCTTCCGGCTCCCTCGTTCAGGCAAACTCGGCGGGCACGAGGCTGGCGATCACCGCGTCTTTCGTTACCCGGGCATGGCTCCCATTCGGCGCGGATACGTGCGGGCAAGACACGCAAGGCACCGCCCGGGATACGCAATCCGCCGGATCGCGCCTGCGGAGAGATCTCAAAAAGCGGCACCCTTCCGGAACCATAGCCGCGACGGCGGGTTATCGAAGCGGCAACCACGCGGAACCTTCCACACCGGAGGTTTCGTCACTGTCACCGCACCAAGATCATGCCCCTGAAAGGACATAGAATGAACCGCACCATCGCAACCATCGCCACGATTTCCGCCCTGACCTTCGGCGGAGCTGCTATCGCACAGACCGCTCCGTCCGGTATGGGCGAAGGCTACGACATGCTGCAGACGGCTCTGATGAGCGATTTCGAGCAGATGGGCATTCCGACCTCCGAGCTCGACAACCTCACGCTGGGTCAAGTCGCGGCGATCAAGGGCATCGTCGAGTCCGAAGGCAACGAGTCCCAGAAGAAGGGCGAGATCGAGGCGATCATCGCGAACAATTGATCGCTCCGACGATCGGGATATGGGCGGCTCTCCGGGGTCGCCCTTTTTCGTTCGGGCAGATCGAACATCGAACTCGGGTTGCGAACCTCACTCCTGTCTCGCTTGAGGCCCATCCGCCGACGCACCCGGAGGTCGCTGCTTGATGGAGACCCCCGCAGGAAAGGCCCCCCCGAAGGGCCAGCCCCTGACGGTAAATGTTGAAAACCGTCGTTGTGTTGGCCGCGCTTCGGCCAACATTGCCTTCGAAATCAAGCTTAAACGCCATCCGAACGGAGGAACGGGGTGTCGAATGTATCGAAGATATCTTCGGGAGCGGCTGTCGCGCCGCTCGCCCGGCGAATGTCCTTGCCTGCTGGTGACATCGACCTGAACTTCTGCCGCAAGCCGTCCTGCGGGCTCTACGGCGTCCCGCCAGACCCCTACAAGCGCCCGGGCCGCACGCCTCCGCCGACGAATGGCGCGCCACGGTGCTCGTTCGCCTTCGAGTCCGTTCTGGAGGGCGATCTGCTACTTCTCCGGGGGTGATCAGGAAACGCTTCCCGCAGGCCACGGGTAGACCCGCGAAATTGACTTGAAGGGTGCCGGACTTATATCCTGGGTATGTCAAGGTCCAAGTATGCGATCTGGGCAAAGAGATAAGGGATGAGGCACGTTGCTTCGCAGATCCTTGGAACGGTGAACGCACCATATGGTGCGAAACTCTCCGCTTACCAGCTTGCCGGCGTCATCTCGGACGTTGAGGCCGCTCAGTCTTCCATGGGTCCGGCCTTCTCTTTCTTTTCCGAGGTCTCTCCGGATCTCCAGGCGTCCTTCGTGTCAGAGATGGGCCTGCCTCAGGACAAGGTGCAGGGGGTCGCGAAGCACTTGCAGTCGCTTTGCCCGCTCCCGTTGGCGCTCGCTGCGTAAACCTCCAAGGTGTTGAACATGCCTTCGCCCAGTCGGTGGTCGGAACTGTTCGACATCGCCGTGTCGATCATCGACCAGGCGAATCGGGATTTCGAGCTCGTCAGCGACTGGACCTTCGGGGGCGGGACCGCCCTGATGCCCCAGATCGACCATCGCGAGAGCCACGACGTGCATCTGTTCATCCGCGACCCGCAAGTGCTGCCCTACCTGAATCCCGAGACCCAGGGCTATGCGCTCGCCCTCATGCCGGGCAGCTATGTCTCGGAAGGTGTGGGGAGCCTGAAGATCGTCTTCGACGGTGTCGGAGAGATCGACTTCATATGCTGCGAGCCAACGCTCGGTGGGGAGAGTGTGCTTCGCGATGTGCGGGGTGCCTTCGTCCAGGTCGAGACCCCTGCCGAGATCGTCGCGAAGAAGGTCTTCCACAGGGGTGCGCGACTCCAGCCGGTCGTGTCTCGAATCTGGTGGAAATTCTCTGGCGGCGCGCTCTGGGCATGTGAATGGTCGTGCTCTCAGGCGGCGAGGTCAATGAACATTGCTTCGATGGGCTGAGACAAGGTTTCCCAGCCATCGATCTTGCGCAT
>JBBQDX010000032.1:0-22336 GCA_038320125.1 Rhodobacterales bacterium | reverse complement strand
CGATGTAGCCAAAGATCCGCGCGCGAAGATCCATCGAGTAGAATTTGCCCATGCTCCACCTCCTGCCGAAAGTGAATCAGACGAACGACCCCGAGGGAATCCCCAGTGAGTCAAGTCGATGACAAACCGCTTTAGTGCATCCATAGCGGCGGCCACACAATTGGACGCCTCCCATCAATCTACTCTATAGACACGATGCCCCCCCATTTTCTAGCGATCCCGCAGGAATTCGGATGCGCGACATCTGATATGGTCGATGACTGCATCGGCACCCCCATCGACTCCCCTGAAGCCGGGAAAGACGTTCACGTCCACGATCACGGGACCTCCGGGGCCGATGACGAAGTCGACGCCGTAGATCTCAAGGCCCGCCGCCCGCCCTGCGGCAAAGGCGAGCCGTCTCAGTTCCTCTGACGGATCGAAAGGAACTCCGGCGCCATCGGGTGTCCGCGGCCAGGTCTTGAGGAGACCAAAGCAGCGGGGCCCGGCGACATAAAGCTTCCGGTCGGCACCATCGCGCGCGACCCGGTCCTCGATAAGGTAGGGGCCGGCGAAGGGCGGCTCCGGCGGCAAGGGCGCCTGATGACTGAAGAGGACCCGCGAGCCACGCCCGATCACGCCATCGGCCGCCTTCACGACGACGTCTCGCCCGGTCGCCGCAGCGAGCGCCGCAGAACAATCGTCATGTCTCTCGAATGCCGGAACTGGCAGCCCCGCGCTCTGAAGGCGGCGCAACAAAGCCGGGCGATCCTGTGCTGCGAGACTTGCCGCAGCCCGGTTGCAGAACGCCCGGCCCTTGGGCTCGATGTCGGTGAGCGCCTGCAAGATCGGGCGCGACATGCCGCGATGGACGATCAATGCTCCGTAAGGCCATTCCTCGGCACAGAAGCCTGCGACATGGGGCAACTGGGTAGTGATCTGCAGCCCCTCGCCGGCAAGACGGGAGACAAGCAGGTCCAGGATGGTCCCGGGGCGCGGCGGCTTGCCGGCCAGACAGATGATCGGGGCAATCCGTTCGTGCCTGCCTACCCGCATCGGCCGATGGCCTCCAAGTGATGAACTCATCCCATCAGGGCAGCATAGCAGAGAAATCTCTCGATGCGTCTCCTCGATCGGAGTCCTTTGGCAAGGACAGCATGTCGGTTGGCGAGACGTGGCGGCGGCGGACGGGCCGTCCTCAAGCAACCAGCGGGCGATGTCGGTGAAGAATGTCCGGATGGTTGCGAGGTCGTGGTTGGCCGTCGTCTCGCGGTCGCCATCGTTCGTGATGAAGTGTCGTGCGTCCGGGCTGGCCATGGCTTCATGGTACGGGATGAACGCTGCCGCGTGATCGGAATGGATATCGGCGCTCGAGAGCAGGGCGGGATAGGCCTCGTCGATGAAGATCCGAAACCGGGCGAGTTGCCGAATCTTCGCCCGCAAGGTTCCGTATTGCGACGAAATGCAGACGCGATAGTGTTACATCTAGAGCAGCGTCACCTCCCGGACCCGGGCCGGCACGCGTACGATCCCGAGCTGATCCTCGATTGCCGCACTTCCCTGGGGACGCTTGCTGCGGGCAATGACGCGCAGCGGTGCGCGACCGAATACGCCCATCTGGCAGAGGGCCGCGTCGAAGGTATCGGCGCCGCAATGTATGCCGGCCTGACGTCTGACGCCGACCAGGTCCGTCTTCACGATCTGGCGAAAGTCCGGCCTTATGTAGCAAACGCACCAGACCTTTCGAAGGGGAGGTGAGGGGTGTTTAGTGCGCTAGTTCTAAGTTTCGTTGTTATGATAGACGGTGTGCATCCAAGCAGGGATGAATCGGCGGGGTTCTTCAGGAGTCACGAAAGGCTCAATTGCAATTTCAAGGCAAAACCTTTTCTTTTAAGTTCTATTGAATACATCTTCATATATAATGATGCCAGCAGCATAATACCTAAATCTACCGGGTCCAGATATTTCGAGAAGATGTTCTTCCGTGTGGTAAAGGAAAGATTCAAATACTATTGGCGCAGCTTGTCCGGTGGAAAGAGTGGCGGCTGGAAAGTTTGGCGCCTGAGCAATGTCCATCATGTCTTCGTTATTAACTACGAAACCTTCCTTCTCAGAAGAGAGACTTCTAAAAACCTTCATATTTCTTGCGGGAGTGGCCCCCGTGTTAACGGCGCGAACCGAAAACTTGAGCAGCTCTCCTTCCGTAAACCCAGGCCCACCAGACTGGAGAACTACAGAAATATAGGCTCGAACCTGCGCCTCGCCAATATCACGTGTTGCCTTGACGGACTCCTTAGCCGCTATTGTGGTCCCTCTAGCCTCGACAAGCATCCCCTCGGCGGATTCAGCCGCTCTTCGTGTGTGGTGAAGAGTTTTTATGATGGCGCCGAGGGCAATGGCAGTGAGAAGAACGGTAGCAGCCGTGGCATAGAACATGAGTTCCGCCCACCAAGCCATGCCTTCTTGAGCTTCAAGGTCGCGGCGGGCTTGTCGGCGAGTTTGTTCTTCCTCTGCCTCGTTTACGTCGGCTTTAAGATTGCGGATCGCAGCTTCGATAGATTCAAGCCCGGCTTATATTTCAGCAGAACTGGCTTCTCCATTCTGGCCGCTGTTGTCGGCATTGGGAGCGCTGCGTTCCGGTCGTGGCTCATTTTCGGGAGCGGGCTGTTCCTGAGCCCATCCTAAACTCCAAAAGCCTAGCTTCCAGACTCACAACCAATAAATGACCGTTGCCGCCAGGGCGCAAGTCAAGAGGAACAGGATCGGGCAGCGGTCGTGGCGGGTTGCGATGCGACGCCAGCGCCAGCATCAGTTGCTTGCGCATGGCGATCACCGCCTCGAAGGCTTCCTTGATTTCGGCTTCCGTCTCCGGCGTGACCGGAAGCGAGCCGGCGTCGGAGGCGCGGGCGAGCTGGTTGAGGTTGGAGGACAGGCGCGAAGACCCGAGCGCGCCAAACACGCGCCGGAGGGCTTCATGATCCTTGACCGGATAGCGCCCGCGCTTTTTGCGCGGCGCAGCATCATCCCCGAGCAGTTGCTCGCGGATATATCGCCCCAGCGGCATGCTGCCCCGCAACTTGTCCAGATTCGCGCATTTTTCGAACGTCGGGCGCAGCAAGAACGGCGGCGGCTACTTGGGCCGCTGATCCTTTGCTAATTTGTTGAAACGTCTATTTAAGGTGCTTATCGCCGCACCTCAGATCGCTTAGATCGAAAGGTGCTGGATGGTGTTCCCAATTCCTGGAGGATTTCAAAGAGGCGGTTCGATGCCGCTCTTGTTGGGTCCACCATATCGCGGATTTCGATTTGCGGCTTCCAGGCACGGGCGTGCTTGCAGGCGCGGGCGTATTGCCAACCATCGGCTTGCATGTCCGGCGAGATCGGCCCGAGGGATCGCCCGGTGCGCCCGCTGCTGCGGGGCCGAACGCCGTCGCCTCAACGGCCCCGGAGCATTCACGCCGCAGGTGCCGGCTGGGAAGGCCCACCGGAACCGGAGGGCGGGCTGGCGTCTTTGGAGGAATCGGTCCGCCACGCGCCAACGTCGCCACGCGCTCCAACGATGAAAGTCTTGCCCGCGCGCGCCTGCGGTGGTCGGCGGCAGGGCGGGCGACGCTGCGGCAAGCGGCGGCGGCTCGGAGCGCGCGGACCCTGCCCGCCATATCGGCGCCGCCGGGCGATTGCGGGCGGTGGCGCTCAGTCCTGCACCGGCCATCGCTGCGACCAGGCCTTCAGGAACGCGAGGAAGGTCTGCACCTTGGCCGTGCGATGCAGATCGACGTGGGTGACGAGCCAGAGCTGGCTATTCCAGTCGGGGCGCTGCGGAAAGACCATGACCGTCTCGTCGCAATGTTGCTCGGCCCAGGTGGTCGAGAAGCCGATGCCGAGCCCGGCCAGCACCGCAGGCCGCACGGCGGTGATCTGGTTGACCTGATAGCCGATGTTGGCGTCGGGCACATGCTTCTTGAGCCAGGCAAAGAACGGCGCGCGCGGGGCCTCGTCGGCCGAGCCGATGAAGATGTGGTCGCCCACGTCCTCAAGGCTCTCGGGCACGCCGTGACGCGCGATATAGCCCTTCGAGGCATAGAGCGCGAAGCCCTGGTAGTAGAACTTCTGCGCCACGTTGTCGGGCTGGTCGGGCGGGCTGCCGGCGCGGATGGCGACATGCGCCTCGCCGTATTCTAGGCGGAACAGCCGCTCGTCGGTCAGGAACTTGATCGTGAGCTCCGGGTGCTCCTGGCGGAAGGCGGCGAGTGCCGGCGACAGCAGCGGGGCCAGCACGGCGATCGACGTGATGATGAGGTCGCCAGTCACCTCGTTGCCGCGCCCCCGGATCCGGTTGGCGAGCTGCGAAAGCTGGTCGTCGGTCGATTGCGCGACCTTGAGCAGATCCTGTCCGGCCTCGGTCGGGGTGTAGCCGCGGGCATGGCGCTGGAACAGCTTCGCCGCGAGCTTCCCCTCCAGCGAATCGATGTGGCGGATGACGGTGGCATGGTGCACGCCCAGCGCCTGCGCCGCCCCGGAAACCGTCCCCAGACGGGCGACCTGAAAGGCGGTGCGGACCTCGTCCCAGTCGTTGAATGCCATCTGTGCGCCTCTCCACGACGAACCCGCTTCACGCTAGCATCGGCGCGCGAGCGGGGAAAGCGCGCGAATGCGCGGCGCGAATGCCGCACAGCCTCCGTGCGGCGGCGCGGCTTTGCCTTTTGCAACTGCAGCATATCTTTCGTGGCGACACCCCGAGCCGACACCCCGAAAGGAACCCTTCGGGGCCCGCATCCTCCGCATCGACAGCTCGGCCAAGCTGCCCGAGAACTCCACGACCCATATCCTCCTCGACCAGATCGAGGCCAGGGTCGGCCGGGCCACGACGCGCCGCGACCTCGGCGGTGAGGCCGTGCCGCAGATCAGCGGGACCTGGACGACCGCAAACTTCACGCCCATCGACGAGCGTTCCGCCGAGCACCATGAGGCCCTCGCGTTCTCCGACGAGCTGATCGCCGAACTCAAGGAAGCCGACACGTTGCTGATCGGCTTGCCGATCTACAACTTCTCCGTTCCGGGGTCGCTCAAGGCCTGGATCGACCTCGTCTGCCGCGTCGGCGTGACCTTCAAATATACCGAGACCGGCCCGGTCGGGCTGCTCGAAGGCAAGCGCGCCATCGTGGCCGTCGCCTCGGGCGGCACCAGGGTCGGGTCCGACATCGATTTCGCCACCGACTATCTCCGGCACATCCTGGGCTTCATCGGCATCACCGACGTCACCTTCGTCGTCGCCGACGAGCAGATGTCGCGTGGCAAGGACGCGGTGGAGGCCGCGCAGGGCCAGATGGACGCCCTCGCCGCCTGAACACTCCCGGCGGGCGTGGCGTCAGCCGCGCCCGCGATACGGGGGAACGCCCTGGTGCGGGATCCAGACACCCTCGGGCCGGGCACCTGTCTGCCAGAAGACGTCGATCGGAATGCCGCCGCGCGGATACCAGTAGCCACCAATCCGCAGCCATCGCGGGTCAAGAACATCAACGAGCCGCCGCGCGATGGAGATCGTGCAATCCTCATGGAACGCTCCGTGGTTGCGGAACGCGCCGAGGAACAGCTTGAGCGACTTCGATTCGACCAGCCAGTCGCCCGGCACGTAGTCGATCACCAGATGGGCGAAATCCGGTTGTCCCGTCATCGGGCAGAGCGACGTGAACTCCGGAACCGTGAAGCGGACGCAACTGTCGACGTCCGCCTGCGGGTTCGCCACGCGCTCGAGCTCCGCGGCCTGCGGACTTTCGGGCAAGGCCGACGCGGAGCCAAGTTGCTTCAGACCGCTGTAGATCGTCTCCATGCACTCGTCTCCTCAAGGGTCGGGCCCCGGTAGGACGATCCGGCGCCGCCTGCAACTTGACTCGGCCCCGTGCAGCCCTTATCCGCCCCGCAAACCCGGAAAGCATCCGCCTTCCGGTCCCCGACACTCAGGGGATCGCCCTCCGTCAGCGCGTCGCGCCCACGGGGGCGCTTTTGCATCGAACGTCCGGTGCGCATTGAGACGATCGCCGGTCCCCCCAGATGGGACGGACCATCACGAGGAGAGACGCCATGTTCGAGAGCCTGTCAGACCGCCTTGGCGGCGTGTTCGACCGCCTGACCCGGCAAGGTGCGCTCAGCGAGGACGACGTCCGCACCGCGATGCGCGAGGTCCGCGTGGCCCTTCTGGAGGCGGACGTCTCGCTGCCGGTCGCCCGCGATTTCGTCAAGCGCGTGACGGCCAAGGCGACCGGCGCGTCGGTGACGAAGTCGATCACGCCGGGCCAGCAGGTCGTCAAGATCGTCCACGACGAACTGGTGCGGGTGCTGGCGGGCGAGGACGGCATCGCGCCGCTCAAGATCGACAATCCACCCGCACCGATCCTGATGGTGGGCCTGCAGGGCTCGGGCAAGACGACGACGACCGGCAAACTCGCCAAACGGCTCAGGGACCGCGATGGCAAGCGCGTCCTGATGGCGTCGCTCGACGTGAACCGCCCGGCGGCGATGGAGCAGCTGGCCATCCTGGGCGTGCAGATCGGCGTCGACACGCTGCCCATCGTGCCGGGGCAGAAGCCGGTCGACATCGCGAAGCGGGCGCGGCAGCAGGCCAGCCTGGGCGGTTACGACGTCTACCTGCTCGATACCGCGGGCCGGCTGCAGATCGACCAGGTGCTGATGGACGAGGTGGCCGCCGTCCACGCCGCCGTCAGCCCGCGCGAGACGCTGCTGGTGGTCGACGGCCTGACGGGCCAGATCGCCGTGGAGGTGGCCGAGGAGTTCGACGCACGCGTCGGCGTCACCGGCGTCGTGCTGACGCGGATGGACGGCGACGGGCGCGGCGGCGCCGCCCTGTCGATGCGCGCCGTGACCGGCAAGCCGATCCGCTTCGTCGGCCTTGGCGAGAAGATGGACGCGCTCGAGACCTTCGAGCCCGCGCGCATCGCCGGCCGCATCCTCGGGATGGGCGACATCGTCGCGCTGGTCGAGAAGGCTCAGGAGGTCGCCGACGTCGAGGCCCAGGAACGCATGATGAAGCGCTTCCAGAAGGGTCTGTTCAACATGAACGACCTCAAGGGCCAGTTGCAGCAGATGCAGAAGATGGGCGGCATGGAAGGCGTGATGGGCATGATGCCGGGCATGGGCAAGGCAGCGAAGGCGATGGCGGGCGCCGGCATCGACGACAGCGTCCTGAAGCGGCAGATCGCTCTGGTGGATTCGATGACGAAGAAGGAGCGCGCCAACCCTGCGCTGCTCCAGGCGAGCCGCAAGAAGCGGATCGCGGCGGGAGCGGGGCTCGAAGTGTCCGAGCTGAACCAGCTTCTCAAGATGCACCGGCAGATGGCCGACATGATGAAGAAGATGGGCAAGGGCGGGATGCTGAAGAAGGCCATGGCGATGATGGGGAAAGGCGGCGCGCCAGAACCGAGCCAGATGGACCCCGCGGCGATGCAGGCGGCGGCGCGGCAGTTGGGCGGGATGCCCGGCCAGTCTCCGTTCGGCGGCGGCGGCAACCCGTTCGGCGGCGGCGGACTGCCCCCCGGCCTCCCGGGGTTCGGGAAGAAGAAGTGACCGCCCCGTGATCGCCCCGCTCGCCATTCCCGTGACACCGCCCGCCGCCGCCCAGGCCGCGGCGCTCGATGCGGTCGTGCCGCGTTTGTCGACGCCCCGCTGCACCTTGCGCGCGCCGCGTCTGGGCGACTTCGGCACGCTGCAGGGCATCACCGGCAGCGGCCGGGCCGGGGCCATCGGCGGGCCGTCGACGCCGGCCGAGACCTGGGCCGACTTCTGCGCGGGGACGGCAACGTGGCTGTTGCGCGGGCATGGCATGTGGACGGTGGAGCTGGCCTGCGGCGACATCGCGGGCTTCGTGCTGATCGGCACCGAGCCGGGCGACCGGGAGCACGAGCTTGGCTGGCTGCTGACCGCCGAACACGAGGGCCAGGGCCTCGCGTTCGAAGCGGCAGCGGCTGCGCGTGAGCACGCCTGGGGCGCGCTGTGCCTCCCCTCGCTCGTCAGCTACATCGCGCGGGGCAACGCCCGCTCGGAGCGGCTCGCCACCCGGCTGGGCGCGGTCCCCGACGGCACCCTCCACGACGGGCGCATCACGGTCTGGCGCCACCGGAGGGCGGCGGCATGATCCCCGTGCTGACCACCGAGCGCCTGACCCTGCGCGGCCCCAGGCTGGCGGACTTCGAGGCCTATGCCGCGTTCCGCGCAAGCCCGCAGATGGAGCACTTGGGCGGGCCGATCTCGCGGGACGTCGCCTGGCACCAGCTCACCGGCATCGCGGGCCAATGGACATTGCGCGGCTATGGCCGCTGGATCGTGACGCTGACGGGCGAGGACGAAGCGCTCGGCGTCGTCGGCCTGTTCCATCCCGCGGACTGGCCCGGGCCGGAGATCGGCTGGTCCGTCTTCGCGCGGGCCGAGGGGCGCGGGATTGCCGCCGAGGCGGCGCTCGCCACCCGCCGCCATGCCTACGACACTCTCGGCTGGACCACCGTCATCAGCCTGGTCGGCGATGGCAATGCGCGCTCGCAGGCGCTGGCGCGGCGCCTCGACTGCCGCGAGGACGGCAGGTTCAGCCATGCCAGCTACGGCGAGATGACGATCTGGCGGCATCCGGGCCCGAAGGAAGCCCCATGACCGACGCCAACGCCCGCGCCGCCGCCCGTGCCGCCGAGCTGCTGCTGCATCACCGCGCCAGCATCGACCGCCTCGACGCGGTGCTCGTCTACACCCTTGCCGAACGTTTCGCCCACACGCAGGCGGTGGGACGGCTCAAGGCCGATCACGACCTTCCGCCCTCCGACCCCGAGCGGGAGGCGACCCAGATCGCGCGACTGACCCGGCTCGCCGAAGAGGCCGGGCTCGACCCCGGTTTCGCCACGCAGTTTCTCGAGTTCATCATCGAGGAAGTCATCCGACATCACCGCAAACACCAATCCTGAAGTATCGAAAGAAGGAACGACACCATGGCCATGAAGATCAGGCTCGCCCGCGGCGGCTCCAAGAAGCGCCCGCATTACTCCATCGTCGCCGCCGACAGCCGCATGGCGCGCGACGGCCGCTTCATCGAGAAGCTCGGCACCTACGACCCGCTGCTCCCCAAGGACAGCGAGGAGCGCATCAGGATGGACGTCGAGCGCGTGCAGCATTGGCTGGGCCAGGGCGCGCAGCCGACCGACCGGGTGTCGCGCTTCCTCGAGGCGGCGGGCGTCACGCCGAAGAAGGAGCGCGCCAACCTCAAGAAGGGGGAGCCGGGCAAGCAGGCGCAGGACCGCGCCAAGGAACGGACCGCCAAGGCCGAAGCCGCCGCCGCGGCCGCCGAGGAGGCGAAGAACGCCCCCGCGACCGAGGAAGCTCCGGTCGAGGAAGCTCCGGCCGAGGACGCGCCCGCCGAAGCGGCCGTGGCCGAAGACGCCAAGGCGGAGTGAACCCCCGCCGGCCGCGCGTCGTCGGGCGCGCAGCGCGATCGCCCTTCCCCCGACCGTGCCTCGACGGCGTGGTCGGGGGGCGCGTGGCCCGCAGGGCGTGGACAAGCCGGAGAGACTCTCGATGAAGGACCATGTCTGCCTCGGGGCGGTGACCGGCAGCTACGGCGTGCGCGGCGAGGCACGGGTGAAGAGCTTCTGCGCGGACCCCTCGGCCATCGGCGACTACGGCGCCCTGACGCTCGACAACGGCGCGACATGCACCCTCACCGTCCTCCGCCCGGTCAAGGGCGGCTATGCCGTGCGTCTGTCCGGCGTTCCCCACAAGGAGGCGGCGGACGCGCTGAAGGGCCAGCGACTCTGGGCGCCGCGCACCGCCCTGCCCGCCCTGCCCGACGACGAATTCTACCATTCCGATCTAGTTGGCCTCGACGTGATCGACACCGGCGGCGAAGCTCTGGGTCGGGTCCACGCGGTGCACGATCACGGCGCCGGCGACATTCTGGAGGTGCGCCCGGTCGGCGATGCAGCGGGGAGCGCCTCTCTTCTCCTGCCCTTCACCCGCGCCGTGGTGCCGACCGTCGATCTGACCGCGCGCCGCATCGTGGCGGACCCGCCGCATGGGCTGCGGCCGGGAGAGGGCGACGACGAGGCCCCCTGATCGAGCCGTCCCGATATGGCTTGGCGGAGCCGGGCCGGAACAGGCCCGACATGGCCAGGCAGAGCCGGGCCGGAACGGGAACTTGCATCGGGGCGGTCCCCGTCATGATGCAACGATGCTGGAGGCGGCCCAACTGCTCTCGCGGATCCTGATCCTTCTCGCCGTCGCCGCCGTCGCCTCGCTTCTCGGGCTCGGCACAGTCTCGGGCGTGGCCCTGACGGGCGCCAGGATCCTCATCGGCATTGCCTTGATCGTGTTCCTTCTGGTGGTTCTCGGCATCGTCGCGATCGCCTGATCCTTCCATCGCGACGACCCATGTCGTAGGACCGACGGCATGAGCGAACCCAGCCGGTCCCACGGAACGAAATCGATCCGCGCCTCGGCCGCTCCGCGCGACCTGATGGTCGAGGCCGCCGGCGCGGGGGCCTGGACCGCCCGCGTCGTCACCCTCTTTCCCGAAGCCTTTCCCGGCGTACTCGGTCATAGCCTGACCGGCAGTGCGCTGGAGGCGGGCCTCTGGTCGCTCGCCACCGTGGACTTGCGTGCGTTCGGGATTGGCCGGCACAGGGCGGTCGACGACAGGCCGGCGGGCGGGGGTGCAGGGCTCGTGCTGCGGCCGGACGTCGTAAGCGCGGCACTGGAGGCGGCCCGCGGCGCTGGCCCGATGATCTACCTCAGCCCAAGGGGGCGACCCTTCACGCAGGCGATGGCCCGCAATCTTGCCGCCGGGCCCGGCGTCACGCTGCTCTGCGGCCGCTTCGAGGGCGTCGATCAACGGGTCCTCGATCACTACGACATGGCGGAGGTGAGCCTCGGCGACTTCGTCATGACCGGTGGCGAGATCGCGGCGCAGGCCCTGCTCGACGCGACCGTCCGGCTTCTGCCCGGCGTGTTGGGAAACGCGGCCTCGACGGCGGAGGAGAGCTTTTCGGACGGCTTGCTGGAGCATCCGCAGTATACCAAGCCCGCCGACTGGCAGGGACGGACGATTCCCGAGGTCCTGACCTCCGGCCATCACGGGCGCGTCGCGGATTGGCGGCGGGCGCAATCGGTGGCGTTGACGCAAGCGCGGCGGCCCGACCTCTGGGACGCTTGGAAGGCCCGCCGCTGACCCCGCCCCTTGCACGGTGCGCCCGCCTGACGTAGGAGGCGGCACTGCGTATCGCCCCGGTCATCCGGGGCGCACTGCGTTGGCCGGGCCGCGACGCGGACGGAGACCAAAGAACAGCCGCGCCGGCCACAGGCGACGGACATCATCCGCGGGCAAACCGCGCCGTAACCAAAGGAGGGTCCGATGGACCTGCTCGCTCGGATCGAGGCGGAACAAGTCGCCGCGCTCGACCACAAGATCCCCGATTTCAAGGCCGGCGACACCCTGCGCGTCGGCTTCAAGGTAACCGAGGGCACCCGCACCCGCGTTCAGGCCTACGAAGGCGTCTGCATCGCTCGCAAGAACGGCCACGGCATCGCCGGGTCCTTCACCGTCCGCAAGATCAGCTTCGGCGAGGGCGTCGAGCGGGTCTTTCCGCTGCATTCCACCAACATCGACACCATCGAGGTCGTGCGTCGCGGTCGCGTCCGCCGCTCGAAGCTTTACTACCTGCGGACGCGGCGCGGCAAATCGGCCCGCATCGTGGAGCAGACCAACTACCGCGCGCCCGCAGACGGCAAAGCCGCCGCCACGCCGGCCGAGTGAGGAGAGACGAGATGAAAGCGGATATCCATCCCGAATACCACGCCATCGACGTCAAGCTCGTCGACGGCACCGTGATCCAGATGAAGTCGACCTGGGGCAAGGAAGGCGACCAGATGTCGCTTGACATCGACCCCTCGGTCCACCCGGCCTGGACGGGCGGCACCTCGCGCCTCATGGACACCGGCGGCCGCGTGTCGAAGTTCAAGAACAAATACGCGGGCCTCGGCTTCTGAAGCCCTGCCCCCCGATGCGCGCCGCGCCCCGCAACGGGCGCGGCGTTCTGCGTCGGGCAGACCGGTGTCGCGGTTTTTCTGCCAAGCGGCGCGGATTTCCCGCTGCGTCCGAATGGCTGTTTCTAGGCAAGCCCCGCCAGACCCCCTAAGACGAAGGTGACGACAGGACGCAGGGCGGACCCAATGGCGCATATCATCGTGTTCGGCAACGAGAAGGGCGGCTCGGGCAAGTCCACGACCTGCATGCATGTCGCCACGGCGCTCGTGCGATCGGGCCAGAGGGTCGGCACGCTTGACCTCGACCTGCGGCAACGGACATTCACGCGATACCTCGAGAACCGCGCGGACTACGCCCGGCATCACGGCACGTCGCTGCCGACACCCGTGGTCATGGGCCTGCCGAAGATCGACCGCGTCGATCTCGCGGAAGGCGAGAACCCGTTCGACAAGTCGCTGGCCCGGGCGGTCGCGGATCTGGAGAAGGCCAGCGATTTCATCGTCATCGACTGTCCCGGCAGCCATACGCGCCTGAGCCAGGTCGCGCACAGCATGGCCGACACTCTGGTGACGCCCTTGAACGACAGCTTCGTCGACTTCGACCTGCTGGCGCGCATCGACGCGGACTCGACGCGGATCCTCGGCCCCTCGGTCTATTCCGAGATGGTGTGGCACGCGCGGCAGTTGCGCGCGAAGGCGGGGCTGAAGCCGATCGACTGGATCGTTTTGCGAAACCGCCTCGGCGCGCAGGAAATGCACAACAAGCGCAAGATGGGTCAGGCGCTGGAGGACCTCTCGAAGCGCATCGGCTTTCGGGTGGCCCCCGGATTCACCGAGCGGGTCATCTTCCGCGAACTCTTCCCGCGCGGCATGACGCTTCTCGATCTCAAGGATATCGGCATCGCCCACCTGAACCTGTCGAACATTGCCGCCCGGCAGGAGGTGCGCGACCTGATCCGGGCGCTCAATCTGCCCGCCGTGGAGTTGGCATTCTGATCGAGTCGCGCGCCGCTGCCGGACAAAACACTGGCACAAAAAGCCCGTCGTCGTTCTCCGGGCGTGTCGACCACAGGCATCCGATACCTTGAAACGTCATGGCTCTCATCTATGAACAGAAGGTGAAGCCGGACATCGGGCGGCTTCCGAGCCGGCAGAGCCGTCGTCGTGCCGCCCGGCAGACGACGAACCCAGGGAGAGTTGGACGCATGAAGAGATATCTGATCGCGGCGGCCGTCACCGCCACCGCCGCCTCCGGCCTCCCGGCCGCAGCCTTGGCCGCCGGAGATACCGCCTGCGGCGACGTGACGATCACCGAGATGGACTGGGCATCCGCCGCCATCATCACCAATGTCGCGAAGTTCCTGATGGAGCAGGGATACGGCTGCTCGGTGACGGCCATGCCCTCCTCGACCACGCCGGCGATGGTGTCGGTCGCCGAGACCGGCCAGCCCGACATCGTCACGGAGGTCTGGACCAACGGCAATCCCGGCTATGACAAGCTGGCGGCCGAGGGCACGATCGTGACGCTGACCGATGTGCTGTCCGACGGCGGCAAGCAGGGGTGGTACGTGCCGACCTATCTCGTCGAGGAGCATCCCGAGCTGGCGACGATCCAGGGCATCATCGACAACCCGGAGCTGGTCGGGAACCGGCTGCACAGCTGCCCCGAAGGCTGGTCCTGCAAGAACACGACCACCGCCTATGCCCGCGCCGCCGATTTCGACGCGGCCGGCATCGAGGTGTTCGAGCATGGCTCCGGCGAGACCCTCGCCGCGTCGCTGGCCTCCGCCGTCGAGAACCGGGAGCCGTGGCTCGGCTACTACTGGGAGCCGACGAGCGTCCTCGGCAAGTACGACATGACGGCCGTCGACCTCGGCCCCTTCGACCAGACCACCTTCGATTGCAACTTCGACCCGGACTGCACGGAGATCGGCATGACGGCCTACCCGGTCGTGCCGGTGAAGACGGTCGTCACCACGACGTTCGAGGAGGAGCAGCCGGAGCTCTCCGAGTTTCTGGGCAAGCTGCAGTTCACCAACGCCCAGATGGGCGAGGTGCTGGCCTGGCAGGAGGACAACAGCGCCTCCGTCGAGGAGGCATCGGCCTATTTCCTGAGCAATTACTCCGACGTGTGGCAGACGTGGGTCAGCGATGACGCGCGCCAGAAGCTGTCGTCGCTGCTCCAGTAGCCGGCGTCCGGGACACGGGCTTCCAGGGGGCCCGTGTCGGTTCGATGATGTCAGGGACGCGTGGGTCGCGCGGTCCGCGTCCCGGTGAAAACCGGTCCGAGCAGGTTGAACCCCTGGGTCCCGCTTGCAAGTCTGCCGGCTCTGCCGCCAGGGTGGTGTTCCATGTGGTCTCCGCAAGAGGGAGATCTCATCGGCGCCAGATCGGCGGTCATGAAGACAACCGGGAGTTACGATCGCTGAAGAAGCTCATCATCGCTGCCGCCACCGTCACCGCGCTTGCCACCGGCCTCATGACTGTGTCGGCTGCGGCACAGGCGACCTGCAATGGCGAGATCGTCATCACCGAAATGAACCGGGCCTCGGCGGCCGCGGCCGTCACCGACGTGGCCCCGTTCCCGATGGAGCAGGGCTACGGCTGCGGCGTCGAGAAGTTTGCATCGTCGACCACGCCGTCGCTGGCCCCGGTCTCCGGCACCGGCAAGCCCGACATCGTCACCGAGCCGTGGATCAACGGCAACCCCGCCCACGACGAGCTGCCCCGTTCCGGCACGATCACCACGCTGACGGACGTGCTGCTGCCCGCCGGCGTCGAGGGCTGGTGGATCCCGATCTATCCGGCCGAGGAGCACCCGGAGCTGGCGGCGATGGAAGTCTTCCCGGCCGACCCGTATCTCGTCGGCGGCCGGTTCAACCGATGCCCGGAAGGCTGGGGCTGCAAGAACATCGACGCGGGCATCCTCCGCGAGATCGACCTCGAGGGCCACGGCTACGAGGGGTTCCAGCATGGCGCCGGCGGGACCACGGCCACGTTCATCGCCGCCGCCTGCGAGAACGAGGAGCCGTGGCTCGGGTCCTACCGGGGCCTGACGAGCGTCCTCGGCAAATACGACATGACGCAGGTGGATCTTGGGCCAAATGACGAGGACGCCCACAAGTGCGACGTCGACCCCGATTGCAACGACATGGGCATGTCGTCTTTCGCGGTCGGCGCGGTGAAGACGGTCGTGACGACAGACTTCGAGAAAAGGCACCCCGATCCGGCGGGGCTGATGACCAATGTCAGCTTCGCCACCGACGAGATAAACGAGCTTCTGGCCTTGCGGGAGGATAAGAACGCGTCGGGCGAGGAGACCACGGTCGCCTTCCTGACGAACCGCTCGGACGGCTGGCAGAACCGGGTGAACGATGCGGCGCGCGAGAAGGTCGCGGCCTTCATCGGGTGACCTGACATCCGGTGCGGGCCCGTCGCGGCCCGCCCCACTCGACGAACGGCGACAGACCGGAGCCGCGACACAAAGACGGCGGGGAAATGCATGGCGATCTACGACCGAGTGTTCCGGGCGACCGGCCTTGAGGGGTGGTGCAGTTCGGGCGGCCCCTCGACCGGGCCGTTGACAATGGCCGAGATGGTCGCCCGTGCCAACGGCACCCAGGCCGAAGGCGCGCCCGCGCCCGCGGTGCCGTTCCTGCAGACACCGTTTCCCTCGCTCGACACGCTGCACGCATCCTGCGACGCGATCCCCCGCTCCCGCGACATGACCGAAGCGGTCGAGCAGGGCTTCCTCGCCATCAAGAACCCTCTCAAGGTCGTCCTCGACCCGCTGACCCAGCCGCTGTCGTGGATGCTGGACTGGTCGCTGGAGGCCTTCCAGGCGGTCCCGTGGTTCATCATGATCCCGCTGCTGGTCGCCGCGACGTGGTTTGCGTCGCGCAAGACCGGCGTGACGATCTTCGTGGCGCTGTCCTTTCTCTTCATGGCTTTCATCGACTACTACGACGACGCGATCAGCACCCTGTCGATCGTCTTCGTCTGCACGCTCATCTCGGTGCTGATCGGCGTGCCCATCGGCATCGCCATGTCGCGGTCGAACCTGCTGCAGCGGGCGATGATCCCGGTGCTCGACATGCTCCAGACGCTGCCGACCTTCGTCTACCTGATCCCGCTGATCTACCTTTTCTCGGTGACGGAATCGAAGCTCTACGGCATCGCCATCATCCTTTACGCCATCGTGCCGGTGATCCGGCTGACCGACCTCGGCATCCGGCTGGTCGACAGGGACGTCATCGAGGCGGCGGATGCCTTCGGCATGTCGGACCGCCAGAAGCTCTGGGGCGTCCAGGTGCCGCTGGCCCTACCTAACATTATGGCGGGCATCAACCAGACCATCATGATGAGCCTCGCCATGGTCGTCATCGCCTCGCTGGTCTCCGCCCCGGGACTTGGCGTCAAGGTGCTGGCCGGCATCCGCAACCTGGAGCTGGGCACCGGCCTTGTCGCGGGGTTCTGCATCGTCCTCCTCGCGGTCCTCCTGGATCGGTCGACCAAGGCGGCGCTGAGCCGTATAGACCCGAGCGACCGGGGATGAGCGACATGACCGGAGACGGTATCAAGATCTCGATCCGCAACCTCTACAAGATCTTCGGCAAGACGCCGGAGTTGGCGCTTGTCCACGTCCGCGCGGGCCTGGGCAAGCCGGAGCTTCTGGAGGCGCACAACCATGTGCTGGGGTTGCGCGACATCAACATCGACGTGCACGAGGGCGAGATCACCGTCATCATGGGGTTGTCCGGCTCCGGGAAATCGACGCTGATCCGGCACCTCAACCGCCTGATCGACCCGACGGCTGGAGAGGTCATCGTCAACGGCGAGGACGTGCTGACCTACGGCAGCGCCCGGCTCGCGGCCCTGCGGCAGAACACCATGTCGATGGTGTTCCAGAAATTCGCCCTTTTCCCGCATCACACGGTGCTGCAGAACGCGGGCATGTCGCGGCGGGTGCGCGGCGAGACTGCCGCCGTGGCCGAGACCGAGGGGCGCAAGTGGCTCGATCGGGTCGGCCTTGGCGGCTACGAAGACCGTTATCCGGGCCAGTTATCGGGCGGCATGCAGCAGCGGGTGGGTATCGCCCGCGCCCTGTCGTCGGACTCCGAGATCATGCTGATGGACGAAGCGTTCAGCGCGCTCGATCCGCTGATCCGCACCGACATGCAGGACCTGCTGCTGGAACTGCAGCGGGAGTTGCGCAAGACTGTCGTCTTCATCACCCACGACCTCGACGAGGCGCTCAAGCTGGCCGACCATCTCGTCATCCTGAAGGACGGCGCGGTCATCCAGCAGGGCGAGCCGCAGGACATCCTGCTCAACCCCGGCGACAGCTACATCATGGACTTCATTTCCGACATCAACCGGGCTCGCGTGCTGCGCGTCCGCTCGGTGATGGAGAAAACCGAGCGTCCGGGCACCGGAACGGACGGCGAGGTCGAGGCCGGCCAGAATCTCGAATCGGTCATCGCGCTGTCAGAGGGCGACACGAACAAGCACTACCGGGTGATGGAGGACGGCAAGCAGGTCGGCCTTCTGCACATGCGCGATCTGGTGATCGCACTGGTCCCGGTCGAGGCGTCGGAAGCCCGCCGCGTCGCCTGAGGTTCATCGGCGCGCGGGGCGGCGCCAGCGGACGACGCGATGGTTCCCTGTCGCGGGCCGAACGGCGCGACCACGCCGGGGGCCAATACGAAGGCCACGTGGAGCAGCACGAGGATCGGGATGCCGGGCGCGGTCTCGACGCAGGACCCGTGCGACCTGTCGCAGGGTCAGGCTGCCGGAAAGCGACAGGAGCTCCAGCCCGAGCCCCGCGAGCGAGGTGGGGGAGAAGCTGGCCGTCCGAGCGGCTCCCCCACGATCTCGAGGGCGCCGTGCGCGGCCGCGACGTCGCCGGCGCGCAGCGGAAGAAGGCTGGCCCCGACGGTCTCCAGGCTTCATGCGCGGGTTGGTCCCGGCGCCGTCGAGCCTGTCGTGGAGGCCGAGGTGTAAAAGCGGGTGCCCGGATGCGCGGCGATCGGCAGGTCCTCGTCGGCGGCGAAGGCGGCCGCATCGGTGACGCGGTCCATGTCGCCACGCCGGATCATCATCCTCTGCGAGGTGATGGAAGGGTCCGGGACATCGGCCACCTCGCGGGGCCCGTCGCGGATGATGATGCCGGTCGCCACCCATGTCCAACCAGGCGCGGCAGAGGGTGGGGATCGCCGGGTCCGAACTGACCTTCTCGCAGGCGGGCGTGGAAGTTGATTCGCTTGCCGGCCTTAGCCATGAAGTTGTATTCTTAGTCAATGGCTGCGCCGCTGCTTGGTGCCCTGAGCCGGCGCGGCGGACAGGCGTCCTCGGTGGCGATCGTCGAGGTCCGCCCCCCGAGGTCCGGCGGGCGGGCCGCGGCGAAGACGGGGGTGGCAGGGAGCGCGGCGCGCGCGGCGGGTGTTCTCATCGGAGGCAGCATGTCGGGCCCGCGCCGCGCTGATGCCGAAGGCGGCGCGGGGTGCGAAGGGGGTCGCCGGATCATCCCTATCGCCAAGGCTGCGTCGAAGGTCGCTTCGGGTGACGGTGGGACGTGCCGGCCCTCAGGTCGGGGGGGCAGCCGGCTACGGTCAGATGTCGCCGCAGACCGCGCAGTCCGCCCGTCGCCGCACTGTGATCCGCCGCGCGTCGGCGTCGAGCCCATCCCAGAGCAGCATTTGCCCCCGCAGCGGCGTGCCGGCCCCGGTGATCTCCTTGATGACTTCGAGCGCCATGACCGAGCCGACGATACCCGGCAGCGCGCCGATTACGCCCGCCTCGGCGCAGGAGGGGGCGAGGCCGGAAGCGGGGGCCTCGGGGAAGAGGCAGGCGAGGCAGGGCGCCCCGCCCGCGGGATCGTAGATCGTGACCTGACCCTCCCATTGGGTGATGGCGCCCGCGATCAGGGGCTTGCCGGTGGCGACGGCGGCGGCATTGACCATCTCCCGCGTGGCAAAACTGTCGGAGCCGTCGACGATCAGGTCGTAGTCGGCGAAGAGCTCGGGCGCGATCTCGGCGGTAAGGCGGCGGTTGTAGGGACGCACGGCGACGTGGGGATTGATAGCGCGGACCGCCGCCTCGGCGCTGAAGACCTTCGGGGTGCCGCCGCGCGCATCGGTGTGGATGACCTGCCGCTGCAGGTTCGAGAGAGACACGACGTCGTCGTCGATGACGCCGATGGTCCCGACGCCCGCCGCGCCGAGGTAGAGCAGGACCGGCGCGCCCAGCCCGCCTGCCCCCACCACGAGGACGCGCGCATCCTTCAGGCGCTTCTGCCCCGGCCCGCCGACCTCGCGCAGCACGATGTGGCGGGCGTATCGTTCGAGCTCGACGTCCGAGAAGGGGCCGGTGACGGGCGCGGCATCCCGCCCGGCCTCCACCTGTCGCGCCCGCACCCGGACCCGTCCCAGCGCGATCCGATAGATCCAGACGACGACGGCGATGCCGCCCAGCACGAGCCACTGGCCCGGCCCGCCGCCCAGCGTCTCGCGCAGCGGGTGGCCGTCGGGCAGGGCCAGCTGCACGAAGAGGACGGCGACGTAGAGCAGAGCCAGCATCATAAGACGCGCCTGCACCGGCGTCTTCAGGACCATGCCGAGACCCCAGAGCGCCGCGCCGAGGATGAGGACGAGGGTCATCCGCCGTTCGATCCCGTGCCGTTGGACCCGAGACCGGTGGACCCGAAGCCGCCGGCGCCGCGCGGTGTCTCGTCAAGGTCCGCGACGAGGGCGAACCGCGCCTGCACCACCGGGGCCACGACGGCCTGCGCGATCCGCATCCCGTGGGTTACGTCGAAGGACTCCGTCCCGAGGTTCACGAGGAGGACGCCAAGCGGACCGCGGTAGTCGCTGTCGATGGTGCCCGGCGCGTTGGCGAGCGTGAGCCCGTGCTCGAGGGCAAGGCCGGATCTCGGGCGGAGCTGCATCTCGTAGCCTTCGGGCACCGCCACCCGCAGCCCCGTCTGCACCAGCGCGCGGGCCCCGGGTGCCAGCGTCACGACCGCCCCGTAGGTGTCGGCCCGCAGGTCCGCGCCCGCGGCCCCCGCCGTCGCATAGTCGGGCAGCGGCAGCGTCGGATCGGCGCCCTCCACCCGCGAGACCCGGACGGTGACGCTCAAGCCAGCGCCTCTGCAATGCGGGCGGCCAGGCGGCGGGCGGTCTCCACCTTGGTCAGGCGGGGCCAGGCCTCCGCTCCCGCCTCGGTGACGAGCGTCACGGCGTTGTCCGTGCCTCCCATGATGCCGGTCGCGGGGGATACGTCGTTGGCCACGATCCAGTCGCAGCCCTTGCGTGCGCGCTTGGCGGTGGCATGGGCCACGACGTCGTCGGTCTCCGCGGCGAAGCCCACGACGAGGCGGGGCCGGTGCGCACCCCGGGACACGGCGGCGAGGATGTCGGGATTCTCCACGAACCGCAGCGCCGGGGGGGCACCCGTGCCGTCCTTCTTCATCTTGGAGACGGAGGCATTCGCCACCCGCCAGTCGGCCACGGCGGCGGCCATGACGGCGGCATCCGCCGGCAGCGCGGTCTCGACCGCGGCCAGCATCTCGCACGCCGTCCGCACCGCCACGACCTCGACGCCCGGCGGCGGCGGCACGTCGGCGGGGCCGGTGACGAAGGTGACGCGCGCGCCAAGGTCGCGCAGGGCGACGGCGATTGCCGCGCCCTGCGCACCCGACGAGCGGTTGGCGATGTAGCGCACCGGGTCGATGGGTTCATGCGTCGGGCCGGAGGTGACGAGGACGTGCCTGCCTGCGAGTGGGGCACCCTCGTGCCGCCCAACCTCCTCCCGCCCAACGAAATGCGCCTCGATCGCGGCGACGATATCGGGCACCTCGGCCAGGCGACCGGGACCGAACTCGCCGCAGGCCATGGCGCCCTCGTCCGGGCCGATCACGGCGATGCCGTCGCCCCTGATAGTTGCGAGGTTGCGCCGCGTCGCCGGGTGTTCCCACATCCGCACGTTCATCGCGGGCACGATCATCACCGGCGTGTCGGTTGCCAGCAGCAGCGTCGTCGCCAGATCGTCCGCCAGCCCCGCCGCCATCCGCGCCATGAGGTTGGCCGTAGCGGGTGCCACGACGACGAGGTCGGCGGCGCGCGACAACTCGATATGGCCCATCTCCGCCTCGTCGGTCAGGTCGAAGAGGTCGCGGTAGACCTTGTGCGCCGCGAGCGCCGAGATCGACAGAGGCGTGACGAAGTGCTCTGCGGCGGGGGTCAGGACGGGGGTCACCGAGGCCCCCCTCTCGCGAAGGCGGCGGATCAGCTCGAGTGACCGGAATGCGGCGATGCCGCCGCCGACGATCAGCAGGATGGTCTTGCCGGACAGCATGGGCGGCCCCCCTTTCACGCTTACCTAGGCGAGCCTCACCGGCAGCGAAAGGCCACCCTCAACGGAACGCCGCGCAGGGGTCGGGTCCACCCTCGGGTCCGCCGTCCTGCACGATCGACAGGACGGTCGCATCGGGGCGGACCCGGGCGATCGCCGCTGGAACGCCCCAATCGCTGCGGGCATGGCCGTTGCCGGTGATGAGGACGACCGGCGGCCCGTGCGTGTCGAGCGCCTCGAGCGTCCGGGCGGCGAACTGCGCGTCGATGGCGCGCTGGCGGGCGACGAACTCGGGCAGGCGGTCGGGCGGCAAGGCGCCGCAATGCGCCACGGCCTGAAGCGCCTCGCGTTCGGCCTGTTCCACGGGGTCGAGCGGTGTGTCGAGCTCGTAGGCCGAAAGATCGCCCGCGGCCCCCGCCGCGCCGAAGATGACGGCGTCGCTGGCGGTCATGATGGGGAAGTAGAACGACAGGTCCGGCCAGCCGCTTTCGGACCAGTCGAGCAACTCCTCGAACACATGCGGATTGCGGGGCGTTTCCGGGGCGATGCGGTCGGCCTGCACGTCGGTGAGTTGCTCGAAGACGACCGCCGTCGGGCGCACTTTGGCGACGACCGCAGCCTGCTCGGCGTGATGCGGCGCGAACCCGTGTTGCTCGCCGACGATATAGATATCGGCATCCACCAATGGCTCGGCAGCGGCCGCATCAAACAGCATGAGCGTGCAGGCCAGCGCGCCCGCACTGCCGAAATGCCTCACCCCAGGAAGCCGAGGACTTCGGGGCTCTGACCCTGAAGCGATTTCCGCATCTTGGCGAAGGCCGCCGCTTCCAGTTGGCGCACCCGCTCCTTGGAAAGCTTGAGCTCGGTGCCGAGGCTTTCCAGCGTCCGCGGCTCCTCGCGCAGCTTGCGCTCGCTCACGATGAACCGTTCCCGCTCGTTGAGGGAGAACAACGCCGTCAGGAGCCATTGCCGC
>JBBQDX010000031.1:0-22528 GCA_038320125.1 Rhodobacterales bacterium | reverse complement strand
GTCGAGCGCTACATCCGCCGCAATCTCGGCCCGATCGCCCTGGCCCGCGATCTGGGCCGCACCGCCCTCGTGCTGGCGCGCTTCGGCCCGCATCTGCCCAGCGCCGTCGACGCGGCGCTCCGCCGGCCAATGCAACTGCGCGACGAGCTTCGAGCCGAGCGCATTGCCGAGCGCCTGATGCCGCTTGTCTGGTTCGCGGCGGGCGTCGGCGCCACCGGCGTCGGCGCCCTCCTCGCGTCCCTGCTCTAGGCGCGCGCGGCGCGGGCGCGTCCGACCCCGACAGGACCCTTTCGTCGCATCGCTTCAGCGCCGATCAAGACGTAGCGGCAGAGAACCGGCGGTCGGGAACCGGCCCCCTTCCCCTCGGTGCCGCGCCGACCCGCTCATACCTGCGGCCGCCGGATCGACTCGAGCGCGGTGATCGGCAGGCGCACGCCGCCCGGCAGGATCAGCTCGCTGCCCTCCTTGCCCATGACGACCTCCTGCACCGCCGCGTAATGGGCCACCGGCGTCTGGTCGAGCGTCTGGTCGCCCGCCCAGGACTCGACGTGCAGGTCGTAGGTGCCCTCGGGCACCGTCCCGCCCCGGCCGTCCGCGGGCCAGACCACCGTCTGCCCGTCGGGGTCGATGGTGTGGCGACCGATCTCGCGCCCGCCGCCGTCCACGATCACCAGCTCGGCGCGGTCGGCGCTGGCATTGATGTCGGTGTGCAGGCGGGTCGAGCCGCCGGTGTGCCCGACCGGCCCGGAGTGGCGGATCTCCATCCCGAGCCAATCCGCCGCGCCGGTGACCTGCTGGCTGTCCAGCCGGGCGATCATCTGGCCGAGCAGCTTGTTGGTCTGCACCGCCTGCTCCACGTTCGAGAAGGTGGCGAGCTGCGAGGTATAGGCGGTGGCATCCGCAGGCTCGAGCGGATCCTGGTTGCGGATCTGCGTGGTGAGCAGCTTGAGGAAGGTGTCGAAGTCGGAGGCGGTCGCTGCGGCCTGCTTGCCTTGAGCCGCGGCGGCGGTCGCCGGCGCGCCGAGGGCGGGGGAAGTGACGTCCATGATGGGCTCCTAGATGCGGATGTCGAGGCGGCCCGTCGCGGTGCGACCGGTCGCTGGGGGCGGGGTGCCGGGAAGCGGGGCGTCGGCGTCGGGGACATGCAGGGGCGGCGAAACGGCGGCGTTCTGCCGTGGACGGCCCTGGCCGGCGGCCTGCTCCTGGCCCCGCGCCTCCGTCCCGATGTCGAAGCTGTCCAGCGTCAGGCCTTCGGCCATCAGGCTTCGATGCAGCCCGTCGAGGTGGCGGCGGACCGCGTCGACCGATTCGGGCCGGTCGACGAGCACGGTGAGATGCAGGCCGCGCTCCGTGGTGCTGAGCTGAAGCCGCAGTCGGCCAAGCTCCGCGGGGGCGAGTTCGACTTCCGCCGTGCCCGTCGCGCTGCGCAGCCGGACGGAGTCGTCGCCCGCCTCTTCCGCCATGACGCGCACACGTTCCGTCATAGCGTCCCGCAACTGCGACAGGGCGATAGGTGCAGGAGCGATCGAGGGGCGCTGCGGCTCGACGGTGGGCTGGAGGGACTCGACCGCCGCGCCCGCGGCGGTCGGGGCGGCGGTCGGGGCGGCGGCGCGCGCTGCGGGATGCTCCATTCCGTCCGGGGCGGGCGCGGCGGTGCGGAGGTCCGGTAGGGCCGGGGCCTTTGTCGGCTCGGCGACAGACTCGACCGCGGCTCCCGTCGGGGCTGCCGGGGCTGCCGGGGCTGTCCGGTCGGACGCGCGGCCGCTCGGAACTTCGGTCAGGGTCCGGAATGCCTGCGGGCCGTCCGCGGCGCGCGCCGTCGACACGCCGGTCTGGCCGGATCGTCTCTCCGCCGGATCCGACTGCCGCGCGCGCGCCCGTCCGCCCTCGACCGGTCCGGCCGGCGAAAGGCTGGCGGTCGTGCTCGTTGCGACGGTGCCCGAGGGTGATGTGGCGACCGGTGTCTCGCCAGCCTCCACGGTGCCCGCTCCATTGGCCATCTGATCCGGCGGGCCGCCGTCCGGCGCGCCCTCCGGTCCCGATCCGATCGCCTCATCGGACCCGACCAGCAGCGGGCCGCCGGCGCGGCTGTCCGGTGGTCCTTCCGCAGACGTGCCGCCGCCGGACAGGCCGCGACCGGGGAGGTCTGCCGCGGACGGGACTCCGGCCCGCCCGACTCTCCCGATCCCCTCGACCTCGCCCCCGTCGCCGCCGGATCCGGCAGCGGCGTCGGCCGTGCCGGTCACCGCGATCGCCCCCGGCTCGATCGAAAGCCCGACGCCGCCAGTCCCGGCGCCTTCCGTATCGGTCGGGGCAGGCCGCGCGGCGGAACCGAGCAGCGCCGCGCGCAGCCAGTCGGGCAGCGGCGCGATCGCCGCGTCCTCCGCGCTTCCGGGCAGGAAGGCGGCAAGGAGCGCGGCGAGCGGATCGTCGGGAGCCCCCGGAACTTCTTCTGCGGTCACGGTCACGACCGCGGTGCCCGCCGCCCTGTCTTGCGTCGTCTCCACCGGGGCGAAAAGGGCCAGAAACGCCTCGAGGTCCGTCGGGGCCGCCTTAGGCGAAGGATCCGCCGGCCCCACCGGCCTGGCGGCGACCGCTTCTGTCGGTCCGCCCGAAACGCTGGCGAGGAAATCTTGCGGCATGGATGTCCCGGTCAGGAGAATCGTCTCGTTGACCCTGCATAGGCTCCGGTCGTTACGAAACCCTTTACCCGGATGTGATCGGATGGCCCGAGCCAAGAACCGACGAGGTGCAGGATGCAGGCCGTGACGACATTTCCGATGCAGACGCAGCGCCCCGAGCCGCCGGGGCGGGAGGCCGCCCTTCGCAAGCAGGCGGTGGAGCTGGAGGCGTTCCTCTTCGCGGAGCTGCTTCGCGTATCTAATACCGGCAGCCCGTCGCCGGCGGGCGGCGGCGAGACGCAGTTCGACAGCTTCCTGCGCCAGGCCCAGGCCGAGTCGGTCGCCAAGAGCGGCCAGACCGGGCTGGCCGAGGCAATCTACCGCTCCCTCGCCGGGCGCGGTCAGGAGCAGGAGCGCAGCTGAACCTGATAGACCGCGGCGCGCGATTCGATCTCTCCGGCCACGCGCACCAGCCAGGGCTTGCCGTTGTAGGTGCCGCGCCGGAACCCGCCGCGCCCGTCGTGATAGGCGAGATACTGGTTGCGCGCGTCGGTCAGCGAGATGCCCAGCTCCCGGGCGGTGTCGGTCATGTACCAGCCCATGAAATCGGTCGCGTCGCGGATGTCGTCGCGTCGGGTGCGCCGGCCGCCCTCGCGCTGCTGATATTCCTTCCAGGTCGCGTCGAGCGCCTGGGAATATCCGAAGGCGCTGCTCTGCCGGCCGACGGGGATCACCCCCAGCGAGAATCGCAGCGGCGTCCGCGCGTCCGAGATGAACTTCGACTCCTGATAGATCGTCGCCATCTGGACATGCACCGGCACGCCCCACTTGCGCTCCGCCGCGCGGAAGGCCCGCAGGTAGCCCGGACGTTGCGACAGGATCGAGCAGGCATTGTCGAGGTTGTTGGGAGCCTGCCCGCTTCCGCCGCTGCCGCATGCCGACAGGAGCAGCAGAAAAAGAATCCGCATCGTGTGTTTCATGATCACTGCCCGGTCTTGTTTCACCGATTTTGCAGGCACCCTAGCGCAAGGCCGGGGCGTCTGCCAATCGCCTCGGGCGATGATCGGCGGTCGGACAGGCAAAATCCTGACATGACGCCGGACCGGCAGCTTGGCCCGATGCCCAACCTGCGACGCAACGCCGCGACGGACCCTCCCGACGAGACAGAAACATCTGAGAGAGACGCGGGCCGCGCCACTGTCGTGGCCGCTCCCACAGTATGTTTCCAACGGATCGCACCAGCGCCGATTTACAAGGCGGATATTCCGGCGCTAGGGGTAGGGTCGGGAAAGGGCCACGACATGCTGAAGAACGAGGCGAAATACGCTCTGGGAGAGGTGGTCCGCCACAAGAAACACCCGTTTCGCGGGGTGATCTTCGACGTCGATGCCGTCTTTTCCAACAGCGAGGCGTGGTACGACGCCATCCCGCAGGACAGTCGCCCGCGCCGCGACCAGCCGTTCTATCACCTGCTCGCGGAGAATGACGACAGCTACTATGTCGCCTATGTTTCCGAGCAGAACCTGACGCTCGACCGCTCGGGCGAGCCGGTGACGCATCCCGACATCGGCGATCTTTTCGGGGCATTCGACGGTCGCCAGTATCCCCTGCATTTCGACCTGAACTGAGCCGGGCCGACCGATCGGGGCCGACCGATCGGGGCAGAATGCGCCGCCGGCGCGGTTAATTCGATCTTCACCCGCAACTGCCACATCGGTCCCGACGCGCCACCTGGGCGCCTGAGACGCGCGGAGTGGCATGGACGGCTGGGTTCCGGACGCGATGTATCTCGAGGAACGCCGCCGCCGTCTCGCGGCGGAGCGCACGCTGGTGCACACGCGCGGCGAACTCGTGCGGGCCCATTCGGCGCTCGTGGCGAACGCCGACCGGCTGTCGCGCAGCTATCTGTCGGAGCGCGAGCACAACCTCTCCCTGACCGAGCGGCAGGCCGCCGTGCTCGCACAGCGCAAGGAGGCGGCCGATCGGGCCGACCGCGCGCGGCGAAGGCTCTGGCACGCCCTCGAGGCGATGCGCGACGGCTTCGCGCTCTTCGACGGATCGGGCCGGCTCATCGCGGCGAACCACGTCTATCTCGACCTTTTCGACGCGGCGTCCGAGATCGCACCCGGGGTCCATGCGACCGAGATCTTCGCCCGCGCGGCGGAGGAGGGGGCCTTCGACATCGGTAATCTGACGCCCGAGCAATGGGCGCAGGCGCAGGTCGAACGCTGGGACGCCGAGACCATCGCGCCCCTCGTGCTGCAGCGTTACGACGGCCGCGTCCTGCGGCTGCAGGACCGCCGGGCGCCCGACGGCGACGTGGTCTCGCTGGCGCTCGACATCACCGACGACCACGACCGCGCGGCGGCGCTTGCCGCCGCCCGCGACGCGGCGGAGCAGATGGCGCGCGCCAAGGCCGACTTCCTCGCGCGGATGAGCCACGAGATCCGCACCCCGATGAACGGCGTGCTCGGCATGGCGCAGATGCTGGCCGAACAGGCGGGCGACGCCGAGACGGCGCTCTACGCCCGCACGATCCAGGATTCGGCGGAGGCGCTCCTCGTGATCGTCAACGACACGCTCGACGCCTCGGCGCTGGAGGCCGGCAAGGTCGAGCTCCGGGAGGCGTCCTTCGACCTCGAGGGAATGCTCTGCGACTGTTCGCGCCTCGCGGCGGCGATCGCCCAACCGGGCGTGGTGACCGGCCTCTTCTATCCGATCGGCGCGCGGACGCGGTTTCTGGGCGACGAAGGGCGCATCCGGCAGATCGTCACCAACCTGCTGGGCAATGCCCTCAAGTTCACCGACGCGGGCCATGTCGTCCTGCGCGCCGAGGTCGGCGCCGCTTGCGTGACGATCACGGTGGAGGACACCGGCACGGGAATCCCGGTCGCGCTGCAGGTGACCGTCTTCGAGGCTTTCGGGCAGGTGGACGATCCGGCGCATCCGGCGCGGGAGGGCACCGGCCTCGGGCTGACCATCTCGCGCGGGCTGGCGGAGCGGATGGGCGGAACCCTGACGCTCGAGAGCACGCTGGGGCAGGGCTCAATCTTCGCGCTCACCCTGCCGCTGGCGTCCGACGGCGTGCCCGCCCCCCTGCCGCCCCTGCCGCGCGCCGTCGCCGTCCCGCCCGGCGGCGGCCTGCGGAGCGACTTGGTCGCCGAGCGGCTGCGGCGGCTCGGCCTCGTCCCGGACTGCGACATCACGCCGGACACCGCCCTCGTCCTGCTGCCCCTCAGCGTTCCTGCGGATGTCCAGATCGACCTTCTGGCGCGCATCGGCCCGGCGACTCGCCTCGTGGTGCTCGGCCGCAAGGCGGAGGCCGCGCCCGGTGTCGCCGCCCGCGCCGACGCCGTGCTCGCCGTGCCGGTCGCCGGGGCCTGCCTGCTCGCCGCGCTGACCGGCGATGCCGACGCCGGGACGGCCCGCATCCTGCTGGCCGACGACAACGCCACCAACCGTCTGCTCCTCGACCGGATGCTGGCCGATCGCCCGTTCGACTGCGAGATGGTCTGCGACGGCGCGCAGGCGGTCGAGGCCTACCGCCGGCAGCGCCCCGACGCCGTCGTCCTCGACATCTCTATGCCGCTGGTCGACGGTTTCGGGGCCGCCGCGGCCATCCGTGCGATGGAGGCCGAGCGCGGCGGCACGCCCGCGCCGCTCATCGCGCTCACCGCGAACGTCGGCGGCGACATGGCCGAACGCCTGCGGACCGCGGGCTTCGCGGCACATCTCACCAAGCCGGTGAAGCGCGACGTCTTGCTGGGCGCCCTCGCCTCCGCCCTTCAGGTCAGCCGCACGTCGTAGTGGCCCGTGACCCGGCCGCGCGCGTTGGAGATCGGCCCGTGCATCAGGCGCTTCGCCACCGGGGCCTCCGCGTCGAGCGCGCCCAGGCGGACCAGCAGCGCGGCGATCACCGCCTCCGCGGCCCGGGTCGTGCCGTCGACGATCTTGAGCGCGATGCCCCGGTCGAGGTCCGGCAGGATCGCCACGAAGACCGCCTCCGCTCCCGTCTTGACGGCGACCCGGCCGTCCATCGCGCGCATGAGATCGGTGCAGGCCCGTCCCTCGCCGGCGACGAGCTCGGGCGCGGCCCCCATGGCCCGCGTCAGCCGCGCCATCGCATCGGCGCGCGTCCCGCCGCCCTCGCGCGCCCGGGCGAACCGCCCCATCGCCCCCGCCAGCGCATCGAGCCGGGTGGCGAAGTTCGGCGCCGAGCAGCCGTCGATGCCGAACCCCGGGCTCTCCATCGCCGTCACCTCCTCGAAGGCCCGGCGCACGGCGATCTGCACCGGATGGTCCGGCTCCACGTAATCGGCCCCGCCGCCGAGATGCCGGTTGAGCGTGAGGAAGCCTGCATGCTTGCCCGAGCAGTTGTTGTGGAGCTGGCACGGGGCCTCGCCCGCGCGGATCAGGTCCGCCTGCGCGTCCGTGGCATAGGGGACATGGGCACCGCAGCGCAGGTCCGCCTCGCCCAGCCCCATGGCACGCAGCCAGCTCTCGACCGCCTCCGTGTGCACCCGCGCGCCCTGATGCGAGGCGCAGGCCAGCGCGACCTGCCGGTCCGACAGATCCGCACCCGCGCCCGACTCGAGCAGCGGCAGCGCTTGCAGCATCTTGCACGAGGACCGGGGGTAGATGACCGTCTCCGGCGCCCCCCAGGCCTCCACCACCTCGCCCGCGCCGTCGCAGACGACGACATGCCCGCGATGCACGGATTCGACCATCTCTCCCCGCACGACCTCCAACAGATCGACCGCTCCCGTCCCGATGTCCGCCACCTGACCCTCCATGTGCGAAAAATTGCCACCCGGGCTTTCCGAGCGGCCCCGGCCTGCGCTATCATCGCGCCGTCAGGTTTGGAACCGCTCGCCATCGGGCCCGCGCCGGGTCCGTCGAAGCCCGAAGCGCAGCGGGCCGTCGGCGCCGTCTGCAGCCTGACAGAGGCCATGACGAGACAGAGGCAGACACCAAGATGAGTTCCAAGGCATTCTCCACCGCCCTGACCGCCACGTTGATGACGGCGTCCCTGCTGACGGCCGCGCCGCCGGCAGTCGCGCAGGACAGCTCCAACAGGGTCAGCACCGAGACCGACTGGTCGGTCTTCGTCGAGGACGATCCGACCCAGTGCTGGATCGTCTCCGCTCCCAAGACGATCAAGAACACCCGCGACGGCCGGGAGGTCGCGGCGCAGCGCGGCGACATTCGCCTGTTCGTCAGCTACTGGCCGGGCAACGACAAGAAGGGCGAGGTCTCCGCGACCGGCGGCTACCCCTACGCCGAGGAGTCCACCGTCACCATCGAGATCGGATCGGACCGCTTCGAGATGTTCAGCGACGGCGAACTGGCCTGGGCCGCGTCGCCCACCGACGACCAGCGCATCATCGACGCCATGAAGCGCGGCTCCGACGCGGTCGTCTCCGGCCAGTCGGGCCGCGGCACCCGCACCGAGGATTCGTTCAGCCTGCTGGGCTTCACCGCCGCCGTGACCGACGCCGAGCAGCGCTGCGGCTGAGCATGGCCGTCTCGTGAAGAAATCCCCGCCTCCCCTGCGGAATGACGGTTGGTCGAACATATCCTACGAGGTCGTGCCCGATGACCCCCCGGAGCTGAATGCCAAGCTGAGTTCGATGCTGGACGATGCGTGGCATGTCCATCGCATGCACCGGTAGGTTCGGAAGCGGGACGGACACTACAAGGATATGGCCGCGGCGAGGATGGCGCTTCTTTTCGAAGGGAACCGCGAGGCGGCGCGACAATGCCTGAAGTTCAATGATCGGGTGCTGTCGATGCTGATCTATCGCGCGCGCGCATTGCTCGATGCGGGTGAGAATCTTGAGGTTCTGGCAGGTTCGTACGATGCACCTGTAGATTCCCGCGATTAGGGTCTATCTAGGCGAAATGGAAACGAGACCTATCACCCCCATCACGCAGGACGTCCACACGATCCCGCGCAAGCTGCTGGAGAGCGCGTCCACGAACCTCGTCGGCCTGACCCGCGAGGCGCTGCGCGATGCGCTGATCGCGGTCGGCGTGCCCGAGAAGCAATCGAAGATGCGCGTCAACCAGGTCTGGCAGTGGGTCTATCACTGGGGCGTCCGGGACTTCGGCGCGATGACCAACCTCTCGAAGGAGTTCCGCGCCACCTTGGCCGAGCACTTCAAGATCGAACTGCCCGAGGTCGTCACCCGGCAGGTCAGCCAGGACGGCACCCGCAAGTATCTCGTCCGCATCGCCGGCGGCCATGAGGTCGAGGTCGTCTACATCCCGGAGGAGGGGCGCGGCACGCTCTGCGTCTCCTCCCAGGTCGGCTGCACGCTGACCTGTTCGTTCTGCCACACCGGCACCCAGAAGCTCGTCCGCAACCTCACCGCGGGCGAGATCGTCGGACAGATCATGCTGGCCCGCGACGATCTCGACGAATGGCCCAAGAAGGGCGCGGCGAACGACCCCACCGGGCGGCTTTTGTCGAACATCGTGCTGATGGGCATGGGCGAGCCGCTCTACAACTTCGAGAACGTCCGCGACGCCATGCGGATCACCATGGACGGGGAGGGGATCGCGCTCGGCCGCCGCCGCATCACGCTCTCCACCTCCGGCGTCGTCCCCGAGATCGCGCGCACCGCCGACGAGATCGGCTGCCTCCTCGCCGTCAGCTTCCATGCCACCACCGACGCCGTGCGCGACACCCTCGTGCCGATCAACAAGCGCTGGAACATCGAGACCCTGCTCAACGCCCTGCGCGAGTATCCCAAGGCCACCAATTCGGAGCGGATCACCTTCGAGTACGTCATGCTCGACGGCGTGAACGACAGCGACGCCGACGCGCACCGGCTGGTGGCGCTCCTCGACGGCATCCCCGCCAAGGTGAACCTCATTCCGTTCAACGAATGGCCCGGCGCGCCCTACCAGCGCAGCAGCAACAATCGTATCCGTGCCTTTGCGACCATCCTGATGCAGGCCGGCTACGCCTCGCCTATCCGCAAGCCGCGCGGCGAGGACATCATGGCCGCCTGCGGCCAGCTCAAGTCGGCGACGGAACGGTCGCGGAAATCCCGCGCCGAGGTCGCCGCCGAAGCCGGGCTCTAGCGTCCACGCCTGCGGGGCAGAAGGACCGACAGGACGAATTTGACCGGATCGATTTCAACCATGGTTTCATTCCAGTGCTAGGCACGATGCGACGACCTCTAGCTCCGCCGCATTGCAGCAATGTGACGGCTTGGAGTCAGTCCCGCATCATCCGCAGCGCCATGCCCGCCGTGACCCCCACCATCAACGGCTCGATCAGCCGCGCGCCGCAACCGGCGGCGCGCCGCGCACCGAACTGCGCGCCGACGACCTGCCCGGCCCCCATTCAGAGCTCCGCGATCCTCCAGGGCTTAGCAATCGGCGCGTCGGTCAGGAGCCCGCTCGCAGTAACCCCTGACCGGCCGGCAGCACGAAGCCCAGCATGTAGAAGCTCCTGGCTGCGGGCCCCAGCAGCTTGTCGTAGAAGCCGACGAACGGCACCAGCGTCGCGCGGAAGAAAATCGGAGTCATCCGCCGTGTGCGGTCGAGGTCGTCCATCCCCGGCTCGAGCGCGAAGAACGCCGCCACCGCGATCAGCAGCACCGGCAAGCCCAGCCGCAGCGTATCCGTCGGCAGCAGCGCCACGCAGAGCGCGCCGCCGATGGACGCCGCGAAGGCCACCAGCGCGATCGGTCCCTGCGACCGCAGACCGACCAGCCCCCGCCGCAATAGTCCACCGCGGCGGGGGCGGGGCCGAAGAGGCCCTGCATCTTTTTGGCGGCGATGGCGGTCACCGGGTCGGCGCCCGCCAGCACCAACGCCGGCACGGTCAGCAACCCGCCGCCACCCGCGATGCTGTCGACCAACCCCACCAGCACGGCGATGGCGACCAGCAGGCCGCTGACATCCGGGTCGATCAAGCGAAATCGTCCGCGTGGTAGCCTTGCAGGAAGAGCAGCGCCGTGAGGTCGCCGTGGTTTATCCGGAGCCGAGCCTGTGCCTGCACGGCCGGTTTCGCGTGGAGCGCCACGCCCATGCCGGCCCGCGCGAGCATCCCGAGGTCGTTCGCCCCGTCGCCCACGGCGATCGCCTCGGCCTCCGCGATGTTCATTTCGGCACAGAGTTCCACCAGCGCATCCACCTTCGCCTGCCGCCCGAGGATCGGCTCGCCGGCCACCCCGGTCAGCCGGCTGGCCTCGACCAAGAGCGTGTTGGCGCGGTTCCAGTCGAACCCGAGACGTGCCGCCACGACGCGGGTGAAGGCGGTGAACCCGCCCGAGACCAGCGCCGCGCGCGCCCCGTTCGCCTTCATCGTGGCGACCAGCGTGGCCCCTCCCGGCATCATCGTGATCCGCTCCGCGATGACCCGCTCGATTACCCCGACATCGAGGCCCGCCAGCAGGCCGACGCGCTCGCGCAGCGCCCCCTCGAAGTCGATCTCGCCGTTCATTGCACGCGCCGTGATGGCCGCCACCCGCGCACCCACGCCCGCCTCGGCAGCAAGCTCGTCGATGCATTCCTGCTCGATCATGGTGCTGTCCATGTCCGCCAGCAGCAGGCGCTTCCTGCGCCCCGCCGTCTCCACGACATTCACGTCGACGCCCAGCACCGCCATCTCGCCCCGCGTCGCCTCATGGGTGTCCGGCACGACGCCCAGCCCGAACTCCGCCGCCACGCCCCGCGACAGCCACTGCGCCGCGCCGCCGCCCCAGCCGCCCCGCAGCGCCTCGACCAGCGTGGTGTCGAGGACGGGGCGCGACGGGGCACAGGTCAGGACGCAGGTGAACATCTTCTCTCCGATGGTGGCGCCTCACTGGCCATGGCGGCATCGTCGGGGCCGATTTGCCGCGCCTTAGCGGCATTATCCATCTTGCGCGACCCCTTCGCCGGGATTAGCGACGCCGGCGGGACACCCTTCCCCAACGAAGGGCAAATATCTGCAAGGATAGCCATGACCGACGTCACGACTGCGGCCGCGCGGCCCGCCGCCAAACCCGCGAACCCCCGTTTCTCCTCCGGTCCCTGCGCCAAGCACCCCGGCTTCTCCCTCACCGAACTTGCCGACGCCCCGCTGGGCCGTTCGCACCGCGCCGCCCCCGGCAAGGCCAAGCTCGCCGCCGCCATCGACCGGACGCGTGCGCTGCTGGGCGTGCCGGACGACTACCGCATCGGCATCGTGCCCGCCTCCGACACCGGCGCCTACGAGATGGCGATGTGGACGATGCTGGGCGCGCGCCCCGTCACCATGCTGGCCTGGGAGAGCTTCGGCGCGGGCTGGGTCACCGATGTCGTCAGGCAGCTCAAGCTCGACGCCGAGGTGCGCACCGGCGATTACGGCGCGCTGCCGTCGCTCGATATCGATCCCGCCCGCGACATCTGCTTCACTTGGAACGGCACCACCTCCGGCGTCCGGGTGCCGCACGCCGACTGGATCGCCGCCGACCGAGAGGGGCTGACCCTCTGCGACGCCACCTCCGCCGCCTTCGCGATGGACCTGCCCTGGGACAAGCTCGACGTCACCACCTTCTCCTGGCAGAAGGTCCTGGGCGGGGAGGGCGCGCACGGCATGCTCATCCTGTCGCCCCGCGCCGTCGAGCGCCTCGAGTCCTACGTCCCCGCCTGGCCGCTGCCGAAGATCTTCCGCCTGACGAAGCCTGTTCACGGGGGGGGCGGCAAGCTCATCGACGGGATATTCAAGGGCGAGACCATCAACACGCCCTCCATGCTCTGCGTCGAGGATTACCTCTGCGCGCTTGACTGGGCCGAGGGCCTCGGCCTGCCCGGTCTCATCGCCCGCGCCGACGAGAGCGCGGCCCACGTCTGGAAGTTCTGCGAAACCCGCGATTGGATCGCGAATCTTGCCGCGGACCCGGCCACCCGCTCCACCACCTCCGTCTGCCTGCGGTTCACCGACGCGCCGGATGGCCTCGCCAAGCGCGTCGCCAAGCGGCTCGAGGCGGAGGGCGTCGCCCTCGACGTCGCCTCCTACCGCGACGCGCCGGAAGGCCTTCGCATCTGGTGCGGCTCGACGGTGGAGTCGGCGGACGTGGCCGCCCTGATGCCGTGGATCGAATGGGCCTACGAGGCCGAATCCTCCTGACATCCGGTGCGTGCGGAGCACGCACCCTACCCCCCACGATTCCGCTGGGCGCGTGCTCCGCACGCACCGCGGGTCCCTTGAAGGAATGCACCCATGGCCCCTAAGGTTCTCATCTCCGACAGCCTGTCGGACGCCGCGGTCCAGATCTTTCGCGACCGCGGTATCGACGTCACCTTCGAGCCCGAGCTCGGCCGCGACAAGGACGCCCTTGCCGCGCGCATCGGCGCGTTCGACGGTCTCGCTATCCGCTCGGCCACCAAGGTCACCGAGAAGCTGCTCGACGCCGCCCCCAACCTCAAGGTCGTCGGCCGCGCCGGCATCGGCACCGACAACGTCGACAAGGATGCCGCCAGCCGCCGCGGCGTCATCGTGATGAACACGCCCTTCGGCAACATGATCACCACCGCCGAACACGCCATCGCGCTGATGTTCGCGGTCGCCCGCCAGATCCCCGAGGCCAATGCCTCGACCCATGCCGGCAAGTGGGAAAAGTCGCGCTTCATGGGCGTGGAGCTGTCGGGCAAGACGCTCGGCGTGATCGGGGCCGGCAACATCGGCGGCATCGTCTGCGACCGCGCGCGGGGCCTCCGGATGAAGGTCGTAGCCTACGACCCCTTCCTGTCGGAGGAGCGCGCCATCAAGCTCGGCGTCGAGAAGGTCGAGCTCGACGCGCTGCTCGCACGCGCCGATTTCATCACCCTGCACGTGCCGCTCACCGACCAGACGCGCAACATCCTCTCCGCTGAGGCCATCGCCAAGACGAAGCCCGGCGTGCGCATCATCAACTGCGCCCGCGGCGGCCTGGTGGACGAGCAGGCCCTCGCCGACGCCCTCAGGTCCGGCCACGTCGCCGGCGCCGCCTTCGACGTCTTCGCCACCGAGCCCGCCACCGACAGCCCGCTCTTCAACCTCCCCGGCGTCGTCGTTACACCCCACCTGGGCGCCGCCACCACCGAGGCACAGGAGAACGTCGCCCTGCAGGTGGCCGAGCAGATGTCCGACTACCTGCTGACCGGTGCCGTCACCAACGCCCTCAACATGCCCTCGGTCACGGCGGAGGAGGCACGCGTCATGGGCCCCTGGGTCAAGGTCGCCGAACACCTCGGCGCCTTCGTCGGCCAGATGACGAACGAGCCCCTGAAGTCCATCGAAGTCATCTACAACGGCTCCGTCGCCCGGATGAACCTCGAGGCGCTGAACTGCTCGGCCATCGCCGGCGTCATGAAGGCGACGAATCCGGACGTGAACATGGTGTCCGCCCCCGTCGTCGCACGCGAGCGCGGCGTCGAGATCTCCACCACCAGTCAGGACAAGACCGGCGCCTTCGACGGCTACATCAAGCTCGTGGTCAAGACCGCCACGCGCGAACGTTCCATCGCGGGCACGGTGTTCTCGGACGGCAAGCCGCGGTTCATCCAGATCAAGGGCATCAACATCGACGCCGAGGTCGGCGCCCACATGCTCTACACGACGAACCGGGACGTGCCGGGCATCATCGGCCTGCTGGGCCAGACGCTAGGCGAAAACGGCGTGAACATCGCGAACTTCACGCTCGGCCGCTCCGACCGCGCCCGCGATGCCATCGCACTGCTCTATCTCGACGAGCAACCACCCGTCGCCGTCCTCGACAAGCTGCGCGCGACCGGCAAGTTCCAGAACGTCTCGCCGCTGCGCTTCAACGTCCGGTGATCCACGCGGTCGGCGACATCCACGGCCAGATCGGCGAGTTCGACCGCGCCCTGCGCCTGATCGACGCCGTGGGTGAGCCGGATGCGCCGGTCGTCTTTCTGGGCGACTACACCGATCGCGGCCCCGACAGCCGGGCCGTGATCGACCGTCTGATCGCGGAGCGGGAGGCCCGGCCCCACAGCCGCATCTTCCTGCGGGGAAATCACGACCGTATGTTCATGCGGTTCCTGTCCGACGGCATCATCGCCGACCCGGGCATCAAGTCCGGCAAGACCTGGCTGAATCCCGCTTTGGGCGGCGGCACGACGCTCGCCTCCTACGGGGTGGAGGTGCCGGACCCCGACACGCTCGCCCGCCTGGGCCACGATTCCAAGACCGACGCGATCCTCATGCAGGTTCTGGCGGAGGCGCGGGCCGCTGTGCCGTCCGCGCACATCGACTTTTTCGACAAGACCCTGCTGCTCCACGATGCAGGGGCGCAGGTCTTCGTCCACGCCGGCATCCGCCCGGGCGTGCTGCTGAGTGGGCAGACCGAGGACGACCTGCTCTGGATCCGGAAGCCTTTCCTGTCGGAGCGCCGGGACCACGGCGCCCTCATCGTCCACGGCCACACCGCCCTCGACGCACCGCAACACTACGGAAACCGCCTCAACGTCGACAGTGGCGCGGGTCACGGCCGTCCGATCACAGCCGCCCTGCTCGAGGGCCGCAGCGCGTGGGCGCTCACCAAGCACGGGCGCCAACCCATCCTGCCCTAGCGCCCGCTCAATATCCGAGCGCGCATCCATCCTTTCTGGGGTCCGACGCCCCTTCGAGGTAGCCACTGCCGTCGATGCGGATCGCCTGCGCCCCGCCGATCGCCGTGTCCGGCTGCTGCACGTCGTGGCCTAAATCGCGCAGCTCCGCGCGCACCGAATCCGAATACCCCCGCTCGACCTTCATCGCGCCCGCGTCCGAAAAGCTGCGCGGCAGGTCGATGGCGGTCTGCGCGTCCATCCCGAAGTCGGTCAGGTTCGACACGAATCGCACGTGCCCGTTAGGCTGGTAGGCACCGCCCATCACCCCGAAAGGCATCGTCACCCGCCCGTTCTCGCGCAGCATCCCGGGTATGATCGTATGCATCGGCCGCTTGCCCGGCCCGAACTCGTTGGGGTGACCGCGGTCGAGCGTGAAGCCCGCGCCCCGGTTCTGGAACAGGATCCCGAACCGGTCGGACGCGATCCCCGAGCCGAAGCCGTGGAAGATCGAGTAGATCAGTGACACCGCCATCCGGTCCCTGTCGACCACGGTGAGGTAGATCGTGTCCTTGTGCACCGCCTCGCTCGGCGGCCCGGCGGCGGCCATCGCGCGTTTCGGATCGACAAGCGCGGCCAGCCGCCGCGCGACGTCCAGGTCGAGCATGTGGGCAAGCCGCGTCGTGTGGTCCGGGTCGGCGAGAAATCGGTTGCGGGCGTCGTAGGCGAGCTTGGCGGCCTCGGCCTCGACATGCGCCCGCGGTGCGCCCAGCGGATCCATCGCCGCGATGTCGAAGCAGGCCAGAATGTTGGCCATCAGGATCGCGGTGGCCCCCTGGCCGTTGGGCGGATGCTCGACCAGCTCGATCCCCCTGTAGCTGCCGCTGACCGGCTCCGCCCAGTCGCAGGCCGTGGCGGCGAAATCCTCGGCCGTATGCGGGCCCCCGGCGGCGGCGAGGGCGGCCACCATGTCCTCGGCCACCTCTCCCGAATAGAACCCGTCGCGCCCCACTCCGGCGATTCGGCGCAGCACCTCGGCCTGCCCCGGGGCTGCGAAGCGGTAGCCGACCGCCGGCGCCGCGCCGTTGTCGAGGTAGAGATCCTGCGCCCGGCCCTGCAGCCGTCCGCCGGCCTGGACCCAGTCGGAGGCGACGCGGGGCGCGACCGGAACGCCGCCCTCGAAGTAGGGGATCAGGGGGCCGAGGATATCGGCGATGCCGAGCTTGCCATGGCTTTCCGACAGGCTGCAGAAAGCATCGACCGCGCCGGGCAGGGTGACCGAATGGACGGAGTCCGTCGGTATCGCCGTCAGCCCCCGCGCCCGCAAATCCTCGGACGAGGCCCCGCCGGGCGCCCGCCCCGAGCCGTTGAGGGCGAGGATTTCCTCCGATCCGGCGGGCTTGAGCAGAACGAAGCAATCGCCGCCGAGCCCGGTCATCTGCGGCTCGCAGAGGCCCAGCAGGACCGCTCCGGCGATCGCCGCATCGACCGCGTTGCCGCCGCGCCCCAAGGTGTCGATCGCAATTTTGGCCGCCAGCGGATGCGAGGTCGCGCACATCCCTTCGGTGGCGAGGACGGGGGAGCGTCCGGGAAGGTGGAAGTCGCGCATGGGATCCTCGTCGCTGCTCTTCGTCACGAATGCGGAGGCTAGACCGGGGCGGCGGGCTTGCCAATGGCCGGCGCAGGGCACGCGGGCCACAGCCCCCGGGGGCGAGGGCGCCGGGCGACGCGGTCACTGCGCCTCACTCCTGCAGAAAGAAACTCAGGTGGTTGCGCCCGCCCGCCCGCTCGTAGGTCATGTCCCTGGCCAGCGCGTGGATGATGAACCAGCCGAAGCCGCCTTCGGGCAGGTCGAGCGGCGTATCGCCCATGTCGGGCAGGGCGGCTCCGCCAAGAAGCTGCGGCGGCAGGGGCGCGCCCTTGTCCACCGTCTCCACTTGCAGCCGTCCGGCGGCGCAGGTCACGGCAAGCTCGATCCATTTCTCCCCGCCCCGGGGGATGGCATGTTCGACGATGTTGTTGAGCACCTCGCCCAGCACGATCGCGAGATCCGCGCGCAGCCCCTCGGGGACGCCATGCCGCCTGAACGTCTCCTGGATCCGCATCAGTTCGACGCGGACTGCATCCGCCGTGGCCGGAATCCGGGCACTCAGGGCCGCGTCGGGCAGGGTGCGCGCGGCGCAGGGCATCAGGCCGCGTCCTGTCCCGATCCGTCCGTGACGAGAGCTTCCGGCGCGCGCGTCGCGTCAGCGGAGGTGGCGTGCAGGACGAAGACGCTGTCCATCCGGGTCAGCGTCAGAACCTTGCGCACCACCGTGCCGCAGGCGGCGAGCTCCAGCCTGCGCCCGCCGCCGAGCATCTTCATCACGCCGACCAGCGCGCCGAGCCCGCTGCTGTCGAGGAACTCGATCCGTTCCATGTCGAGGACGACGCGGCCGCCGAATCCCTGGATCGCCGCGCGCACCTTCTCCTTGAAGGCAACGGCCCCGGCGGCGTCGATCCGGGGGTCCAGCAGGGTGAGCACCATGACGCCGCCCACGACGCCGCTGTCGATGTCCATGGCAGTTCTCCGTCGCACGCAAGGACCGCGGGCACTGGAAACCCCGGCCCGTCGCTGGCAAGGTAGCCTGCAGGTCTTACCAGAGAATGAACGGAGCCTCCCATGCAGCAGGTCGTCATCGCCGGCGCGAAGCGGACACCGATGGGCGGCTTCCAGGGCGCGCTCGCCGCCGCGACGGCATCCGAGCTGGGGGGTGCTGCCATTGCCGCGGCGCTCGCGGACGCGGGTGTCGCGGCGGACCGTGTCGAGGAGGTTCTGATGGGCTGCGTCCTGCCGGCGGGGCAGGGGCAGGCGCCGGCGCGGCAGGCGGGCTTTCACGCAGGGCTCCCCGAAGGCGTTCCCGCGACCACTCTCAACAAGATGTGCGGCAGCGGCATGAAGGCCGCGATGATGGCGCACGACCAGATCGCGCTGGGGCACACCGGGGTGATGGTCGCGGGCGGCATGGAAAGCATGACCAATGCGCCCTACCTGCTGCCCGCGATGCGCGGCGGCGCCCGGCTCGGCCATGGGGCCGCCATCGACCACATGTTCTTCGACGGGCTCGAGGACGCCTACGAACGCGATGCGAAAGGCGGCGGTCGTCTCATGGGCACCTTCGCCGAGGATTGCGCCGAAGCCTACCAGTTCACCCGCGAGGCGCAGGACGCATACGCGCTCCGCTCGCTCGCGCGCGCACAGGGGGCTGTCGCCTCGGGCGGCTTCGACGCCGAGGTCGCGGCCTTCACCGTCACCACCCGCAAGGGCGACACGCGCGTCGCCCATGACGAGCAACCGGGGCTCGCGCGTCCCGAAAAGATCCCCACGCTGAAACCCGCCTTCCGCAACGACGGCACCGTGACGGCGGCCAACTCCTCCTCCATCTCGGACGGCGCTGCGGCGCTTGTGCTCGCCTCGAGATCCGTCGCCGAGGCCGGGAACCTTCCGCTGCGCGCCCGCATCATGGGCCACGCCAGCCACGCCCAGGCCCCCGGCCTCTTTACCACCGCCCCCGTGCCCGCCGCGCGCAGGCTCATGGACCGCCTCGGCTGGACCGTTTCCGACGTCGATCTCTGGGAGGTGAACGAGGCCTTCGCCGTCGTCCCGATGGCGTTCATGCACGAGCTGGGCCTTTCTCCCGACATCGTCAACGTCAACGGCGGGGCCTGCGCCCTCGGCCACCCGATCGGCGCGTCCGGCGCCCGCATCATCGTGACGCTGCTGCACGCGCTGGAGGCGCGCGGGCTCCGGCGCGGCATCGCCGCCATCTGCATCGGCGGCGGCGAGGGCACCGCGATCGCGATCGAGCGCCCGTGACGGGGCCGTATCGTCCAGCCATTGGCGGTGGCGCGGACACGGGCGTCCGCCGGCCCTGGAGCGCAGAATGATCGACTACCCCGCCCTTCACCGCACCGTCGCCGCGCTTACCGAAGGCGAGGACGACACCGTCGCCCTCATGGCCACGCTGGCCTGCGAGCTGCACCACGCCGACGACCGCTTCGACTGGACCGGTTTCTACCGCGTCACCGCGCCGGACCTGCTCAAGATCGGCCCCTACCAGGGCGGGCACGGCTGCCTCGTCATCCCCTTCGCACGCGGCGTCTGCGGGGCCTGCGCATCGACCCGGGCGGTCCAGCTCGTGGCGGACGTCGACGCCTTCCCCGGCCATATCGCCTGCGCCTCATCCACCCGCTCCGAGATCGTGCTGCCCGTCATCGACCGCACCGGCGACCTGATCGCCGTCCTAGACATCGACAGCAACCGGCCCGATGCCTTCACCGGGGAGGATGCGGCCGAACTCGCAAAGCTCCTCGCGGCGACGTTTGCGCGCTGAGGAGGGGAAGCCGTGAGGACTCTGCGCGATCTCATGGAGACCCATACCCGCGACGGGCGCATCGACTGGATCGGCCTGCGCCCGGCGCGACGTGCGGCGATGCAGCCCGTCTACCGCGCCGAGATCACCGAAAGCGGACTTGTGGGCGACCGCCATCCCAGCCCCGGCAAGCGCGCCGTCACCCTGATCCAGGCCGAGCACCTGCCCGTCATCGCCGCCCTCTGCGACGGCGAGGTCTCGCCCGAAACCCTGCGCCGCAACATCCTCGTCCGCGGCCTCAACCTCGCCGCCCTGAAGGGCCGCGACGTGCGACTGGGCACCGCGGTCCTCCACATCACCGGCCCCTGCGCGCCCTGCAGCCGGATGGAGGAGGCGCTGGGGCAGGGCGGCTATTCCGCCGTCCGCCACCACGGCGGCTGGTGCGCGTCGGTGGTGACGCCGGGCATCGTCGCGGTCGGCGACGCCGTCGTCCCGCAATGATCCGCCGCGCCGCGCCCGCCGACCGCGCGGCCATCCGCGACCTGCATCTCGCGTCGTGGCGCGACAGCTACGGCGCCGACCTCCCGGCGGCCTACCTGCGCGACGGCCTGCCCCGCGACATGGACGCGAAATGGGCCGCCCGCAGCTTCGCGCCGCCCGAGCTGACGCTCGTGGCGTTCGCCGGCGCCGAACTGACCGGCTTCGCCTGCGCCCTCACCGACCGCGACACGCCGCTGATCGACAATCTCCATGTCCGTCCCGGCCTGCGCGGAGGCGGCACCGGAACGAAGCTGCTGTTGGCGATGAAAGCCGCGCTGGCCGGGGCGGGGTTCGTGCGGGCCAACCTGACAGTGCTGCAATCGAACCCCCGCGCCCTGGCGTTCTACCTGGCCAATGGCGGCGTGGACGAGGGCGCGGTGGACGACAGTCTCGTCGGCCATCCGGTCCGGGCGCGCCGGATCGGGTTCGACCTACGCCCGCCCTTCAAAGCGCCGTCGCGATAGGCTAACGGGACGGCGAAACCGACGGGGCGCGCGACCATGAAATTCACACTCTCCTGGCTCAGACGCCATCTCGACACTACCGCCAGCCTGGCCGAGATCGCCGAGACGCTCACCGACCTCGGGCTGGAGGTCGAGGGGATCGAGGACCGGGCCGCGCGGCTGCACGACTTCACGCTCGGCCGCGTCGTCAGCGCCACCCGGCATCCCGACGCCGACCGCCTGCGCGTCTGCCAGGTGGACACCGACGAGGGCCGCAAGCAGATCATCTGCGGCGCGCCCAATGCCCGAGAGGGCATCACCGTCGTCGTGGCCAAGCCCGGCGTCTACGTCCCCGGCATCGACACGACCATCGGCGTCGGCATGATCCGGGGCATCGAGAGCTTCGGGATGATGGCCTCGGAGCGCGAGCTGGAGCTCAGCGAGGAACACGACGGCATCATCGAACTGCCGTCGGGCAAGGTGGGCCAGCGGTTCACCGACTGGCTGGCCGCCAACGACCCGGCGAAGGTCGATCCCGTCATCGAAGTGGCGATCACCCCCAACCGCCCCGACGCCCTCGGCGTGCGCGGCATCGCCCGCGACCTCGCCGCCCGCGGCCTCGGCACGCTGCGGCCGCTGACCGATCCGACGATCGAAGGCGCCTTCGACTGCCCCGTCGCTGTCACCATCGACGCGGACACCGCCGACGGCTGCCCGGTCTTCGCGCTGCGCCTTATCCGGAACGTGAGGAACGGCCCCAGCCCGGCATGGTTGCAGGACGCGCTCCGCGCCATCGGCCTGCGCCCGATCAGCTTCCTCGTGGACGTGACGAACTGGTTCACGCACGACCTGAACCGCCCCCTTCACGTCTTCGACGCCGACAAGGTCGAGGGCGACCTGCGGGTGCACCGCGCTGCGGGCGACGAGCGGATCGTGGCGCTGGACGACAGGACCTACATTCTGCCCGAGGGGGCGATCGTGATCTCCGACGGGAGCGGACCCGAGAGCATCGCGGGCATCATGGGCGGCGCGCACACCGGCGTCAGCGACGAGACCGTCAACGTGCTGGTGGAATCCGCCTTCTGGGACAACGTGCAGATCGCCCTCGCCGGGCGCGCGCTCAAGATCAGCTCCGACGCCCGCTACCGGTTCGAGCGCGGCATCGACCCGGCGTTCACGCTTCCCGGCCTCGACCACGCGACCGCGATGATCCTCGAGCACGCGGGCGGCGAGCCCTCGCGCGCGGTCGTGGCGGGCGCGGTGCCCGACACGACGCGCGCCTACCGCCTCGACACGGGCCGGGTGGAGAGCCTCGTCGGCATGTCCATCCCCGCTGAGACGCAACGCGCGACGCTCACAGCCCTCGGCTTCACCCTCGAGGACGACATGGCACAAGTGCCGACCTGGCGCCCGGACGTGCAGGGCGTGGCCGACCTCGTGGAGGAAGTGGCCCGCATCGCGTCGCTCTCCGGGCTCGAGGGCCGGCCGATGACCCGCCCGGCAGGCGTGCTCCGCCCCGTCCTGACGCCGGCGCAGGCGCGCGAGCGGATGGCCCGGCGCACGGCGGCCGCGCTCGGCTATGACGAATGCGTCACCTATTCCTTCATCGACCAGCCGGCGGCCGCGCTCTTCGGCGGCGGCACCGATGCCACCCGCCTCGAGAACCCGATCTCCAGCGACATGAGCCACATGCGCCCCGCGCTCCTGCCGGGCCTGCTGCAGGCGGCGGCGCGCAATCAGGCGCGCGGGTTCGGCGATCTCGCCCTGTTCGAACTCGGAGCGGCGTTCACGGGCGGCGAGCCGGGCGAGCAGCAGCCCGTCCTCTCCGGCCTCCTCACCGGGCACACGGCCCCCCGCTCGGTCCACGGCGACCGCCGCCCTGTCGACGTCTTCGACGCCCGCGCCGATGCCGAGGCGCTCCTCGCCGCGATGGGAGCACCCGCCTCCGCGCAGGTGATGCGCGGGGCGGACGACGGCTGGCATCCGGGCCGGTCGGGCCGGATCTGCCTCGGGCCGAAGAAGGTGCTGGCCGCCTTCGGGG
>JBBQDX010000030.1:0-22685 GCA_038320125.1 Rhodobacterales bacterium | reverse complement strand
ACCGTATTCGCCGCGATACCATTCGACGAAGGCGGCGACGCCCTCCTCGACCGGGGTGTGGGACAAGGGGCGGCCCAGAAGATCGGTCAGCAGACCGGTATCGGCCCAGGTCGCGGGCACGTCGCCCGGCTGCATGTCCATCAGGTTCCGCTTCGCAATGCGGCCGGTCGCCGCCTCGATCGCCTCGATGAAGCGGCCGAGTTCGATGGTATCGCCGTTGCCGATGTTGACGATGCGGTGCGGGGCGACGGGGCTGAGGCTGTCGCGCTCCGACACGGGCGTCTCGCCCGGAACGACGTCGATCAGGTCTGCGATGCCCGCCACGAGGTCGGTGACATAGGTGAAGTCGCGCCGCATCCTGCCGTGGTTGTAGACGTCGATGGGGGCATCCTCGAGGATCGCCTTGGTGAACTTGAAGAGCGCCATGTCCGGGCGGCCCCAGGGGCCATAGACCGTGAAGAAGCGGAACATCGTGACCGGCAGGCCGTAGAGATGCGCGTAGCTGTGCGCCATCGCCTCGCCCGCCTTCTTGGTCGCGGCATAGAACGACATCTGCGTGTCAGCCTTCATCGTCTCGCGGTAGGGCATGTCGGTTCCGGCGCCGTAGACCGATGAGGTGGAGGCGAGGAGGAGGTGTGCGGGCGGATGGCCGCGGGCGGCCTCGAGCAGCTCGAAGGTGCCCAGCAGGTTCGCGTGAACATAGTCGCGCGGCGCGTCGATGGAGTGGCGCACGCCCGCCTGCGCGGCCAGGTGGATGACCGCTTCGGGCGCGTGCTTGGCCATGAGGTCGCGCAGCAGGCCGGGCGTCGCCACGTCGCCGATGACGGGGATGAAGCTGCCCCCCCCGGCCCGGCCCAGCATCGCGTGGCGACGCTCCTTCAACGCCGGGTCGTAATAGTTCGACAGACAATCCAGCCCGACGACCCGCCAGCCGCGCGACAACAGCAGGGCCGAGAGGTGGTAGCCGATGAATCCGGCTGAGCCGGTGACGAGCGCGGTCTTCATGCCCATGTCGTGCCGCAAGCGCCCGGCCCTGTCAAACCGTGCCAAAAGGCCATGGCGCCCCCGAACGACGTCAGGCGAGGTCGGCGCCCTGTCCGGCAGCCGTGGCGAAGGCGGGCGCATCGACGACCGGCTCGGATCCGAACCCCGGGATCCGCCGCTCCAGCAGGTCGAGCGCCGCGCGCCGGTCGCCCGATGCGACCGCCTCCCGCAGGTCGCGGAGCGTCTCGGCCATCTGGAACTGCGTCAGCCCAACCTCGCGCACCCGGAAGATCTTGTGGTGGGCGGTGGGCCGTTCGGAGCCGTCGAAGAACAGCTCCTCGTGCAGCTTCTCGCCCTCGCTGAGCCCGATGTAGCGAATCGCGATGTCGCCCTGCGGATTGTCCTCCGACTGGAGGGAGAACCCGGCCTTCTCGATGGCCTGCCGGGCCAGGTCGACGATGCGGACCGGCTCGCCCATGTCGAGGAGCAGCACCTCGCCGCCGTTCGCCATGGCGCCCGCGCGCAGCACGAGGCGGGCGGCCTCCTCGATGGTCATGAAATAGCGCGTGACATGCGGGTGGGTGACCGTGACCGGCCCGCCACGGCGGATCTGCTCGTGGAAGATCGGCACGACGGAGCCCGACGAGCCCAGGACGTTGCCGAACCGGACTATCGACAGGATCGTGCCGCCCTCGGGCACCCGGCTGGCGATGTCCTGCACCACCAGTTCGGCGAGGCGCTTGGACGCGCCCATGATGCCCTTGGGCCGCACGGCCTTGTCGGTCGAGATCAGGATGAACCGCTCGATCCCGGCGACGACCGCGGCCATGGCGAGGGTATGGGTGCCCAGCACGTTGTTGGAGAGCCCGGCGAGGGGGTTCTGCTGGACCAGGGCGACGTGCTTGTAGGCGGCGGCATGCAGGATGACGTCGACCTCGTTCTCCGCGAGCGTCCGCCGGACCTGCTGCGGGTCGCAGACCGAGCCGATGACGCAGACCAGCTCGACCTGGAGGTCGTCCGCCGTCTTGCGCAGCTCGCGGTGAACGGTGAAAAGGCCCGCCTCGCTGAATTCGTAGAGAACGAGGCAGCGCGGCTGGCATTCGAGGAGCTGGCGGCAGAGCTCCGAGCCGATCGAGCCGCCCGCGCCGGAGACGAGGACCGATTTGCCCGCGTAGGACATCGTGCCGTTCGGCAGGCCGGTCTTCACCTCCTCGCGGCCCAGCAGCATCTTCGGCTTGAGCGTCTCGAGCCGGTCGATCAGCGCCTCGGTTCCGATGAGCTGCGAGAAGGAGGGCAGCGACTGCACCTCGATACCGAGCTCCTGAAGGTTGCGGGCAATGCGCGCCTGCTTGGGCGGGCTGAGCGACGGCACGGCGAGGAGCACCCGGTCGATCTTCTTGTCGGCGACGATCTGCGCGATCCGGACCGGGGTGAACACCGGCAGGCCCGAGATACGCAGGCCGTGCATCGACGGATTGTCGTCGACGAAGGCGACCGGGTCGATGCCCTTGTGGCTGCGGAACGCCTGCACGAGCTGCATCCCCGTGGCCCCGGCCCCGTAGATCAGAACCCGGGTGACCGCGCCGCTGCGCCGGTACAGCGCGAGGACGATCTGCAGCATGGCGATGCGCGACAGAAAGACGAGGGCGAAGAACGTGGTGCCGAAGCCCAGATAGACGGGCACCGGCAGACGAAACCCGAGCGCCTCGGTGAGCAGAAAGGCCACCATCGACAACGCCACGGCGATCATGGCGACCCGGGCCGTCGCGCCGGTGTCGAACTCGACGAGCTGGATCCGCGGCAGGCGGCTGGCGATGATCAGACCGCCGCCCACCAGCGTCAGGCAGGGCGCCGCGACCAGAAGCGCCAGCGACACCGGCGGAAACCCGGCGGGCAGCACGTTGAGCCAGAGCGAGATGGCGAGCGAGACGGCGACGAACGCCACGTCGAGCGACAGGAAGATGACGTATTTCTGTTCGCGGCTCAGCGACCGCAGGATCGTCCCGAGCAACGCGGCGCGTTCACTACTCATCCAGTCCGTTCCCCGCGCCGCACACCGATTTCGTTCTGAAATCGCATTTCCCGGGACGTGTCATCCGCCAAGTCCCCGCGACCGCGGCATGAGTAGGCAAACCGATGCCGAAGCGCAACGGCTCCCCCGCAAAACCGGCGGACATCGGCCGCGCTCCGCGCCGGCCGCCGGACACCGGGGTTTCGGGTTGAGGTTTCGGACCGGCGCTTCGGACTGGCGCTTTCGCGCAACCCTGCCGCTCCGATCGTTGCCGCCGCGTTGACGCCGGGGGTGGCTCGGGTATCTTGCGGCAAAGATGCGCCCCGGATCGCGAAGGCGCACAGCTCATACGGGTTCGGCCAACATGCTCCTCATTTCCAGGCTTCTCTCGGCCCTGCTCTGCGTCGCCGCGCTGTCGGCCTGCGAACTGCCGCGCGGCGCCGGCCTGCGCTCCGAGGTGCTGGGAGCCCGCGAGAGCCGCGAGACAGACTTCGCGGTCTATCCGGTGACGCGGGCGCTGCTCCCGTCGATCGCGGAGTGGCCAACGGTGAACGAGGCGCGACTGGGCTGGATCACGGCGAGCCGTGGGTCCTCCGGTCAGATCATCCGCACCGGCGACATGGTGACGGTGACGATCTGGGACAACGACATCAACTCGCTCCTGGTGCCCAGCGACGGGCGCAACACGACGCTGACCGAGATGCGGGTGTCGCCCGACGGGTCCATCTTCCTGCCGTACGTGGGCGAGATCCGCATCGGCGATCTCTCGCCCCAGGCGGCTCGCGGGCGGTTGCAATCCGCGCTGTCGGAGGTGGCTCCCTCGGCACAGGTGCAGCTGTCGCTGACCGAGGGACGGGGCAACTCCGTCGACCTCGTGGGTGGCGTGCGCCAGCCGGGCAGCTTTCCGATGCCCGACAACGACTACACCGTGCTCAGCCTGATCGCGGCGGGCGGGGGCGTGGAGACGACGCTGGAGAATCCGCAGATCCGGCTGCAGCGCGGCGATTCGATCTACGGCACATCCGTCAAGCGCCTCTATTCCGAGCCGAACCTCGACACCCTGCTGGCCAACGGCGACCAGGTGATCGTCGAGGAAGACGACCGCTATTTCCTGTCGGTCGGGGCCGCGGGCGACGAGGCGTTGCATCCGTTTCCCAAGGACACCGTCTCGGCGATGGACTCGGTCTCGATCATCGGCGGGGTCGAGAATGCCCGGGGCAACCCGAAGGGCATCCTGATCCTGCGGGAATATCCGTCCTCCGCGCTCTCCTCGGGCGAGCGGGGGCCGCGCCTCCCACAGGTGGTCTTCACGCTGGACCTGACGTCGGCCGACGGCCTCTTCGCGGCCCGCAACTTCCGGATCATGCCCAAGGATCTGATCTACGTCACCGAAAGCCGCGTCACCTCGGCGCAGACGGTCTTCGGAATCATCGGGTCGACCTTCGGACTTGTGAGCATCGCCACCCGCTGACGCTCCGCCGGACGGTGCCCCGCGCCGTTCAGGATCCGTTAACTGCTCCGCCAGAGTGTCACGCCTTCACACCACGGAGGCGATGGTCGCATGTCGGAAAACACCAGGATCCTGTCCCTGCCCCTGATCCAGGGCGGCCAGGCGCAGAAACACATCACGCACAACGAGGCGATCCGCAAGCTCGACGCCCTGGTCCAGCCCGTCGTCGCCGACCTCGACCGGGCCGCGCCCCCCGAAACCCCGGAGGCGGGCGACCGCCATATCGTCGCGGCGGGGGCCAGCGGCGAATGGGCGGGTCAGGCCGGGTCCATCGCGGTGCGCGAGGACAACGCCTGGGCCTTTTTCACCCCGGCGCGCGGCTGGCGCACGCATGTCACGGCCCTGAACGCGGACGTCGTCTTCAACGGCGCGGCCTGGGCCGCTCCGGCGCTCGGCCCGCAGCTGACGCTGGGCCTCAACACCGTGGCGGACGATGCCAACCGCCTTGCCGTCAGCGCGAATGCCACCCTGCTCTCCCACGACGGCGGCGGCCATCAGCTCAAGGTCAACAAGGCCACCGCCGCCGATACCGCGAGCCTGCTGTTCCAGACCGGCTTCGGTGGCCGCGCCGAGATGGGGCTCGCGGGCGACGACGCCTTCTCGGTCAAGGTCTCGGCGAACGGGTCGACGTGGAATACCGCACTGCGCCTCGATCCCTCCAGCGGGCGGGCGAGCTTTCCGGCGGGCGCACGGGTGCCGCGGACCCAGGACCTGAGCGGGCGGTACTTCTGCTATCCCGACAACCGCTGGGTGACCTTCCAGGCCGCCTTCGGCGTGTCCAGCGAGAACCAGCTCAACGGCGCGGGCAACGGCGCGGAGCCGAACGAGGTCCCGCAGCACATGGGCGCGGCCGTCTCTGCCGGGACGATCATCACCGGAGTCACCGGGCTCTACCGCGGATCGATTCCGCAGATCACCGGCGTGGACCTGCGGATCTGCGTCCAGTACGGGCCGCTCGACGGCACCTGGTTCAACGGCCCCGAGGGCAAGCGGGACACCGTGCACAGCCGCAACGCCCTCGATATCAGCGCGACGTGGCGCTCCTTCGGCGCCACCGTCCCGCCCTACACCGTGCCGCAGGACGGGCATCTGCTGGTGTTCATGCGCCCGGTGGGCAGCTTCGCGGCGACCGAATCGATTTTCACCTCGCTGGCGGTCGAGATGATCGCCTGAGGCGCGTCAGGCGCGCAGTTCCGCCAGCACGTCCTCCAGCGCGGTCCGCCAGTCGGGCCGCGCGATGCCGTGCGCGGCCAGCCCCGAGCAGTCGAGCCGGGAGTTGCCGGGCCGCGCGGCGGGCGTGGGATAGTCCGACGACGGAATGCCGTTGATCGCACAGTCGAGGCTCGCGCGCTCCATGATGGCGCGGGCGAACCCGGCCCAACTGACGTCCGGAGCCCCGGCGAAATGCTGCACGCCCGAGGGGCCGCCCGACCGCAGGCTCTTCGCCAGCGCGAGGCAGGCAGCGGCGATGTCCGCGGCGGCGGTCGGACCGCCGACCTGATCCTCGACCACCGAGAGCGTCTCGCGCTCCGCGCCCAGGCGCAGCATCGTCTTGACGAAGTTCGCGCCATGCGCCGAGAAAACCCAGCTCGTCCGCAGGATGGCGTAGCGCCCGCCCGCGTCCGCGACCGCCGCCTCGCCCGCCAGCTTGGAACGGCCGTAGGCGCCCAGCGGGCCAGTCGCGTCATCCGGCGACCAGGGCGCATCGCCCGAGCCGTCGAAGACGTAGTCCGTCGAGATCTGCACGAAGGGCACGCCGAGCGCGGCGCAGGCCCGTGCCATCTCGCCCGGAGCGTCGCCGTTGACGCGGGTCGCCTCGGCCTCCGCCGTCTCGGCTCCGTCGACGTTGGTCCAGGCGGCGGCGTTGATGACGGCATCGGGCTTTGCGGCGCGAATCGCGGCCTCGCATTGTCCCTGCACCGACAGGTCGGCGGCGTCGCGACCGAGGAACGACGCCTCCGGGGCCAGCCGCGCCAGTTCCCGCGCCACCTGCCCGCTGCGGCCGAAGACCAGCAGGCTCATGCCTTCGTCCCCAGCCGGGCGCCGACGCCATCCCGCGCGAGCAGCGGCCGCCACCAGGCTTCGTTGTCGAGATACCATCGCACCGTCCGCTCCAGCCCCTCCTCGAGCGTCACCGACGGCCGCCAGTCCATCTCCTCGCGCATCCGCGACGGATCGATGGCGTAGCGCGCGTCGTGGCCGGGCCGGTCGGTGACGAACGCGATCAGGTCGCCGTAGGGCGTCCTGCCGGGCCGCAACCGGTCGAGCGTGGCGCAGATGGTGCGGACGAGGTCGATGTTGCGGACCTCGTTCTCGCCGCCGATATTGTAGCTGCGGCCGACCCGGCCCTTGCGCAGCACCGTCAGCAGCGCGTCGGCATGGTCCTCGACATAGAGCCAGTCGCGCACGTTCTCGCCCGCGCCGTAGACCGGAATCGGCTGCCCGTGCAGCGCATTCAGGATGACCACGGGGACCAGCTTCTCCGGGAAGTGGAAGGGCCCGTAGTTGTTGGAGCAATTCGTCAACACGACCGGCAGGCCGTAGGTCTCGCCCCAGGCGCGGACCAGATGGTCGGACGCGGCCTTGGAGGCGGAATAGGGGCTGCGCGGGTCGTAGGGGGTGTCCTCGGTGAACTGGCCCTCGGCCCCGAGCGTACCGAAGACCTCGTCGGTGGAGACGTGGTGGAAGCGGAAGCTCGCCGGCTTGCCCCGCGCCGACCAATGCGCCCGCGCCGCCTCCAGCAGCGTGTAGGTGCCGGTCACGTTGGTCGCGATGAAGGCGCCCGGCGCATCGATGGAGCGGTCGACGTGGCTCTCGGCGGCGAGGTGCATCACCGCATCCGGCGCATGCGCGGCGAAGGCCGCGTCGAGGGCGGCGCGGTCGGTGATGTCGGCATGCAAGAAGGCGTAGTTCGGTGCGTTGGAGACGGACGCCACGTTGTCGAGGCAGGCCGCGTAGGTCAGTGCGTCGAGGTTGACCACGTCGATGCCGCCGCGCACCGCCTGGCGGACCACCGCGGAGCCGATGAAGCCCGCACCGCCGGTGACGAGCAGCTTCATGCGGTCTCTCCGAAGGTGAAGGGGGTCTCGAACCCGGCGAAGGCCGGGGCATGCGCGTCCTTCTCCGACAGGACCGGCGCGCCGCCCAAGCCCCAGTCGATGCCGCAACTGTCCCAGCGCAGCGCGCGGTCGGCCTCGGCGGCATAGAACCCGTCGCATTTGTAGACGATCTCGGTATCCGCCTCGCGCGTGACGAAGCCATGTGCCATGCCGCGCGGGATCCACAGCATCCGGCCGTTCTCGGCGCTGAGTTCCACCCCCGCCCACTGACCGTAGGTGGGCGAGCCGCGCCGGATATCGACCGCGACGTCGAAGAGCCGGCCCGCGCCGCAGCGCACGAGCTTGCCCTGCGCATGGGGCGGGGCCTGGAAATGCAGACCCCGCAGGGTGCCGACGCTGGCCGAGAGGGAGTGGTTGTCCTGCACGAAATCGACCTGGAGACCGGCCTCGGCGTAGGTGCGGGCGTTCCAGATCTCGGCGAAGAAACCGCGGTCGTCGCCGAAGCGCCGGGGGGTCAGGATCCTGACGCCGTGCAGGCTGGTCTCTTCTATCCGCATCTCCGCCTCCGCCTGATGACACGGCTCTCCCCTAGCGGGCGTGCCGTCAGAAACGCAATGCCGAAGAGCGCGCCCGCGCGATACGGTCTGTTGCCGCCACGAGAAGCTCGGCGATGTCCGGCTCCGACAGGGCGTGCCCGGCGAAGGGCGCGATGTCGAGCCGCCCGGCGGGCCAGCCGCCGGCCAGAAGATGCGCCGAGAGCGGCGGGCAGATCATGTCGTAGCGGCCCTGCACGATGTCGCCCGGCACCGCCGCGATCGCCCCGAGGTTCGCCCGGATCCAGCCGTCGCGCTCCAGAAAGCCGCGGTGCGTGAAGTAATGGTTCTCGATCCGCGCGAAGGCCCGCGCGTATTCGCCACCGGGCTCGCCGGAGTGTCCCTGCGAGCGCACCGAGGCCAGCGCGTTCTCCCAGGCGGCCCAGGCACGGGCGAAGCGGGTCTGCTCGTGCGGGGCTGCGTCGAACAGGCGACGATGGTAGGCCGCGATCAGGTCGCCGCGCTCCTCCTCGGGCACGAGGGTCGCGAACCGCTGCCACTGGTCGGGCCAGAACGTGCCGGCGCCGCCTCCGTAGAACCAGTCGAGCTCCCGTTGCTCCATGAGGAACACGCCGCGCAGCACCAGATGGGCGGCGCGGTCGGGATGGGTGATCGCGTAGATCAGCGCCAGCGTCGCGCCCCAACTGCCGCCGAACACGGCCCAGCGGTCGATGCCCAGAACGTCGCGGATGCGCTCGATGTCCGCCACCAGATGCCAGGTCGTGTTGTCGGCGACGCTGGCGTGGGGCCGCGACCGGCCGCAACCGCGCTGGTCGAACAGGATCACGCGCCAGACCGCGGGGTCGAAAAAGCGCCGCATCATCGGGCTGCAGCCGCCGCCCGGCCCGCCGTGCAGCACCACCACCGGGAGACCGTCGGGGTTGCCGCATTGCTCGACGTAGAGACTGTGCCCGTCGCCTGCGTCCACCATGCGCTGGTCGAACGGGTCGAGGGGCGGATAGAGCGCCGCCGCGCTGTTGTGTTGCGTGTTCCGGTCCATTGCCGACCTATATAAACGTCCGACGCGCGGCCACCACGCCATTTGACGACGAAAAGAGGATGCCATGTCCACGACCATCGACGACGCCGAGATCGAGAAGTTCCAGGCGATGGCCGCCGAATGGTGGGATCCGCAGGGCAAGTTCAAGCCGCTGCACATGCTCAACCCCTGCCGCCTCGACTACATCACCACGCAGATCGCCGGCGAGTTCGACCGCGACAGGACCGCCGACCGCCCCTTCGCGGGGCTGCGGATCCTCGACATCGGCTGCGGCGGTGGCCTTCTGGCGGAGCCGATGGCGCGGCTCGGGGCGGAGGTCGTGGGCGTGGACGCCGCGGCGCGCAACATTCCGGTGGCCGAGGCGCATGCCGCGCAGTCCGGCCTCGACATCGACTACCGCCATACCTCCGCGGAAGGACTGGTCGAGACGGGCGAGGCCCCGTTCGACGTGGTCCTGAACATGGAAGTGGTCGAGCACGTCTCGGACCCGCTCGCCTACCTCACCGCCTGCCAGCGGCTGCTGCGGCCCGGCGGCCTGATGATCTGCTCGACGCTCAACCGCAATCCGAAGTCCTTCGTGATGGGCATCATCGGCGCGGAGTGGGTGATGCGCTGGCTGCCGAAGGGCACGCATGACTGGTCGAAGTTCATCAAGCCCGACGAGCTCTACGCGCTGATCCGCAAGGCCGGCCTGGAGCCGGTGGACCGCACCGGCTTCGTCTTCAACCCGCTCACCTGGACGTGGCGGCTGTCGGAGCGCGACCTTTCGGTGAATTACGTCACCGCCAGTCTGAAGGCCGCACAGGCGGCGTAGCGCGAGGAGCGCTCAGGTACAGTAGCGCGCGAGGAGCTGATCGACCGCGCCGTCGACCACCCGCTTGCGCTCGTCGGTCGTGGTGGTCTTGCCGATCCCGGACATCAGCTCCGCGAAGAGATGCGACGTGCATAGCTCCGAGACCTGATCGGCGGCAAGTTCCAGATCCTCGATCTCGAGCGTCCCCCCGGCCACCGCGCCGCGCAGGTCGTCGATCATCCTGGTGCGATACCGCTCGTGCCCGGTCTCGTAGAACTCCCGCCCAGGCTCCGGAAAACGATCCGACCCCGCGACGCACATGCGGAAGATCGACTGGCCGAAATCCGACAGGAAGAACCCGAGCGTCCGTTCGGCGGCCCTGCGGAGGACGGCGCACGGGTCCGGCGGATCGCCTAGGCTGATGTCCGCCTCCTCGATCGGGAGGCTACATTCGCATTTCGCGACCCCCATGAAGAGCAGGCGCTTGTCGGCGGAATAGCTGTGGAGCGTGGTCCTGGACACGCCCGCCGCCCCGGGCGATGGCATCGACGCTGGCCCCGCGTAGCCGTCGGTCAGGAACACCGAGCGCGCACCGTCGAGCACCTCGTCGAACGTCCGGCCCCTCCTGATCGGCGTCGCGCCGCTCACAGCCCTCCCCCTCCGGATCACGACAGGATCGCCCGCGCAGCGCCACAAGCGCCCGCCCCTCGTCCCCGTCGGCGCAGAGCGCCCGTCCGGGCAAGTGGCCGGTCCGCGTCGAAGGGGCGTGACGCCGCACCGATGTCGCTTGACGACCGGCCCGCAGAGGTATCCCTTATATTCCATCCGGCGGAGGCCCGAGCCATGCGACTGGCACAGACGATCTGCGATGACGCGCGGCGCGACGATCTCGCGCTGCCGCTCTGGGACACGATCCGCTGCAAGGCGATGGACGTGGCCGCGCGCGAGCCGCTGCTGCGGGAGATGCTGGAGCGCGACGTGCTGGCGGCGACCTGCGACGCCTGCATCCTCGCCCGCGTCCTGTCGCGCCGCCTGTCCACGGCAAGCGTCGACGGCGCGCTGCTCGAAGAGATCTTCCTCGATACGCTGAGGCGCGATGCGGGCGTGCTGGAGCGCACCGAGTCGGACCTGCGCGCGGTGCTGGAACGCGACCCCGCGTCGGAGGGCTACCTGCACACGCTCCTGAACCTCAAGGGCTTCCACGCGCTGCAATCCTACCGCATCGCCAACCGGCTCTGGCGCGACGAGCGGCGGGAGCTGGCCCTCTGGCTCTCGAACCTCGCCGGCCTCGTCTTCGGCCCCGACATTCACCCGGCGGCGACCCTGGGCTGCGGCATCATGCTGGACCATGGCGCGGGGATCGTCATCGGCGAGACGGCGGTGGTCGAGCACGACGTCTCCTTGATGCAGGGCGTGACGCTGGGCGGCACCGGAAAGGTGAGCGGCGACCGTCACCCCAAGGTCCGGCGCGGCGTGATGATCGGCGCCGGGGCCACCGTGCTGGGCAACATCGAGATCGGCGCCGGCGCGCGCGTCGCGGCGGGCTCGGTGGTGCTGCGCGACGTGCCGGCGCATACCACCGTGGCGGGCGTTCCGGCGGAGGTCGTGCGCATCCACGCGGCGGAGGACATGCCCGCCTTCGACATGCGCCAGGACATCTGAGCGGCAATTCCGTTCTGGCCCGCCCTTCCGGACCTGCCCGCTTCTGGACAGGCGGCAGCCCGGCGGCTAGCCCTTCGCAATGCTCGCCATCTTCCTCAAGACCCTGCCCTTCTTCGCGCTCATCGGGCTGGGCTACGGTGCCGGCCGGCGCGGCTTCTTCACCGCCAAGGCGACGGCCTACCTCACCAAGTTCGTCTTCTACTTCGCCCTCTCGGCGATGCTCTTCAACTTCGCCGCCAACCTGACGCTGGCCGAAGTCTTCGACCTGCGGTTCATCACCGCCTATCTCTGGGGCTGCGGCACGGTCTACCTGATCGCCACCGCCGTCGGCATTCTCCGGGGCCTTCCGGTGGCGGAATCGGCCGTCGAGGCGCAATGCGCCGTGATCGGCAACGTCGGCTTCCTCGGCATCCCGATGTTCGTGCTGCTGCTGGGCCCCGCCTCCGCCGGGCCGATGCTGATGGTGCTGGCGACCGACCTCATCGTCTTCTCCTCGCTCATCGTCATCCTGATAACCGGCTCGCGGGAGGGCCGCATCAGCGCGCGCACGCTGCGCACCGTGGGCCTGGGCCTCGTGCAGAACCCGATGATCGTCTCGATCGTCGCGGGCATCGCCTGGTCCTCCACCGGGCTGACGCTCTGGACCCCGGTGGCGGAGTTTCTCGCCATCCTCGGGGCCGCCGCCACGCCCGGGGCGCTCTTCGCCATCGGGGCATCGCTTGCGGGCAAGTCGGCGGAGCGGCTGTCGATCGCCGGCTGGCTCACCTTCTGCAAGCTCGTGCTGCACCCCGCCGCGGTGGCGCTCGCGGCGCTCGTCATCTTTCCCGTCGCCGACCCCTTCGCCGCCACCGTGATGATTTCGGCTGCCGCCTTGCCGGTGGCGGGCAACGTCTACATGCTGGCGCAGCACTACGGGGTGGCGCCGCAGCGGGTGTCGGCGGCGATCCTCGTATCGACGGCGGCCTCGATCGTCACCGTCTCCGTGATAATCGGCCTGCTCACCGGAGAAACCTGAATGAAGACCGTCTCGGAAAACCGCTGCTTCGGCGGCACGCAGGGGGTCTACTCGCACGCCTCCCGGGCCACCGGCACCGACATGACCTTCGGGCTGTTCCTGCCCGATCGCCCGAACGGCGCGGTGGTCTGGTATCTCTCCGGCCTGACCTGCACCCATGAGAACGCGATGACCAAGGCCGGCTTCCAGGGCTGGGCCGCGCAGGCCGGCCTCGCCGTCGTCTTTCCCGACACGAGCCCGCGCGGCGAGGAGGTGGCCGACGACGACGGCTACGACATGGGCCAGGGCGCGGGGTTCTACGTGGACGCGACGCAAGACCCCTGGGCACCGAACTTCGCCATGGAGAGCTATGTCACCGCCGAGCTGCCGGACGTCGTCTTCGACGCCTTCGACCTCGACCCCGCGCGGCAATCCGTCTCGGGCCATTCCATGGGCGGCCACGGCGCGCTGACGCTGGCGCTCAAGCATCCCGGCCGCTACCGCTCCGTCTCGGCCTTCGCGCCGATCTGCAACCCCTCGCAGAGCGATTGGGGCGGGCGCCAGCTCGCCGCCTATACCGGCGACGCGGCGGCGCATGATGCGACGGTGCTGCTGTCGGGCGGTGCGGACCTGCCGCCCTGCCTGATCGACGTCGGCACGGCGGACCAGTTCCTCGACAAGCTCGGCACCGCCGCCTTCGCCGCGGCCGCGGCCGACGCACGGGCCGAGGCAACGATCTCGCTGCGGCGCGGCTACGACCACAGCTACTTCTTCGTCTCGACCTTCGCCCCCGACCACATCGCCTTCCATGCGGAGCATCTGGCATGAATGCCCCCGATGCCGTCGTCTTCGACATCGGCAACGTCCTGATCGAGTGGCGGCCGGAAGCCTTCTACGACGGCACCCTGGGCGAGACGCGGCGCCGCGCCCTCTTCACCGCCGTCGACCTGCATGGCATGAACGACCGCGTCGATCTGGGCGAGGGGTTCCGCGACATCATCTACGCCACCGCCGACGCCCATCCGGCCTTTGCCGGCGAAATCCGCATGTGGCACGACAACTGGCTGGAGATGATCTCTCCCGTCGTCGATCGTTCCGTCCGCCTGCTCAGGGCGCTGCGGGCCAAGCGCGTGCCGGTCCACGCGCTGACGAACTTCGGGGTCGAAAGCTTCGATCTGGCGAAGCGGCACTTCGACTTCCTCAACGAGTTCGACCGGGCCTTCGTGTCCGGCGAGCTGAAGGTCGTCAAACCCGACAACCGCATCTTCGAGATCGTCGAGGAGGATCTCGGCTTGTCGAGCGATGCGATCCTCTTCGTCGACGACCGGGCGGCGAATATCGACGCGGCCGCGGCGCGCGGCTGGCGCACCCATCTGTTCGAGCGTCCGCAGGGCTGGGCCGACCGGCTCGTTTCCGAAGGACTGCTGACCCGCGAGGAGGCCGCATGACGATTCCCCTGATCGGACCCGAGGCAGAGGCAAGCCTCGACTGGCTGGCCCTCACCCGGGCGCTGGCCGCCGGCCACGACCTGCCGCGCGGCGAGACCCGCGACACCTTCCTCTACCGCGATCCCGACACGCTCCTGAGCCGCGCCGCCTGGATCGACGGGCTCGGCGCGCTGGTGAAGACCGCGACGATCTTTCCGGGCAACAAGGCGCGGGGCTTGCCCTCCGTCGGCGGCGCAGTCTCGCTCTTCTCGGACACCGACGGCACGCTGGCGACGATGCTCGACTTCGCGCTGGTGACCAAGTGGAAGACCGCCGGCGATTCGCTCCTTGCCGCCACGCGGCTCGCCCGCAAGGACAGCGAGCGCATCCTGATCGTCGGCTCCGGAACCGTTGCCGCCTCGCTCCACGAGGCCTATTCCGCCGCCTTCCCCGCCGCCCGCTTCGCCGTCTGGTCCCGCACTGCCGCGACCGCCGCCGCCTTTGCCGAGGCGCACGGCATCGACCACGCCGCCGATCTGGCGGCGGCGGTTGCGCGGGCCGACATCGTTACCTGCGCGACAATGTCCACCGAGCCCGTCCTCCGCGGCGAATGGCTGCGCCCCGGCCAGCATATCGACCTGATCGGCGCCTATCGCCCCGACATGCGCGAGGCGGACGACGAGGTGCTGCGGCGGGCGTCGATCTTCGTCGATGCCCGCGCGACGACGCTCGACCACATCGGCGAGCTCAAGATCCCGCTCGCCGCCGGGGTCATCGCGCCGGACAACGTGCAGGCCGACTACTACGACGGCGACGCGATGCGGCGCAGCTCGGACGAGGAGATCACCCTGTTCAAGAACGGCGGCGGCGCGCATCTCGACCTGATGACGGCGCGCTACATCCTCGACGCGGTCGGTTAGCCGCTTCTTCCTGGCTGAAATACTCCGGGGGAGCGCGGAACGCGCGGGGGCGGAGCCCCTTCCGAGGAGCCCACCCGAGCGGAACGACACCTCCGCCGACTTGCCGACGACGATGTGATCGTGGAGCACGATGCCCAGCGTCATCGCCACGTCGGCCTCGGACGGCGTCCGGGTCACCCGACCGGTGGTTGTGCACGACGATCAGCGCCGAGGCATTCAGCGCCAGCGCCAGCGCGCGGCGCATCACCTCGCGCGGATAGACGGGCTCGCGGTCGAGCGTTCCCTCCGCAAGTTCCTCGCCCGCGATCAGCACGTTGCGGCGGTCGAGGTAGAGCACCCGGAACCGCTCCGTCTCCTGATGCGACAGCGCGGTCCGCAGATAGTCCCGGAGCGCCGTCCAGCTTGCGAGCACCGGCTGGCCGATCACCCTCGCCCACGCCATCCGGTGGCCGAGCGTCTCCATGATCTTGAGCTGCTCGACGACCGCAGGTCCGCCTCCGTCGATCTCCGCGAGATGCGCCGGCGGAGCGGCCATGACACGGTTCAGGTCGCCGAACGTCCGCAGCAGGCGCTTGGGCCAGCGGCTTGACGTCGCCGCGCGGCAGGGCGCGGAACAGCAGGAGTTCCAGAAGCTCGTAGTCCGGCATGGCCGCCGCACCCCCCTCCATGAACCGCCGGCGCAGGCGGACCCAGTGGGCGAGGCGGCCGTCGGATTCGGGCACGGACTCCAGCGCCCTGCGGCACCGGCGTCGCGGCCGCGAAGAGATCGGGCAGCGGAGCCTCGTGCAAGGCGGGCGGATCGGGGGCGGCGCGGCGCATGGCCCCACCTCATTGCCCGCCTCCCGTTAAATCCGGGTCAAGCGCCGGTCGCGTAGGTGGGGTGGAACATCCTTGCAGGCGACGCCGTGAAGATCTCCGCCCCCGTCGCCGTCACGCCGATGGAATGCTCGAACTGCGCCGACAGCGACTTGTCGCGGGTCACGGCGGTCCAGTCGTCGGCCAGCACCTTGGTCTCGGGCCTCCCGAGGTTCACCATCGGCTCGATGGTGAAGAACATCCCCTCCTCCAGCACCGGCCCGGTTCCCACCCGTCCGTAGTGGAGCACGTTGGGCGGCGCGTGGAACACCCGGCCCAGCCCGTGACCGCAGAAGTCGCGCACCACGGACATGCGGTGCGCCTCGGCATAGGACTGGATCGCGTGGCCGATGTCGCCGAAGGTATTGCCGGGCCTTACCGCCTCGATCCCCTTCATCAGCGCGTCATGGGTCACCTCGATCAGGCGTTGCGCCTTGCGCCCCAGGGTGCCCGCCACATACATCCGCGAACTGTCGCCGAACCAGCCATCGACGATGACGGTGACGTCGATGTTGACGATGTCGCCGTCGCCCAGCACCTTGTCGCCTGGGATGCCGTGGCAGACGACATGGTTGACGCTGATGCAGGAGGCATGGGCGTAGCCCTTGTAGCCGACCGTTGCCGACACGGCCCCGGCCCCGCCGATCCAGTCGACGATGAGCGCGTCGAGCATCCCGGTCGTGGCGCCCGGCACCACATGAGCGGCGATGCGGTCGAGGATGTCGGCGGCGAGGCGACCGGCCTTGTGCATCCCGGCGAAGTCGGCATCCTCGTGGATGCGGATGCCGTCCCGTGTCAATCGGCCGCGATGCTGGTCCAAGGCGCTCACTCCTGCTCGTCGCGGTCCACATAATGCTCCGCGCGCCGATTATCCACCGATCAGAGGCAACGGCGGACCGGCCTCGACCCCCGCCACCGTGATCCGCGTCGAGAGGCAGATCACCTCCACCCCCGCCGCGCGGGCCGCCGCAAAGGCGCGGGCATATCCGGGGTCGATGTCGGCGGCCACCGCCACGCGGGCGCAGTCGGTGCGCTGCACGACGAAGATCAGCACGGCGCGGTGCCCCTCCGCCACCTCGCGCGCCAGCTCGTCCATGTGCCGCGCGCCCCGCAGCGTCACGCAATCAGGAAACTCCGCGAGGTCGCCCTGCCGCCGCAGATGGCAGTTCTTGACTTCGACGTAGGTTGCGCGCCCGGCCCCGGTCAGCAGGAAATCGACCCGGCTGCGCGTGCCGTAGGGCACCTCCGCCCGCACGTCGCCGCCGAGCCCCGCGATACGTCCCGCCCGCAGCGCCTCGCCCACCACGCGGTTCGGCACGCCGGTGTCGATCCCCGCCATGTGACCGCCGGGCAGTTCCACCAGCCGCCAGCCGAACCCGAGTTTCTTGCGCGGATCATCGTTGGGCTCGACCCAGATCCGCATCCCCGGCTCGGCCAGCCCCGTCATCGCGCCGGGGTTGGGGCAATGCACGACCACCTGCCGGCCGTCCGCCAGCACCGCATCCGCGAGGAACCGTTTGTAGCGGCGGACGAGCGTGGCGGGAACGAGCGGAGTGGCGAAGCGCATGGCCGCGTCCTATACCGCAGGGAAGACAGGAGACCAGCCATGCCCAACCCCACCGCCGCGATGCTCGTGATCGGCGACGAGATCCTTTCGGGGCGCACCCGCGACGCCAACATGCACCACCTGGCCGGGCGACTGACCGAAGCCGGGATCGACCTCAGGGAGGTGCGCGTGGTGGCCGACGACCACGACGGCATCGTCGCCGCCGTCCAGGCGCTGAGCGCCTCCTGGGATCACGTCTTCACCTCCGGCGGCATCGGGCCGACGCATGACGACATCACCGCCGACGCCATCGGCGCGGCCTTCGGCGCGGCAGTCGACGTGCGCGACGACGCCCGGACGCTGCTGGCGGCGCATTACGCCAGGACCGGATCGGAACTCAACGAAGCGCGCCTGCGCATGGCCCGCATCCCCGAGGGGGCGGCGCTGATCGAGAACCCCGTCTCCGTGGCCCCCGGATTCACCCTTGGCAACGTGCACGCCATGGCCGGCGTGCCCGCGGTGTTCGAGGCGATGGTGGCGAGCGTGCTGCCGACGCTGAAAGGCGGCGCGCCGCTCCTCTCGACCTCCACCCGCATAGAGCGCGCCGAGGGCGACATCGCCGGGCCGCTGGGCGCGCTGGCGAAGGACTATCCCGACCTCGCCGTCGGCTCCTACCCGTTCCAGAAGGACGGCCGCTTCGGCGCCAACATCGTCATCCGGGGACAGGACCGCGCACGGCTCGACGCGGCGACCGCACGGCTGGCGACGCTGCTGCCGTGACCGGGAGCAACGACGATCCTGCCGGGCTTCCTGATGGCGCCCGGATCATGGCGGCCATCCGCGCGACCTGGCCGCCCTCACGGCTCAACCGGATCGGCCCTTTCGACCTGCCTGCCGAGCGGACCGGCACGCGGCGCGCCATCTCGGCCCGCCTGCGTGCGGGGGCCGTAGCCGACGCGGGCGCCATCTCGCAGGTGGAAACCGACCGCCCCGGCACGATCTTCGGCACCCGCGACGGGGCCGAGGACGATCTCGCCGCGCTCCTGTCCGACCGGGGCTACGCCGCGAGCGGCGGCTCCATGCTGATGGCCGGGCCGCTCGATGCCTTTCGGGGCGATCTGCCGTCGGTGAGCGGCTTCGCGCACTGGCCGCCGCTGGCGATCTGCGACGCGCTGTGGGACGGGCACGGCAACGGGGGAGACCGCCGTGCCCCCGCCTGGCGCGCGCCCGAACCGAAAGCCGCGATCCTGCTGCGGCTCGACGACCGGGCGGCGGGGGCGCTCTTCGTCGCGATCCACGAGGGCATCGTCGTCTGCCACATGGTCCTGACCCTGCCGCGCTTCCGCCGCCGGGGCCTCGGCCTGATCGGGATGGCCCATGCCGCGAGATGGGGCCGTGGACACGACGCACGCCACATCGCCCTGCCTGTCGAGGCGAACAATACCGCGGCACTCGCGTTGTACGGGCGGGCCGGCCTCGTGCAACGCGGCGGCTACCGCTACTGGAGTCCGACATGACCGACGACCGATCGACCGCCCTCGACCTGCCGCCCCTCTCGCCCCTGCCAAGCGAAACGCAGCGCTATTTCGACATCTGCACCGAAAAGCTCGGCTTCGTGCCCAACGTCCTGCGTGCCTATGCGTTCGACGCGGCCAAGCTCGACGCCTTCACCGCCATGTATAACGACCTGATGCTGGCCCCCTCCGGCCTGACCAAACTGGAGCGCGAAATGGTCGCCGTGGCCGTCTCCGCCGAGAACCGGTGCTTCTACTGCCTGGTGGCGCATGGCGCGGCGGTGCGCGCGCTCTCGGGCGACCCGACGCTGGGCGAGATGATCGCGATGAATTACCGCGTCGCCCCGCTCGACCCACGTCAGCGGGCGATGCTGGACTTCGCGGTGCAGATGACGAAGGCCTCCGCGAGCGTGGAGGAAGCCGACCGGCAGGTGCTGCGCGACCAGGGGCTCAGCGAGCGGGACATTTTCGATCTGGCCTCGGTTGCGGGATTCTTCAACATGACGAACCGGGTCGCCTCGGCCATCGCCATGGCTCCGAACCCCGAATATCACGCCCAGGCCCGCGGCGGCATCGCGTGATCCGTCTTGCGGTCGCGCTGTCGCTGACGGCGCTGCCCGGCGCCGCCGCGGCGTTCGATCTGTCGCTGCCCGGCCCCGCTACGCAGACGCTGACCGAGACGACCCCGCTCGGCAGCCACCGGGTCGCCATCGGCGCCTTCGCCGAAACGCTGCCGCAGGTCACCGCCGAGGGCACCGTCACCCGTCGCGTCTGGAGTCTTCCCGCCGAAGGGATGACGACGCTGCAACTGCTCGCCCCCCTGCGCGCGCAGCTCGAGGCGGAGGGCTGGACCGTGGTCTTCATCTGCGCCACGCGCGCCTGCGGCGGGTTCGATTTCCGCTTCGAGATCGACGTGACACCGGCGCCCGAGATGTTCGTCGACCTCGCCGATTTCCGCTACCTCTCGGCGCGCAAGGGCGAGGGCTGGGCGACGCTGATGGTCAGCCGGTCGGGCGCGCTGGGCTACGTCCAGTCCACCTTCGTCGATCCCGACGCCAAAGTCCCGCCGGTGGTCGCCACCAGGTCCTCCGAGGGGGTGCCGGCGGTTTCCGGACCGGTCTCCGGGGCGGAGGGCACCGACATAGCGCGGAGCCTGCGCGACACCGGCCACGCGGTGCTGTCGGACCTTAATTTCGCCACCGGCAGCACGACCCTGTCCGAGGAGACCTACGGCTCCCTCGCGGCCCTCGCCGACTACCTCACTGCCAGCCCGGAAACCACGATCGCGCTGGTGGGCCATACCGACGCGGAAGGCAGCGCGGAGGCGAACATGGGTCTGTCGCGCAGCCGCGCCGACAGCGCGCGCGCGCTGCTGACGCGCCGATACGCCATCGCGGCCTCCCGCATCGAGATCTGGGGCGCGGGCTTCTTCGCACCGCTGACCCGCAACGACACGGAGGAGGGGCGTGCCCTCAACCGGCGGGTCGAGGCGGTGGTCACCTCGACCCGCTGAGCGCGGCCGGTCGCCGGTTGCCCGGCCCGCCCGGTCACCAGCCGCCGGGGCCCTTCTCGCGGAAGCTATCGACCAGGAAGTCGATGAAGGCGCGCACCTTGGGCTGCGTGTAGCGGCCCGGCGGATAGACCGCGTAGATGCCCTGCGTCTCCGGTGCCAATCCTTCGATGGCAGGGACCAGCCGGCCGCTCTTCATTGCGTTGGCATAGAGGAAATCGGGCAGGAACGCGATGCCGAGGCCCCCCATCGCCGCGTTGAGCAGCGACTGCCCGTCGTTCACCGTCAACCAGCCGGCGGAGCGGACCTGGCGCTTCTCGCCCGAGGGCGACGTCAGCTTCCAGACCGAGCCGTTGGACTGGTTCGAGTAGTGCAGCAGCTTGTGCTCATTGAGATCGTCGATCCGCTGCGGCCGCCCGTATTCCTCGAGGTAGGCGGGCGAGGCGATCATCTGCTTGTGGCTCTCCGCCAGCTTGCGGGCGCGCAACGAGCTGTCCTCCAGCTCGCCGACGCGGATGGCCAGGTCGAACCCCTCGGAGATGAGCTCCACGTAGCGGTTGTTGAGCACCATGTTGACGGTGATGTCGGGATATTCGTGCAGAAAGCTCCCGAGGATCGGCGAGAGGTGATTGACTCCGAAATCGGTCGCCACCGACACCCGCAGCATGCCCGAGGGCGCGCTCTGCATCGAGGTGACGAGCGCATCGGCCTCGCCGGCATCGTTGAGCACGCGACGGGCGCGGTCGTAGTAGGCCAGCCCGATCTCGGTCGGCGAAACCCGCCGCGTCGTGCGGTTCAGGAGGCGGGCGCCAAGGCGTGTCTCCAGCGAGGAGACATGCTTGGACACCGCCGATTTGGAGATCCCCAGCTTGCGGGCCGCATCGGTAAATCCGCCCTGGTCCACGACGGTGGCGAAGGCTTCCATTTCAGACAGTCGATCCATGTCGGCAGACCCTTGGAACAAGTTCGGTTGAGCCGAGGGAATGCCTTTCGATTGCGGCACGACCATGCCGCAAACCGGCCAATGCCGGGTTCGTTTCAGGATTAAACCGGGGCAAGAAACGCGGAAACGGTGGTATTCGCAGCCCGCCATCGTTCTCGTTTCCGCTGATCGCGAACCGCTATCCTGCGTCCGATCCCGATCGCCCGCGGACCCGGTGCGGGCCTTCGACAGCGTGTCGCGGCCGGGCGTCGCCTCTCGCGCAGACGCCGCCCGCCATGGTGCCCTCAGAGGTCCATGTAGACATGCGCCTCGCCGCGGCCGCCGGGATGGGTGCAGGCCCCCAGCCGGGCGGAGCCGACGAGCTTCGCGTACTTCCACAGTGCGCCGGATGTGTAGATCGTCGGCCGCGGTCCGGTCCAGCCGGCGCGCCGCGCGTCCATCTCCGCGTCGCTTAGATCGACGGAAATCGTGCCCTCGATGGCGTTCAGCGTGATGACGTCGCCGGTGCGCAAGAGCGCGATCGGCCCGCCGTGCGCCGCCTCCGGCCCGACGTGGCCGACGCAGAAGCCGCGCGTCGCGCCCGAAAACCGCCCGTCGGTTATGAGCGCGACCTTCTTGCCCATCCCCTGCCCCGACAGCGCCGCCGTCGTCGCCAGCATCTCGCGCATGCCCGGCCCGCCCGCGGGACCCTCGTTGCGGATGACGATGACCTCGCCTTCCGCGTAGCCGCGCGCCTTGACCGCCTCGAAGGCGTCCTCCTCGCATTCGAACACCCGCGCCGGGCCGCTGAACACCTGCTGGTCCGGCGTCATGCCCGCGACCTTCACGATCGCCCCCTCGGGGGCCAGGTTGCCGATCAGGCCGACGACGCCGCCGGTCTTCGTGAGGGGGGTGGCGACGGGATGGATGACGCGGCCATCGGCCTCGCCCCGCACGGTGTCGAGCATCTCGCCGATGGTCTTGCCATGCGCCGTCATGCAGTCCTCGTGGATCAGCCCGGCCTTTCGCAGCTCCTTCATCACCACCGGCACGCCGCCGGCTTCGTAGAGATCCTTGGCGACGTATTGCCCGCCCGGCTTCATGTCGACGAAATAGGGCGTGTCGCGGAAGATGTCGCAGACGTCCTGCAGGGTGAACTCGATCCCCGCCTCGTGGGCGATGGCGGGCAGGTGCAGGCCCGCATTGGTCGACCCGCCGGTGCAGGCGACGACGCGGGCGGCGTTCTCCAGCGACTTGCGGGTGACAATGTCGCGCGCCCGGATGTTCCTGGCGATGAGGTCCATCACCGCGTGTCCCGACGCCACGCCGTATTCGCCGCGCGACTCGTAGGGCGCGGGCATGCCGGAGGAGTTGAACAGCGCCAG